>JAZNQX010000096.1:0-6294 GCA_045590395.1 Acutalibacteraceae bacterium
CTTAGAAGCGCGGCTGAACATTTGCCGTCACTTCCCACATCAAAGGATTTATTTTCACTGTCGGTAAGATATTCTTGCCCTGTATGGATAATAAACGAGCTTCTTGCCGATTACGGCGCAGAAGTTACCGAGGAAATATTAAGCGCTTATTTACTTGCCTCAAAACTTAACGTTTGTGTAAATACCGTTAAAATTTCTGCCGAGGCGCTTAGCAATAAATTCGAAGAAGCAGGTATTAAAGCAGAACTTTTGTCTGATAATGCTTCCTTTAATATAATCGGTGGAATTGATTTTAATAATAATCCACAATATATTGAAGGCTTTTTCTACGCACAGGACAGTGCATCTAAAAATTGCGCCAAGGCTTTAAAAGCAAAGGCAGGGGAGAGGGTGCTTGACGTTTGCGCCGCACCGGGCGGTAAAAGCTTTACTGTAGCGCTTTCAATGGAAAATAAGGGCGAAATTGTTTCCTGCGACTTATACGAAAACAGGGTTTCACTTATTAAATCGGGTGCAGAACGGCTCGGTCTTTCCTGTATAAAGCCGCAGGTTAATGATGCGACAGTATATAACGATAATCTGGGTAAGTTTGATGCGGTGCTTTGTGATGTTCCGTGCTCGGGCTTTGGGGTTATCAGAAGAAAACCCGAAATTAAATATAAGGCTATTGATGATTTTAAAGAGCTGGAAAATATACAGAAAAATATTTTAAATACTTCTTCGAGGTATGTAAAACGTGGTGGCAGACTTTTATATTCTACCTGTACTCTCAGAAAAAGTGAAAACGAAAAGCAGGTGGAAGAATTTTTAAACAGCCACGCTGACTTTAAGTGTGAATATATTAATACCGACCTGCCCGGAGAAGACGGTGACGGATTTTTCCACGCTTTGCTTATAAGAGATTAGTTGGAGGTGAAATTTTGGATAAAATTGATATAAAATCAATGACAGTAGAGGAAATAACCTGTTTTATGCAGGAAATATCACAGCCTAAATACCGTGCCGCCCAGATTTTTAAATGGTTACAAAGCGGCACTGTCAGTTTTGATGAAATGTCTAATTTGTCCAAAGACCTTCGAAACACCCTAAAAGAAAAATGCTATATTGCCGATGTGCAAATAGTTCGCCGTCTTGAATCAAAAATAGACGGAACGGTTAAATATCTTTACCGTCTTTATGACGGAGAGTGTATTGAGTCGGTGCTTATGAAATACAATCACGGCTATACTGTATGTATATCAACTCAGGTTGGTTGCAGAATGGGCTGTAAGTTCTGCGCTTCAGGTATCGGCGGCCTTATAAGGCATCTTACTGCTTCGGAAATGCTTTCTCAGATTATGGCGGCAGAGAGGGACAACAATATCCGCGTTTCTAATGTAGTTATGATGGGTATGGGTGAGCCCCTTGATAATTTTGATAACAGCGTACGCTTTTTAAAACTTGTGTCTGATGAAAAGGGTATGAATATAGGTTTAAGGCACATCTCTCTTTCAACCTCAGGCGTGGTTGACGGTATATATAAGTTGGCTGAGCTTAAGCTTCCCATTACACTGTCAATTTCACTTCATGCGCCTACCGATGAAATACGAAGCAGAACAATGCCTGTAAATAATAAATGGAATATTGAAAAGCTGATTAATGCCTGTAAGGATTATCAAAAGGCAACCACAAGAAGAATATCCTTTGAGTATGCTATGATAAACGGCGTTAACGACTCAGACGAACACGCAGTAATGCTTTCTAAAATACTGAAAGGCGTTATGTGCCATGTGAATTTAATTCCTGCAAATCCCGTTGTTGAAACCGATTTTGTTAAATCGGACAATAACAGAATAAATAGATTCAAAGAATGTCTTGAAAAACATAAAATCAATGCTACCGTCAGAAGAACGCTGGGCGCGGATATTAACGCTTCCTGCGGACAGCTAAGGCGGCAGGAGATAAGAAAGGAGGAGGTTTGATGTTAGTTTACGGTGTAAGTGATGTAGGAAAGGTAAGAGAAGCAAATCAGGACTATTTTCAGTTTGAAATGCTGACTGAAAATAGTGGCTATGCTGTTGTATGTGACGGTATGGGCGGCGCCAAAGCAGGTAATATTGCAAGTCGTTTGGCTTGTGAAGTTATAAGCGACTACTTAAAGCGTTCCCTAAGACCTTCAATGACATCTACTCAGATTGAAACTATTTTGCGCAGTGCAGTTTATTCTGCCAATACCGCAGTTTATGAAGCCTCCCAAAAGGACGAAGAATACAGAGGAATGGGAACAACGGTTGTACTGCTTTATGTGAACTATGACTGCGCGTATATTGTGCATGTTGGTGACAGTAGGGCTTACGCCTTTAGTGACAATACTCTGACACAGATAACCGTTGACCATTCTATGGTGCAAACTATGGTGGATAACGGGCAGATAACTCCCGATGAAGCACGGGTTCACCCCAGCAAAAATGTTATTACAAGGGCGCTGGGTGTAGGGGCGCAGGTAAGCGCAGACCTTGATTTCGCCGATGCGACAAGCGGTACGGTTATTCTGCTATGCAGTGACGGTTTATCTAATTATGTCAGCGCAGAGCAAATCGCGGCTGAGCTTAAAAATTTTGATAATAGAGTTGCTCAGCGTCTTGTAAACATTGCCAATGATAACGGCGGTGGAGATAACATAACGGCTGTGGCTGTGAAATTTTAGGACTTTGCGGAAAGGAAATAAAGCATGGATAATTATATTGGAAAAAAGCTTGACGGACGATACGAGCTTCTTGAAATAATCGGTATCGGCGGCATGGCAATTGTATATAAGGCCTATGATAATATTGAAGCGCGCATAGTTGCGGTTAAAATTTTAAAGGAAGAATATACCTCTAATGAAGAGTTTATTCGTCGTTTTACTAACGAATCCAAGGCGATAGCCGTACTTTCACATCCCAATATCGTAAAGGTGTTTGATGTAAGTATCGGTGAGAAAATTCAGTATATAGTAATGGAATATATTGACGGTATCACCTTAAAACAGCTTATAGAACAGCAGGGAAGTCTAAGATGGAAGGACGCTCTTTACTATGCTGTTCAGATTTTACGCGGTCTTCAGCACGCTCACGACAAAGGAATTGTGCACCGTGATGTTAAGCCGCAGAATATTATTGTGCTTTCTGACGGTACCATCAAGGTTACCGACTTTGGTATAGCCCGTTTTGCCCGTAGTGAACAGAAAACCATAACCGATAAGGCTATCGGTTCGGTTCACTATATCAGTCCTGAACAGGCAAGAGGCGATAATACTGATGAAAAATCAGACATTTATTCTCTCGGTGTAATTCTCTATGAAATGCTGACAGGTGAACTGCCTTTTCAGGCAGAAAGCGCTGTTTCGGTTGCTATAATGCAGCTTCAGAGAGAGCCTCAACCGCCCACCAGCATTAACGGCTCTATTCCCGTAGGGCTTGAGCAGATTACTATGCGCGCTATGCAGAAAAACAGCGATAAACGCTATAAGTCTGCTTCTGAAATGCTGCTTGACCTTGAAGCATTTAAGCGCGACCCTGCCGTCACCTTTGATTACGGCTTCTATGTAGACGAACAGCCCACAAAATTTATGGACGACCTTGACGATAATGGCACAAGGTCTGCTTCTTCAGGCCCCAAAAATATACCTTGGCTTCCAGTTATTGCCGGTATAACAGTTACTTTTGTCGCTACACTGATTATTATGCTTTTCCTTTATATACCCAAATTGGTGGGAAAAACAGAGGAAATACCCTGTCCTAATTTTGTGGGTCTTAAGTGGGAGTATATTCAAAGTGATGAATACGAATACAGTGATACCTTTGATTATATTACCAAATTTGAGCCCAGTGATACCGAAAAGGGTTATGTTATTGCTCAGTCGGTTAACGAAGGTCACGATGTTAAGAAGAATCAGTCAATTACTCTTACTATCAGTAGCGGCGCTAAAACCGTTATTGTTACCGATGTGGCAGGCAAGGCTAAGGATATCGCAGGTCAGATGCTTGAAAATGCAGGCTTTAAGCCAAACTTTGTGGAAAGCTCTGATAACGATATTGAAGAGGGTTATGTAATAAGAACTAACCCCGAAATAGGCACCTCTGTACCCGAGGGTAGTGAAATTACCGTATATGTAAGTACAGGTAAGGCAAAATCTAAGGTGTCGCTTCCTGACAGCGTAGGACTCAGCAAAGAGGATGCTATTGCACAGCTTGAAAAAAGCGGACTTGTTGTAGGTAGCGTTACTGTTGAGGATAATACCAATAAAAACTACTCTGCAGGTACCGTTATGGCGCAGACTCCTGCATATTCTGCGGGTACAAAGGTTGATTACGGAACCGCCGTTGACCTTGTTGTAAGCAGTGGCTATTATAAGGGTACAATAACACTTAGCATACCTAAAGATTTAAGCTATATAAGCCAAATAGGTTATATAGGTATATGGGACGGTAATAAGTGTCTTGCAGTTTCAAAAGCTATTGATTTTACTGCAAACAACACCTATAGTCTTACCTTTACCTCAACAAGTAGGGTGCTAAACAGATGTACCATTAAAATCAGCGCAGATAATAAGAACTTTAATGATTATATGATTATTACAAACTTTGACTGTGTTACCGGTAAATATACCGTATCAAATGAGAATAATCTCGGATAAATATATGAAGGGATTATTGTGTAAAGCAATTTCGGGGTTTTATTATGTTCATACCGATGATAAGGTATATGAATGTAAAGCTCGGGGAAGCTTTAGAAATGACGGTATATCACCAATTGTTGGTGACTATGTAGAAATAACCGAGGGCGCTGACAACAAAGGGGTTATTGAAAAGATATATCCCCGTAAAAATGCTCTTGTCAGGCCCACGGTTGCCAATATAGATAAGTTGTTTATTGTTTCTTCATTTGCTACACCTGCGCCGAATTTGCTTATTATTGACAGAATTACAGCCTTGTGTGCTTTTCATAATATTGAACCTGTTGTAGTTTTCAATAAATGCGATTTAGGCAATTTTACAGAATACAAGAAAATTTATCTAAACAGCGGCTTTAAGACCTTTGTGGTTTCGGCAGAAACAGGCGAGGGCATAGAGGGACTAAAAAACGAACTTGCTAACTGCGTTTCCGCCTTTACGGGCAACTCGGGTGTAGGTAAGTCAAGCCTTTTAAATCTGCTTTTTGATGGGCTTTGTCTACAAACGGGTGAGGTAAGTGTAAAACTTGGCAGAGGCCGACATACCACGCGCCATACCGAGCTTTTTAAACACTCCTTTGGCGGCTATGTGGCAGATACACCCGGATTTTCTTCAATAGACAGTCAACTTGGCTCTTTAGAATTCAGAGAAAGCCTTGCAGAGTGCTTTCCCGATTTCAGCGAATATACAAATTCCTGCTTCTTCAGTGACTGCCTTCATATATGTGAAAAGGGCTGTGGTGTGTGTGAAGCGGTAGAAATGGGAAAGATAGAAAAAAGCCGACACGAAAGCTACATTACCATATATAATGAGTTAAAACACTTAAGTTCTTGGAATAAACAGAAAAAACGATGAACACTTTTTGACTTTTTCCGTATAATTATATTAGAAATATGTACGGAAAGGGTTGGTGCGGTATATGCGAAGAAAGCCTGTTAATAAGGGTGTAATTGCCATAGCATTTTCCATAGGGCTGTTGCTGTCCTGCTTTTGCTCTGCCAGACTGCTTATTGCGGTTCTTGCCATTACCGTTATCATACTAAGCTTTTCCTGCATAAAATATTGTTAGGGAGGCATTTTATGAAGATAGTGTTGGTAAAAAGTCCTAAGTTTTTAAGTGGTATTTTAAGAATGATTTTTAAAATTAAAAAAGAAGAACCCATAACATAACATATTAAGGAGATACGCTGTATCTCCTTTTTTCTTTGTCATAAAAACTCTTTTGTTTTAATACAATATACCGAGAAGCAATATATTGTAAATTAGAAAAGAGAGGTTTTCTATATGGATTTTAAAACGGTAAGACAGACAATGGCGGTAAATGAATCGGTTTTCAGCGCAACAGGAGAAATCCCTGTTGATGAAGATTTTGTTTTGCCGGATTTTTATCCGGAAATAACAAAAATACTTAAGTGCAAGGCTGTTGCCAGAGTTTCTTCAAAGGGTGCTAACGGAACTTCTGCAGAAATTGACGGACATATCTGCATAACACTTCTATACTGTGATAAAAACGGCTGTATTAAAAACTATGAGCATATTGCACCCTTTACAAAGACCTTTGACACAAATGAAGATGTCACAGGCGGTATAGTTCACTGTA
>JAZNQX010000097.1:0-3933 GCA_045590395.1 Acutalibacteraceae bacterium
CTTACAAAGGCCGCAATGTTTGGCGCCGATGCTAACTGGGGCAGAATTCTCTGTGCTATCGGTTATGCAAAATGCGATGTTGATGTTTTAAAGGTTGATGTTGCTTTTAAATCATCAAAAGGAATAATTGAAGTATGTAAAAACGGCAGTGGTGTCGATTTTTCTGAGGAAAAAGCTAAAGAAATACTGCTGGAAGACGAAATAGAAATTTTAGTTGACCTTAATGACGGTAGTGCTACTGCTACCGCTTGGGGTTGCGATTTGACATATGATTATGTTAAAATAAACGGTGATTATCGAACATAAAAATAAAATCTCCATAAATTATGGAGATTTTAACTGTTTTTGAATGGGAGAGAAAATTATGAATGTTTCTAATGCAGACAGAGCCGAAATACTTGTACAGGCACTTCCGTATATCAAGAAATATACAGGAAAAATTGTTGTAATTAAATACGGCGGCAACGCTATGATAAACGAGGACTTAAAGAACTCTGTTATGAGCGATATTATACTCTTAACCCTTGTTGGTGTTAAGGTTGTTCTTGTTCACGGCGGTGGCCCCGAAATTACTGATATGCTGGGCAGAGTGGGAATTGAAAGTAAGTTCGTTAACGGCCTTCGCGTTACCGATAAGGATACTGTAGATATTGTTCAGATGGTACTTGCAGGTAAGGTAAACAAAAGTCTTGTTAACCTTATCGAGCGTAAGGGCGGTAAGGCAATAGGTCTTTCGGGTATAGATGGGCATATGCTTATGGCAGAAGCTAAGAATAAAGATTTAGGCTTTGTTGGCGATATAACTAAGGTTAATGTTCAGCCTATTCTTGATGTTATTGAAAAGGGTTATATTCCCGTTGTATCTACCCTTGCATGTGATAAAGAGGGCAATGTTTATAATGTTAACGCTGATACTGCTGCCGCTAAAATTGCAGGTGCTATGGAAGCGGAAAGTCTTATTTCTTTAACCGATATATGCGGTATTTTAAAGGATAAAAATGACGAAAAGTCTCTTATTTCACATATTGAAGTAAGTGACGCCAAAACGCTTATGCAGGATGGCACAATTTCCGATGGTATGATACCTAAGGTTGAGTGCTGTGTTGATGCTATCAACTGGGGCGTAAGAAAGGTATTTATTATTGACGGACGTGTTGAACATTCAATTCTTATTGAAACCTTGACCGATGAAGGTATCGGCACTATGTTTTATAAAAATAAAGGGTGAGTACGTTGGCTAACTGTTTTGAAAACGATAAAAAATATATTGCAGGTACATATAACCGTTTTCCCGTGCAAATTGTAAAGGGAAAGGGAAGCCTTTGCTATGACGAAACAGGCAAAGAATATATTGACCTTGGTACAGGAATTGCCGTAAATACCTTCGGCTTTTCTGATGAAGAATGGGTGGCGGCAGTAAAAGACCAGCTTGATTGTTTTCAGCATACCTCAAACCTTTATTACAGCAGTCCCTGTATCACACTTGCAAAAATTCTGAGTGAACGTACAGGCTGTAGTAAGGTGTTCTTCTCAAACTCGGGCGCAGAGGCTAACGAGTGTGCCATAAAAGCCGCAAGAAAGTACGCTACCGATATTAAAGGTATTAAAGAACCGGTAATTCTAACCCTTGTTAACAGTTTTCACGGCAGAACTATAACCACACTTTCCGCTACGGGACAGGATATATTTCATAAAGATTTTCTTCCTCTTACAAACGGTTTTGCCTATACCCCTGCCAATGATATAGCGGCACTGTATGAAAGCGTTGAAAAATATAAACCCAGCGCTATTATGTTTGAACCCGTGCAGGGCGAGGGCGGTGTTGTACCGCTGAATTGTGATTTTGTTGATGCTATCCTTAAAGTTGCCAAAGAAAATGATATTTTAACTATTGTTGATGAAGTACAGACAGGTAACGGCAGAACGGGCGAACTTTACAGTTATATGAACTACGGTTTTACCCCCGATATTGTTTCAACTGCAAAGGGTCTTGCCGGTGGACTGCCGATAGGCGCCACAATGCTATTTGATAAGGTGAAAGATATTTTTACTCCGTCTTCTCACGGCTCTACCTTTGGTGGTAATCCTGTTTCTTGTGCAGGTGCTGTCAATATAATCAGCCGTATAGATAAAAACATACTTGACGGTGTTAAAGAAAGAAATAAAATTATTGTTGATTCTTTAAGTGGGGCAAAAGGAATAAAAAGCATAACAGGTATGGGTCTTATGCTGGGTATTGAAACTGAAAACCATGCTTCCGATATTGTTAAAGAATGTCTGTTACGAGGAGTTTTGGTGCTTACCGCAAAAACTAAAGTCCGTTTGCTTCCCGCACTTAATATTCCAATAGAACAACTAAAAAAAGCTCTTAATATAATTAAAGAGGTTTGCGCTCTTTAGAAAGGAAATTTTTATGAACTTAAAAGGCAGAGATTTTCTGAAGCTTTTAGACTTTACTGCAGAAGAAATTGAATATCTTATAGATAAGGCTGCAGAATATAAAAAAATGAAAAAAGAGGGTATTGCTCACGATAAATATCGTGGCAAAAATATTGCCCTCATTTTTGAGAAAAACAGTACCCGTACCCGTTGTAGCTTCGAGGTTGCGGCAAACGACCTTGGTATCTGCTCAACCTTTCTTGACCCTTCTGCTTCTCAGATAGGAAAAAAGGAAAGCATTGCCGATACTGCAAGAGTGTTATCGGGTATATATGACGGTATTGAGTATAGAGGCTACGGTCAGGAAATAGTTGAAGAACTGGCTAAATACTCCTCTGTGCCGGTATGGAATGGTCTTACTAATGAGTTCCACCCAACACAAATTCTTGCGGATTTCTTAACAATTAAAGAGCATTTTGGTTACCTTAAGGGTATAAATTTTGTCTATATGGGCGACGCCAGATATAATATGGGAAATTCTTTAATGGTTGGCTGTGCTATAATGGGACTAAATTTTACCGCCTGCGCACCGGAGAAATATATGCCAAACGCTGAGCTGGTTAATAAATGTAAAGAACTCGCCAAAAAAAGCGGTGCAGTTTTAAAATTTGAGACCGAACCTATGAAAGCCGTTAAAGGTGCAAATGTAATTTGTACTGATGTTTGGGTTTCAATGGGTGAGCCTGTAGAAGTTTGGGAAGAACGTATAAATGATTTGTCTGCATATCAGGTGAATACCGCTCTTATGAATGCTGCTGCAGATAATGCAGTGTTTATGCACTGTCTGCCGTCCTTCCATGACCTTAAAACCCAAATCGGAAAGGAAATGGGCGAGAGATTTGGCAGAGATAGTATGGAGGTTACAGACGAAGTATTCGAGAGTGACCGTTCTATCGTCTTTAAAGAAGCCGAAAACCGTATGCACACAATTAAGGCAGTAATAGCCGAAACGATATAGAAAAAACCTGCTAAGTCATGGCTTAGCAGGTTTTTATTGTTTCATTCAATTTATCAATATTTTCATCGCTATATTCAATTTCGCTTGAGAACATTCGGGCGGTATCGTAAATATCGCCGCCAAGGGCAATTATAAAATAGGTACACAAAAGACAAAACGCAAGGGAAGTGTTATGTAAATGTCTGTAAACAAAATAACAAAACAGATTATGTGCTTTGCTTTTGTCGGTTATTTTAACATCTTTTAGCCTTGTAGTATTGTTTTTAAGAGGTAAAAGATAATTGTCCCAACAGTTATCCAGCCGTTCAAGCTTTAGGAAAAAATCTGCCAAATCATACAAAGAAATATCGGGCAAGAATTTACTCAAATACTCAATATCGCTGTTAAAATAAACATCACGCTGTTTTAAAAATGCTTCTTCCTCAGGGTTTTTGTAAGCTTCTTCAGCATCTTCTGAGTAAAGGCAAAGTGAAAATCTATTGTCAATAATAAGCTTTGCGGCGGCAGGGCAGGTAAGACCTAAGCCCACTTCTGTT
>JAZNQX010000098.1:0-2279 GCA_045590395.1 Acutalibacteraceae bacterium
TCAGCGTTTGCGCAGAAATATGTCGATTTCAACAAATACGCTGGACGACCTTTGTGAATTGTTAGATTGTTCTGTATCAGATATTATTGAGCATATACCTAACAATAAGTAACAGATAAAAGAAAAGAGCAACGAACGTTGCTCTTTTTTATATTTCTCCAATAAGGCAGTTGTTTTCTCGTCGGGTGATTTTAGTATCAATTAAACAGCCTGTTATGTCCTTGTCGGATTTTACCTTTACCTGACAGTAGTTAGCGGTAAAGCCGTTAAAATATCCGTACTTGTCCTTTGTTTCAAAAAGAACACCATAGGTTTTACCGATATGCTTTTCTAAAAATTCAAGCTCACTTTTGCCTGTAACCTCTATCATTTCTTTGCTTCGGCGTGATTTTTCCGTCTTTTCCACCTGGCCCTGAAGCCCGTAGGCAACGGTACCTTCTCGCCTTGAATAAGCGAATATATGGGCAGAGGCAAAGCCCATTTCCTTTGCAAAGTTAAGAGAAGCATTAAATTCTTCCTCACTTTCACCTGCAAAGCCTACCATAATATCGGTGGTAATGGCGGCGTCTTCAAACTGATTTCTTATACGCTCTACTAAATCTTTGTAAAAAGCGGTGTCATAGTGGCGGGTCATTCTTTTAAGGGTAGCGTCACAGCCTGACTGCAGGGATAAATGAAACTGTGGGCAGAATTTTTCTTCGCCTTTAAGTCTTTTCAGCATTTCATCATTTATATGGTCAGGCTCTAATGAGCCGAGGCGCACTCTTTTTATACCATCTACCGAGCAAACGGCGCTTACCGCATCGCATATATTTAAGTCGTTATCATTATCTTTTCCGTAAGAGGTAAGATTAATGCCCACAAGCACAACCTCGCTAAAGCCTTTTTTGCTTAAAGCTTCGGCTTCGCTTTTTATTTCATCAATACCTTTTGAACGGATAGGGCCTCTGGCTGTGGGTATAATACAGTAAGAACAGTATCTGTCACAGCCGTCCTGTATTTTCATAAAGGCGCGGGTGCGCTCCTCAAAATCGGTTATACATTTTGTGTTGAAAGCTTCATTTCTTTTGTGCTTTTCAATTTCAACTATTCGCTCTCCGTTACTTAAGAACTGTTTTATGAGGCTTGGTATTTTACTGTGGTCAGTGTTACCAAGTACAATATCTGCCTCTTTTAAAATTTCGGCGTCCTTTGGAAAAGCCTGAGGCATACAGCCTGTAAGCACAATAACAGCATTCGCGCAAAGGGCACGGTAGCGCCTGACAGCCTGCCTTGTTTTGCGGTCGCTCTCTCCCGTTACAGTGCAGGAGTTTATTATAAAAACATCAGCGTCATCGGTATTGTTAGTTATAGTGTGGCCATCTTTTTCAAAAAGCTCACGCATAACCTGAGTTTCATATTGGTTTACCTTGCAACCAAGGGTGTAAAAAGCAATTTTCAAGAAAATCCCTCCGATAAAGTATTTTACTATAAACAACCGCCTTTTTCAAGTGCTTGACAAAAAGACGCAAAAAATGTAAAATGATGAAAACAGGAGGACATTTTTATGATAACTGAAATAATTCTTCTTAATAATATTGAAAGCGTTAACCGCTTTGTCAGTATAATGGCAGGAAAAGATTACGATGTAGATTTATCCCTGGGCAAATACCTTGTTAATGCTAAATCTATTATGGGTGTATTAAGCCTTGACCTGACCCAACCGGTTACAGTTAAAGCCGACACTAATGACCAAGCATTCTTAGAGGAAATAAAGGAATATATAGCAGAAAAATAAGGAGGTAAAAACCTCCTTATTTTTTTATTATTTTTGAATTCTCAAGATGTAAATGATTATCGTAAACGCTGCTGCTCAGCGTTCTGTGGGTTACAAGAATAATGGTTTTATCGTGAAGTTTTTTAAGACTGCTCAGCATTTTGGCTTCGGTTTCGCTGTCAAGGGCACTTGTTGCCTCGTCAAGCAAAAGTATAGGCGCGTCGCAAATTAGTGCTCTGGCAATGGCTATACGCTGAGACTGTCCCTCTGAAACGCCCAGACCGTCCTCACCTATGTAGGTATCAAGCCCGTCCTTAAGGGTAGAGAGCCACTCTTTAAGCTGTGCTGTTTCAGTCGCTTTTTCTATTTTTTCTTCACTTACATTTAAACTGCAAAGGGTAATATTTTCTCTTATTGTTCCCGAAAGCACCATATTGCCCTGAGGCACATAGGAGAAAAGCGCACGGGTGGAAGAATTTATGTCATATTTTCCGTCAAAGGAAAGCCTGCCGCCCTTTGCATC
>JAZNQX010000099.1:0-2406 GCA_045590395.1 Acutalibacteraceae bacterium
TTCCTCGCCACATATATGGGCGGTTCGTGGTGTCTTCGCCCGAGGTATAGCTGTTTCTATAGGTTTCTATAAACTCTTTTATATATGTAAGCTCTTTATCTTTATTCATAGGACAGATTTCACTACAAATATCACAGCCCCAGATACTACTGCCTTTTTTTAAGAGTTCTTTTTGTTCCTCGGTAAAGTCTTTCTTTTGCTGAGTTAAAGCAGAAAGGCAGTTTTCTTTACAAAGCATCATAGGACAGTCTTTAAGGCAGGCGTGGCAGTTTAAACAAACTCTATCGAAATTAGTAGACTCAATTTCAAGGTCGGTAACAATTTCACCGATAAAAACAAAGCTACCGTAACGGTCGTTTATTAAAAGACCGTTTTTCCCCTTCACTCCAAGCCCTGCTTTAACGGCGGCAGAAACCTCGGGAATAGGTGAATTATCGCAAAAAGGCACAAAAACGTTTTCCGAGAAGGCACTGCTCAGGTTTTCGCAATGCTTTTCGAGTATTTTTTGCGCCACAGTATGATAATCACAAACGGCGGCATAGCGGCTGATATTAAGGGGTTTTTCCTCTTTTACCCTATAAGGAAAGATAAAAACAACAACGCTTTTGGCGCTACCCGGTATTTCGTTTATTTTTCGGCAGGGCAGTAGGTGAGCCTTAATATCGGCAAAGGCGCAAACCCCACATTCGCCAACAATATTTTCAATTTGTTTTTTACTTATCATTTCTTATTTCCTTAAAAAAGTTTTTGACCATTTCGGTACACTCTTTTTCACAAATTCCTGCATATATTTCGGGGGTAAAATCAAAACCCACAGCGGCAAGGTTGGTTTTTGAGTCAAAGGCGCCCATTTTAGCATCAAAGGAGCCAAAAACCACCGTAGGAATACGGGCGTTGATAATTGCCCCTGCACACATAGGGCAAGGCTCCATAGTTACATATATTTCACAGTCATCAAGCCGCCAACTACCAAGCTTTTTACAGGCTTTTTTAATAGCATTAATTTCGGCGTGACCAAGGGCAGACTGCTCTTTTTCTCTGGTATTTCTGCCTTTGGCAATAATCTCGCCATTCTTTACAATAACCGCGCCTACGGGGATTTCGCCCTCTTTTGCGGCTTTCTCGGCTTCTTTAATAGCAATTTTCATAAATTCTTTATTCATAACAATAAACTCCTATGTTTCACGTGAAACACAGGAGTTTATTTTTTAGAATGTTTCACGTGAAACGTTACACATATACAAGGGTGGCTTCAAGCAGTACTACCACATAGGTGATAATCATACAAGGGGCGGTCAAGGCGGTGGTTAATTTCTGTCCTGTTGTCAGATGCTGTGTTTTATTGTCGATAACAAAGTTGTTTTCGCCTTTTTTGGAAAGTAAAAACAAGCCAACAACACCAAGAAGCATTAAAACCATTAAATAAACCATAATTACAGTGCCCTCGGCCATTTCTGACATACCGTTGGTAAGATAATCGAGAGCCAGACTGAAGCCGTTATTTAAGAAGTGGATTATTACCACTGTCCAGACCGAGCCGGTTTTTATTACAGCATAGCCGAAGAAAACGCCTAAGATAAAGGCAAAGGGAATCTGCGAGAAGTTGCCGTGCATAAGGCCGAAAACAATAGCGGACACCATTATGGCAAAATTATCGCCGTATTTTCTAAGGGCGCCCAACACTACACCGCGCATTGCAAATTCTTCAACAAGGGCAGGGGTGACCGCCACAGCCAAAAAGGCAAGGATTACACCAAAGGGGTTAGTGGGATTTTCGGGAAGATTAAGCTCATATTCAAAGCCCATGCTCTGAAAAATACCACCTGCTATACTTGTTAAGAAGTTTGAAAGACCGCAGACACCAAGCCCCAACAGCACCATAGGCGCAACAAGGCTTTTATCGGTAGGCTTTTTAAAGGCGCAGATATCACTTACGCGGCATTTCATCATTTTGGCATAGAGCCAATAGGTGAAAAGGAAGGCGGTAGAGGATATTACTATCTGCAACGCCTGTAAAACAGTGGTATCGTTTAAAACATCATACATTTTGTTTACGTCCACTATACCCAGACCTGCAACAACGCCTATAGGCACACTCCACAGCACCATTATTGCCGACATAATAAGAAAGGCAACACCCAAAAGGTTAGCGGCTTTTCTTATCTGCTTTTTTTCTTCCTTTTTTTCAAGCTCCTTTATATATTCTTCACTATAAAATTCGGTAGGATAAAACATTCATTATTCCTCGTTTTCTGTATCAATATCCTCCGCTATTATCTCTCCTTTTTCCTCTGCATCAGGATCGGGGGCTCCGGGGGAGGCATTAACCTCATCCTCGTCATGCGCCGCCGTTGCAACAGAGAGAACCTTTACGCCGTCCTCAACACGCATTACACGAACACCCTT
>JAZNQX010000100.1:0-8822 GCA_045590395.1 Acutalibacteraceae bacterium
AAAAACACTCGTTCTCTTGAACGAGTGTTTTTTTATCCAAGCCGATAGGCTTGGCATATCATCAGCCCGATAGGGCTGTATATCATCGCCGAAGGCGTATATCATCACACCATAGGTGTGCATAAAAATCTATCGGCTTGATGATATACAAAGCTTCGTTTTGATGATATCCAATTCCTGCGGAATTGATGATATACAATGCTTCGCCTTGATTTTTCCGCCGCTTTTATGATATAATACACTTAAAGGCGGTGATGAGGTGAAAATAGTTATTCTTACTGCCATTGGCGTTGGTATGGCAACGGTAATAGGCGCTATAATTGGCTTTGCTTTTAAGAAAATATCTCATACTTTTTCGGATATTGTTATGTCATTTGCGGCAGGTATAATGCTTGCGGCGGCAATAATGGGACTTATTATACCCTCACTTGAATACGGCGGAAGATATGCAGTTGTTGTTACGGTGGCTGGTATATTTGTAGGCGCTGTGTGTATCAATTTATTCGATAAATTTGTGCCGCATCTACACAGTCTTATGGGAACTAAAAATGAAGCGAAAAATAGTAAAGACTTAAACAAAGTTTTGCTTTTTGTAACAGCAATAGCTATACACAACTTGCCTGAAGGTATTGCTGCGGGGGTTGGGTTTGGCTCGGGAGATACCTCTAAGGCACTTATTATTGCAGGCGGTATAGCACTACAAAATATACCTGAAGGTATGGTTATTATTTCACCTATGCTGTCGGCAGGGGTTACACCTAAAAAGACCTTTATACTGGCTGCACTTACCGGTGTGGTAGAGGTGGTTGGTACATTTATAGGTTATTTTGCGGCAAGTATATCCTTTGTGGTTTTACCCTTTGCCCTTGCTTTTGCGGGCGGAACAATGCTTTATGTAATAAGCGATGAAATGATACCCGAAACCCATTCTCACGGACATGAGCGGGGCGCAACCTATGCCTTGCTTGTAGGTTTTTGTGTTATGCTTTTATTAGATTATGTAATTTGACAAAAAGACGGTTTGTAACCGTCTTTTTATAATATATATAATATGGGTGAGATATATGAAAATAATTGATTTACACTGTGATACTCTTGATAAGCTAAAAGATGAAAATTATAGCTTCAAAGAAAATAACGGACACATAAGCGAAAAAGGGCTTATTGATGGGGAATATATTGCTCAATGCTTTGCTGTTTATACACCTCCTGATATGAAAGGTAAAAAGGCAACAGAGCATTTTAAACGGCAGTATGAGATTTTTAATAAAGAAATTTTAGGCTGTGAAAATATAGGAATTTCGACAATTTTAACAGTGGAAAACGGGGAATTGTTAAATGGTGGTGCTGATAACATAAAGCTTTTGAAGGATACAGGTGTGAAATTTTTTGGGCTTACCCATAATGGTGAAAATTGCCTTGGTTTTCCTTGTTCGGCAGTTAAAGAGGCGCATTTATTACCTTTAAAGGCTTTTGGCAGGGAAATAGTAGAACTGCTCAATTCTACCCATATATATGTTGATGTTTCTCATTTAAACTATGGCGGTTTTATGGATGTGGCAAAAATTTCTCAAAAGCCTTTTGTGGCTACCCATTCGGCAAGTTATTCGTTATGTAAGCACGAGAGAAACCTTACCGATGAGCAGATAAAAATTATAGGTAACAGCGGCGGAATAATAGGGGTAGTATTTTACTCTTACTTTCTAAACGGGACGGAGAAAACCGAAATTTGTGACATTTTACGACATATAGAACATTTTGTAAATGTTGGTGGCGAGGATATTGCCGCACTGGGCAGTGATTTTGATGGTATGAACTGTAATTTGGAAATAAAAAACGCATCAGAAATGCAAAAGCTTTCGGATGCGATAAGTGAAAAATTCGGTTTTAGTATTGCTGAAAAAATATGCTATAAAAATGCTATGCGACTGCTTTAACTATCCTCTCCCACCAAAACAAAAAACCGACCTATTGGGTCGGTTTCGTTTTGGCTGTTCCGAACCATTTAGATGCCAAGTTAAAGTTGACGGCTTTTAATGAGCAATTCTAATTTTTTATATTTATCAATAATGTCAATAGGTGTATTTTCTTTAAAAACTGGTTTGAAATCATCCTTGCTGCCCTTTGAACCAATAATCCAAGGAGAAGTTTCTTTGATAAGTATTCTAATATCATCGTCTAAAATTTGGTACATAATTATCAATTTCCTTTAACCGTATTCACCGATGAAATCAACATTACTCTAATGCTTGTACAGGCGGAGTCGAGGTTTTTGTAGGTTGCTTCGTCAATGTAATTGGTTTTATACAAAAGTTCAAGCCAATAGCCTGTTTCATTTGCTTCTTTGAGCGCGATTTGGAGTTTGGATACAAAGTCTGCTTTGCCGTGTGCATACTGCGCTTCGCGAATATTGGCACCTATGGATGTACCGCTTCTGCCGATTTGGTTGGAGATTATGTTTTCTTTTTTGAGTTTAAGTTCTTTAACAAGGTTAATTATGGATACAGCAAAATCTAATGACATATCTCGCAATTTACTTTCGGACATTTGTATCACTCCTTTTTATTTGCATTATACAGTAATTTTTAGTGAAGTGCAAGGCTTAGGTTTTAAGTGAAGTTGCGGCGTTGCCGCAGTGAAGTTATGGCTTGCACCATAATGAAGTATTTCGCTAACGCTCAAAGTGAAGTTAAGTGTGCTATACACGCCCGCAGGCACTTCACTTGCCGAAGGCATACTTCACGCACCAAGGTGTGCTTATCGTGCCGTAAGGCACACTTAGTTCCACCAAACAAAAAAGACTTGCCGCAGCAAGTCTTTTTGTTTGGTGGGAGAGGATGGATTCGAACCATCGAAGTCAGAGACAACAGATTTACAGTCTGCCCCCTTTGGCCACTCGGGAACTCTCCCATATTTAATTTGCGTTTTGGAAGCTCTATAGCCACCATAATAGAACTGGTGAGCGACCACAGCTTAATGGAGCTGGTGGACGGACGAAACTTTTCCTGACGGAAAATCTTCCGTGCTCGGTCACCGCACTTAACATGCAGTACCGCCCTTCGCACTTCGGCACTAAAAACAATTATCAATTGTTTTCCGTACGTGCCTCACCCTCTTAGGTTTCAAGTCCTGCTTTGGCGACCACAGCTTAATGGAGCTGGTGGACGGACTTGAACCCCCGACCTGCTGATTACAAATCAGCTGCTCTACCAACTGAGCTACACCAGCAAATTTAGAACGCTAAAATAATATACCATAATAGTCTGATAAAGTCAAGCATTTTTTTAAAACAAAGAAATGTATTTTTTTAAAAACTCCTGTCAACAATATCATTGAAAAAATTTAAGGAGTTGTTTTTATGAAAAGAATATCATCTATACTCATTTGTTTACTTTTAATTTTCACTATGTGCTTTTCTCTTTCGGGTTGCAATAAAAAGAGTGAGGGAATTTATTTCCTTAATTTCAAGCCCGAATCGGCAAAGGTGTACGAGAAAATTGCAAAGGCATACGAAGAAGAAACAGGAATTCCCGTAAAGGTAGTAACCGCGGCGGCTAACACCTACGAGCAGACCCTTAAAAGTGAGGTTGCCAAAAACGACGCGCCTACCATTTTTCAGGTAAACGGCCCTATCGGTTATCAGTCCTGGAAGGAATATTGCGCTGACCTTACCGATACCAAGCTTTACAGCTATCTAACCGATAAAAATCTTGCTATAAAGAACGAGGGCAAGGTATATGCAATTCCTTATGTTGTAGAGGGATACGGAATTATATATAACGATGCTATTATGAAGAAATATTTTGCCCTGCCAAATAAAAAGACATCCCTTAACAGTGTAAGTGAGATAAATTCCTTTGCCAAGCTTAAAGAGGTAGTAGAGGATATGACGGCAAATAAGGCTGCCCTTGGTATAGACGGCGTGTTTGCCTCCACCTCGCTGTCCAGCGGTGAGGACTGGCGTTGGCAGAGCCACCTTGCAAATATACCTCTTTATTACGAAATATATGAGAGTAACCCTGATATTGACCCCACGCTAGCTATGGTAAAGGCGGCAAGTATCGATTTTAAACACGCGGATAAATATAAAAATATTTTCGACCTTTATATCGATAACTCGGTTACGGGCAAAAACCTTTTAGGCTCAAAATCGGTTAACGACTCTATGGCAGAGTTTGCTCTTTCAAAATGCGCTATGGTGCAGAACGGCACTTGGGCGTGGTCACAGATTAAAGATGTAAACGGAAACACCGTAAAAGCAGAGGATATCGGTATGCTTCCTATATATATGGGAATGGAAAATGAAGAAAAGACAGGTATATGCATAGGCACCGAAAATTACCTTGCGGTAAACAGTAAGGTAAGCGCAGAAAAACAGCAGATGTCTATTGATTTCTTAAACTGGCTTTTCAGCAGTGAAACAGGAAAGAAGTATGTAACAGAGGAGCTGGGCTTTGCTACTCCATTTAATACCTTTAGCGAAAATGAACAGCCGGACGACCCTCTAGCAAAAGAAATGTTCCGTTATATGAGAGACGAAAATACTGATACACTTCCTTGGGTGTTTGCAGGCTTCCCAAGTGAAGAATTCAAAACCACCTTTGGTGACGCTTTACTTCAGTATGTTCAGGGCAACACCACCTTTGATAAGCTTAAAGAAACAGTTAAAAATAAATGGCAAAGTGAGAGAAAATAAATGCAGCCTAAACAAATAAGAAAATATTTTCCCGTTTTTGTTTTGCCCACGCTACTTGCCTTTACGGTTATTTTTCTTATACCCTTTATTGCGGGAATATATCTTTCTTTTTGCTCTTTCACCACCGTTGCCGATGCAAAATTTACAGGAATAGAAAACTATATTCTTGCTTTTTCTGACGGAAATTTTATAAGAGCCTTTCTCTTTACCCTTGCCTTTACGGTGCTTAGCGTTATTACAATTAATATATTCGCTTTTGCACTGGCGTTGCTTCTTACCGAAAAACTAAGGGGCACAAATTTCTTCAGAACGGTTTTCTTTATGCCAAATCTCATAGGCGGAATAGTGCTGGGTTATATCTGGCAGCTTATTATAAACGGTGTGTTGCTTAAATTTAATTACTCTATAACAAGCGACGCAAAATTTGGATTTTTTGGATTGCTTATTCTTATGAACTGGCAGATGATAGGCTATATGATGGTAATTTATATAGCAGGTATACAGAATATTCCAAATTCAGTTCTGGAAGCGGCAAAGGTAGACGGCGCCTCGTATTTTACTACACTAAGAAGAATAATAATCCCCTCGGTTATGCCGTCTATAACAATTTGTCTGTTTTTAACCATTACAAATTCCTTTAAGCTGTTTGACCAGAACCTTGCCCTTACAGCAGGTGCCCCTGCCAAGCAGACCCAGATGCTTGCCCTTGATATTTATAATACCTTTTATTCAAGAGTAGGCTACGAGGGGGTAGGACAGGCAAAGGCGGTAGTATTTTTTATAGTTGTAGCAGTAATTGCTCTGCTTCAGCTTTATCTGACAAGTAAAAGGGAGCAGGAAGCGTAATGGAAAAAAAGAATAAAATAGCCTCTTTTATAATTTTTACGGTTTTGCTGATAGCATCAGTAGTATTCATTTTTCCTGTTGCTATAGTGCTGATGAATTCCTTTAAAACAAAGTTTAACATCAGCTCTGCGCCCTTTAAACTTCCCACAAGGGAAACCTTTGCAGGCATTGAAAACTATATAGAGGGCATTACCTCTACCGATTTTCCAATGGCTTTCTTTTTATCAATTTTCGTAACGGTATTTTCGGTGGCGGCGATACTCTTTTTTACCTCTATGACGGCTTGGTACATTGTAAGAAGTAAGGATAAATTTTCTAAAATATTTTATTATCTTTTGCTTTTTTCAATGATAGTGCCTTTTCAGATGGTTATGTTCACAATGTCAAAAACGGCAAATTTACTCCGTCTTGATAATCCCGTGGGACTGATAATCATATATCTGGGCTTTGGCGCAGGACTTTCTACCTTTATGTTCTGCGGCTTTATTAAATCGGTGCCCCTTGGCATTGAGGAGGCGGCTACCATTGACGGCTGTACGCCGCTTCAGACCTTCTTTCTGGTTGTACTGCCGCTTCTTAAACCCACCGCAATAACTATTGCCATTCTGGATACTATGTGGATATGGAACGACTATTTATTGCCTTATCTGACGGTAGGGCATGACTATAAGACCATTCCTATAGCGGTGCAGTATTTAAAGGGCGGCTACGGCAGTATAGATATGGGCGCTATGATGGCTGTGCTTGTGCTTAGTGTTATTCCAGTAATACTGTTCTATCTTTTCTGTCAAAAGTATATTATTAAAGGGGTAGCCGCAGGAGCAATAAAAGGGTAATATTGACTTTTAAATTTAAAAAATGTATTATATATAGGCATGGAAACCCCATGCCTATATTATTTAAGGAAGAGATGTTTTTTGTTTACACCTGCTTTTTTTATTAACAGCATAGGTCTTGGCGCAGGTCTTGCTATGGATGCCTTTTCAGTTTCTATGGCTAACGGCCTTAATGAGCCTAAAATGAAGATAAGAAAAATGGTTGCTATTGCACTGGTGTTTGCTCTGTTTCAGGCGGCTATGCCTCTGATTGGCTGGGTATGTGTACATACTATTGTTAACGTATTAAGCTCGGCAGAAAAATTTATACCCTGGATAGCCCTTATTTTACTTTCCTTTATAGGCGGAAAAATGCTTTTAGAGGGTATTAAAAACAAAGAAAGTAATGAGGAACCGAAAGCTACCACCTTTGGTGCCTTAATGGTGCAGGGGGTTGCAACCTCTATTGACGCGCTGTCTACAGGCTTCACCATTTCAGAGTATAACGTGTATATGGCACTGCTTTGCGCGGCTATAATTGCGGCTGTTACCTTTGTGCTTTGTCTTGTGGGTGTAAATATAGGAAAAAGGTTCGGTACTTCATTTGCGGGAAAGGCAGGAGTACTGGGCGGCGTTATACTTATTGCTATTGGTATAGAAATTTTTGTTACGGGTATAATAAAATAAAAAACACTTGCTTTTTTTAAGGCACTGTGTTATAATTTATTGGCTACCGTTTACTATGCTTTCGGTGTCTGCCTTTTAAGGATTCACTAATGACCGATTGCTTGGTTAACGGCGGACGATTTTTTAAAGGAGTGAAAGAAATGACAGCTGAAAGAAAACAGGCTCTTATTAAAGAGTATGCTATCAGTGAAGGTGATACCGGTTCTCCCGAAGTACAAATCGCTCTTCTTACCGAGCGTATTAACGAGCTTACCGCCCATCTTAAGATTCACGCTAAGGATCATCATTCCCGTCGTGGTCTTCTTAAAATGGTTGGTCACCGCCGTAATCTTCTTGCCTATCTTACTAAGGTAGACATTAACAGATACCGTTCTATCATCAAGCGTCTTGAAATTCGTAAGTAAAGACAAAATTGGCAGACCGAATTGCTTTTCGGTCTGCCTTCTTGCAGTTTTCAGGTGGTTTATGCTTAGCGGTAAATCGAGCGCCGAAACCTTCGGTGTTGGATTTATTGCTAAAGAGTAAGCCCCCTGAGGTAAATTTAAGGAGGTAAAAAAATGTTCGAAAATTACAAGGTTTATGAAACCGAACTTGCCGGCAGACCATTAAAGCTTGAAACCGGCAAAATGGCACAGCTTGCTAATGCTGCTGTAATGGCTTCTTACGGTGACACAAGAGTACTTTGTACCGTTACCGCTTCTGCCAAACCCAGAGAGGGTGTTGATTTCTTCCCCCTTTCTGTTGACTATGAGGAAAAAATGTATTCTGTAGGCCGTTTCCCCGGCTCCTTTACAAGAAGAGAAGGTAAGGCTACCGACAAGGCAATACTTGCTTCCCGTTGTATTGACCGTCCTATCCGTCCTCTTTTCCCCAAGGATATGAGAAACGACTGCTCGGTTGTTGCAACCGTTATGTGTGTTGACCCCGATTGCGACCCTCAGATTGCCGCCGCTATCGGTGTATCTGCCGCTATTGCTATTTCCGATATTCCCTGGGCAGGTCCTATTTCCTCTGTAAATGTTGGTATTGTTGACGGTGAAATCGTTATCAACCCCACCCTTGAGCAGAGAAAGACCACTACCCTTGACCTTACCGTTTCTTCTACCGCTGACCTTGTTGCTATGATAGAGGCAGGCGCTAACGAAATCCCCGATGACGTTATGTTTGACGCTATTATGAAGGGTCACGAGGCTAACGTTAAGGTTGTTGAGTTCATTAACGGTATTGTTGCTGAAATCGGCAAAGAAAAGTTTGAATTCTTATCTAACGACCCCGACCCCGCTATTATGGAGGAAATTGAGAGCTTCTGTATTGAAGATGTTAAGAAGGCTCTTGATACCGACGATAAGCTTGTTCGCGATGCTGCACTTCTTCCTATCTACAACGCTGTTCACGAAAAGTTTGACGAACGCTTTGAAGGTAATGAAGGCAAACTCGACGAAATTATGTACCTCGTTCAGAAGCATGTTGTTCGCGCTTGGCTTAAGGACGAAAAGAAGCGTGTTGACGGCCGTGGCATTGACGAAATCCGTCCGCTTGACGCAAAGGTTGACTTACTCCCCCGTGTTCACGGTAGCGGTATGTTTACCCGCGGTCAGACTCAGGTGCTTTCAATCGCAACCTTAGCTCCCGTTAGCGAAGCTCAGAAGCTTGACGGTCTTGACGAAGAAGTTTCTAAGAGATATATCCACCACTACAACTTCCCGTCCTACTCGGTTGGCGAAACCAAGCCCAGCCGTGGTCCCGGACGCCGCGAAATCGGTCACGGTGCACTCACA
>JAZNQX010000101.1:0-8520 GCA_045590395.1 Acutalibacteraceae bacterium
CTAAGGTTGCTAAAATGAAGGCGTGGAATGAAAAGGATGTTCTGCCCGTTCAGACTGCCGCAGGTATTACCAAAACTATGGCGCCCAGAGATGAAATTACTATTGACGAGTATGAAATAGAGCGCCCCATAAGTGATGTTCACAATTATTACCGAAACTTCGTAAAGGCTGTTGATAAAGAGGAAGAATCCTTAATTAAGCTTTCTGAGGTTCGCAGAGTAATGAAGGTTATGGAAGCGGCTTTCCTTTCAGACGAAACAAAAACCGTTGTTAAGTTTGACGAAGCTAAACAGTAAAATCTAAAATGTAAAATTCGCCGTCGGTAAAGCCGACGGCATTTTTATATTCATTAAAGCCTATTCTTCGTATCTGCTTATAGCTTTCGCAAATTCCCAGAACTATAATTAAAAAGCACATCATAAGCACAAGACTTATAAAAAAAGACCGCCAAAAAATTTTTGTATTCCTTTTCATTTTTTTACACTTCTATTTTTTTAATGTATTTAAGTATGATACCAGCGCATCTCCTGCAAGGTCGGCAGCAAGAGAGGCTTCTTCAAAAGAGTTTGAATCGGTGCCTACTTCGAGTAAAATAGACCCAAAAGATAAATTCTGATTATATTTACTGTTTACAAAGCAAATACCTCTTGCAAGTCCGGGGTACAAAACCTCCATAGTCTGCTGATATTTTACGGCAAAAATCATATTTTTTTGCCAATTTTCGTGGCCCGTAATATTCGCACCGCAACCCATAACAAGCATAACCTGAGCCGTTTTCTTGCCGTTTATCTCAACAATGGGTTTTGTCTTGTTGCCACCGGCATTTCCTATAGAATCGCGGTGAAGGTCGATAACCACCTTTATAGACGGGTACTCTGCAAGGTATTTCTCAATAGTTTTTTTGCTTCGTGAGTAACTGCCGCTGTAAGCAGGGTAATCGTGGGCGGTTTTGTCGTGCAGAGTTTTTATCCCTGCCGCGTTTAATTTATTTTCTATAATGTTACCAATAGCCACCATATTTTTGGTATTATCGGTGGTACGGGATAAATCATCAGTTGTGTAATAATCTCTGCTTTCACTTAAATAACACTCTGTAGCGTGGGTGTGAACAATCAGCACCTGCGGTTCATCGCTTTTTTCAATATTTACGGGGTTTTCGCTGGTAAGAAGCTTTTTTATATCAAGGGGTACACCCGCCTTGTTGTTTATATAAACCCTGTTATAAGAAGTGTTGCTCTTATAGGGGCTTATAAAGCTTTCAGTTATTTTTCCTAACATAGCGCTGCTGTTTAGCACAGGCGCGGCACTGCTACTGCTGTCCTTTTGTGAAGAATCAGATGGGGTATCTATAATATATTCACTGACGCTCTGTTCATGAGTGCTTAGCGCATCGGTTTCACCTGATATATAAACAGCGCCTAAAATCACCGCGCAAACACATAGTGCAGAAGCGATAATAAGGCCGAAAAAGCCGCTTTTGTCTTGCATATTTATCACCTGATAAAATATATGCAAAACTTTAATTTTCTATACGATAGATAAAAGAATATTGCGGTCGGTATCGGGCTGTAAAAATAGGTTAACCGCGTTTGAAATAACATTGGACGCTCTGTCAATTAAAAGGTCGATTTCTCTGGGTGTTACTATCATAGGCGCCTTTTTGCCCTTGATACTGCCGCCTGCAAAAAGCGCGGCATCAAGGCAGGTGGGAACACCTATTGCAATTACGGGAACGCCTACTGTGTTTTTGCTTATTTCGTGGCGGTTGTTACCAACACCTGAGCCTGGAGAGATACCGCTATCGCATATCTGTATGGTGGTGCCAAGCCTTTTTGCGTCTGCCGCGGCAAAGGAGTCGATAACAACAAGACTTTCCGCAAATGAGGCATTTATTACCGCCTTTAGTATTTCTGCCGTTTCAACACCCGTCTGACCCAGCACTCCGGGCTGTATAACCGAAACATTCTTAAGGTTTTTAAGCCCTGTCTGCTGTTTTATTTCGTTTGATATATGTCTGGTTGCCAGAATTCTGTCAGCCACCTTAGGCCCTAAAGCGTCGGGGGTGATGTTGCGGTTACCAAGCCCTGCAACAAGAATGTTGTTTTTGATTAAAAGCAGTTTAGAACATTCCTTTATTATTATATTTTCAAGCTCTATATAATCACCGCCGTGATATAAAAGGTCGGGGATATCTATATTTATATAGGTGCCCACTGGCTTTTTTATAGCGTGGCTTCCTTCCTCGTTTTTAACCTTAATTCTGGTTACGGTCAGTATACCAAAGCGCTCACTTTCGCTGTCAATACCGCTGTTTTCCTCTATATTACTTTTAAGTTCAACCGCAAGGTCGCTTCTGCCCAGCATAATGTCACTTCCTTTTTTGTTATTGTTATCAAATATTAAATTTTTATCAAAAAAATGTTGATTTTTCGAATAAGAAGTGCTATTATAGTTTTGTTAATGTTTTAAAAGGAGGTGTCAGGTTTGCCCAATATTAAATCTGCTAAGAAACGCGTACTTACAAGTACTGCTGCTTACGAGCGTAACAAGGCCTATCGTTCTGCACTCAGAACTGCTGTTAAAAAGGCTGACGCTGCTATCGCAGAAAATTCTGCCGATGCTGCAGCTGCAGTTAAGGTTGCTGTAAAGAAAATCGACCAGGCTACCGCTAAGGGTATTCTTCATAAGAACACCGCAGCCAGAAAGAAATCAAATCTCGTTTGCCGTCTTAACAAAATCGGCTAATTTGTTTCTTTTCTGACATCAGCTTAATATAAAACGGGACTTTAGTCCTAAAGTCCCGTTTGGCTGATATCATATCAAGTTTTTTATGTCGCTTCAGGGCGGCTTATTTTTTGCAATAAATACAATAAAAAAGCAGCAGAAATTTCTGCTGCTTTTAGTTTATTTTATTTTACCGTAAAGGGGCAGAGCTTCCGAATCTTTTTTCGGCTCTCTGTTTTCTGTTTTGGTATCATTCTTTGCTGTTTTTGCCACAGGCTTATCGCTGGTAATAACGATATGTCTGCGCTCTCCCTCGCCTACAGAGTGAGAAGAAACACCGTCAATTTCCTGAATAGCGGTATGAATAATTCTTCTCTCATAAGGATTCATAGGCTCAAGTGAGCGGCTTCTGCCGGTACGCAGAACCTGATTTGATATACGCTGTGCCAGTGAAATAAGAGTTTTTTCTCTTCTTTCTCTGTAATTGCCGATATCAATAGAAATCTTGTAGTATCCCTTCGCGCTGTTGGCAGCAAGAGAAGCAAGATACTGGATAGCATCAAGGGTTTCACCTCTGTGACCGATACAAGCGCCAAGGCCTTCGCCCGAGAGAATAAGCAGTGCGCCGTTGTCTTTAAGGGCAACCTTAATGGAAACCTCGGTACATCCAAGAGCATCAAGAATTGTTTTCACATAGCTTACTGCTCTGTCTGCAGGACTGCCTTTTTCAAGGGTGTCAGCGTCAACTACATTAAGCTCTGCAGGAGCGCTTTCTGTTTTGGAAGGCTCAGCCTTCTTTTTGGTTTCCTTAGCCTTTTGAGTATTTTCTTTTTTGGCTTTTTCTTTTCTTGCCGGTTTTTCTTTAACTACAGGGTCGGGAATTTCGGTATAAACTCTCACCTGAGCAAGACTGCCTCCGAAAAGGCCTAAAACCTTTTTCTTAGGCTGTGAAATAACATCAATATCAAACTCTATATCTTCACCAAGCTGAGCGAAAAGCTCGGCTTTTGCATTTTCAAGAGCTTCTTCAACGGTTTCGGCAGAGCCGATAGCTTCTTTAATCAAGAAAAGGACCTCCTTAAAAAGTGTCTTAAACGGTTTTGTTTGCGGAAAATTTCTTTTCCTCGTCGGCTTTTTTGTTAATAAGCTTTGCCTGTTCATTGGCTATTGCCTTTCTGGGTCCAAAGCATTCCTGAACAAAGATGTTGATAAAGGCGCCTATAAGGCTTGAACAAGCCCAGTAGAAGCCAAGACCTGCAGGAGCACTGAAGGAAATAACAAGGGACATAATAGGCATAGTGAGCATCATACCTGCCATGCTGGGCGCATCGGGATTGGTGCGCTTCTGCTGTACCATAGAAAGTATGCTGGAGAACATAGCGGCAGCAAAGGATAAGAATGGTATAATCCAGAGCTTTACCTGCTCACCTGTAAGTTTTGAGAAATTAAGGCTGAACTGAGGTTTTGCAGTAAGGTCAAGACCTAAGAAATGGAAATTGATATCGGTAATAGCTTCTTTTATGTTTGCGAAAGCAGCATTACCCGACATAGCCTGTTCAATAACGGCAAGCTGTTTATAGCTGGCTCGTGAGGTATCACCCAAAGCCTCAATAGCAGTATCAATGATACTTTTTTCCATACCTGCAATATAGGTGAGGGGCTGGGTAACAAGATAAAATACGCTCATAACAAGAAGAAGACGTACTATCATAGGCAGACAGCCGCCGCCCATAGAAATATTGCCTTCCTGATAAAGCTTTTGCATAGCTTCGTTGTACTTCTGCTTGTCATCGCCGTATTTCTTTTTAAGTTCGTCAAGCTTTGGCTTCATTTTAAGCTGACTAATTGAAGCTTTCTGGCTTTTAATGCTGAGGGGAATAAGAATAATGTTGATGGCAAGGGTGAAAAGGAAAATCGCCCAGGCATAGCTACCATTTGTCAGCTCCATAAAAAAGCGAAGTACGGGTGCAAATAAATAACTGTTAATAAGGTCAAAAATTTTGGTCATATTTATACACCATCCGAAAGAGGATTATTTTTTAAGTTTGGCAGGCGGTACAGGGTCTACACCGCCCTTACAAAATGGGTTACAGCGCAAAATGCGCCATAAAGATAAAAGTGAACCCTTAAATGCGCCGTGGATACTTATAGCCTCAATGGCATAAGCCGAGCAGGTAGGATGAAAACGGCAGCAGGATGTTCCCTTTAGTTTTGATAAATGTCTTTGATAAAAGCGTATCAGTTTAATCAGAATTTTCTTCATCAAATTCCTTCCAGATGCCCGCAGATATAAACTGGTTCTTAAAGGTATCAAAAAGAACGGTGCTTTTTATTGAAAGAAGTCTGGTACGGGCAACAAAAACAAAATCGTATCCGTTATTTAGATTAGGCAGAGTTTTACGAAAGGCGGCGACAATAAGCCGTCTTGCTCGGTTTCTGCAAACAGCATTACCAAGCTTTTTGCCTGTGGTAATACCAATGTGAATATCGCCGGTGCTGTTTCTTTTAGAATAGGTAACAACATAGGGCGAAACCTGACAGTTTCCCTTTCCGTACAGCCGACGAAAATCTTTGTTTAGCTTAAATGTTTTATAGCTCATTTTATTTTTCCTGAAATAGAAAAAGCCACATCAATGTGGCCTTTAGTAAGTCAGCTGCTTTCTGCCCTTTGCTCTGCGGCGGGCAAGTACCTTACGGCCGTTGGCAGTTGCCATTCTCTTTAAAAAGCCGTGCTCCTTTTTACGATGAAGCTTCTTAGGCTGATAAGTTCTTTTCATATACGGTTCCCTCCTTGTATCGAGATGCTAAACACAATTTAGCTATTATATACATAGCCTATCACTCTAAGATTATAGACTAAAAGACCTTAAAAGTCAATAAAAATTTTAAGATACAGAAAAATAAATCCTTCCGTGCCGACGAAAACGGAAGGACCTTTTATGTTGATATTTAAAACTCAAGTTTTTTAAGAACTGAGGTTTTAATAAGCAGATATACACCCAGAGGTGTTATTATCATTTCGGGGAGCATATATGTTGCGTTATAAGTAACCGAGTACCATACGGCGCCCCATAAATCTGCAATTTCGCGCCATACCGTAACGCCGGTAATAAAATGGCATAAATATCTTAAAAAGCATACAAAAAGTACACCCAGAACAGCGCTTAGCGCCTTGTTTTTTATAACATTTTTAAATACTCCAGAAAGGCCAAGCACGGCATAAGCAATAATGTAGTCAAACAAAACAATGGCTACAGCCGCGCCCCACCAGGTAGCGTAGGATAGGTTGTTCATACCAAATAGCAGCTGTATAGCGCCGTAAAGAAAGCCTGAAGCAAGGCCCCATTTTGTGCCAAAAAGCAGAGCTATAAGGCATACGGGCACCATGGAAAACAAGGTAACGCTGCCGCCAAAGGGCAGAGAAATACTGGGAATTACCTCGCTCAGCACTACGCCCAGCGCAATAAACAGAGCCGATACAGTAAGCTTTTTCAAATTACTTTTCATTATAATCACCTTTAAAATTTATTTCGAAAATAAAAATAACCCCGCGTACATTAAACGCGGGGCACAAAACTAAGGCGTATTCTCCTACGTCGGCATTATCCGCATCAGGTTATGGGTCGAAACAAAACGGTTTCCTCTCAGCCTGAGTAAATATCAAGCTCCCCTTTTTTATTTTCGTTTTACATTATACTACTCGTTGTTTTCTTTGTCAATATCTTCTTTTTCTTCAAATGCCGAAAGGTCGATATTAAAGCCCGAGTATTTATCATTGTCACTTGGTATAATTATTTCTCTGTTTTCGTCAAGTGAGTCCAGCAGACTTGTTTTATTAATTTCGGGCTTCTCAAAAGAGGAATAACTGTCTGAAAATTCCTCGCTGTTCCACTTGTCAAGCAGTATTTCACCCTCGGGATAAACCTCGTTTTCCTCTTTTTTGTGCTTCATAATAGCGCAGACGATAAGATAAACAATAAAGATAGTAAGGGCGGACAGCGAAACTATAATGCCCTCTTTTAATAAAGGTGTAGTGTAATTAAAGCGTATATACGAAACACCCTCGGGCACAACTACAGCCATAAAGCCGATGTTTGCCTTTATAATTTCTGCTTCTTCACCGTTTACGGTGGCGGAAAAGCCCTCGCTATAGGGGACAGAGAAAAATACAAGAGATTCTTCATTTCTGCTAACGGTGGCGGAAAAGCCCTTTGAATCGCGGGTAAAATCTATACTTGCGGTTTCTTTAAGCCTTGCGCTGTCACTTTTAAGGGTGTTCTCGTCGGTAAGCAGTGATATATCGTCACTGCTTTCTTTGATTTCGCCATCTTCGGTGATGGTGTATTGCTGTTTTACAAACTCTGCAAAGGATTTCATATTAAGGGAATATTTTGCCGCATCTTCATCCTCAAGTATAATTGCTTTAAGCATTATATCGGCGCGTTCTTTTCCCTTATATAGCTCTTCACATTCTTTTCTTGTAAGATAATAGTTATAAGAAAAGCCATAGGGGATATAGTTTGTGTTTTCGTATACATAGTAGCCGCCGTCGGTGTTTAAATATCGATATCCCGGCATAAGTGTTTTGCCGTCCTCGCCTACAAAGCTGTCACCGTCTACGCGGTTTAACAGATATTTTACAGAAAGCAGATTTCTAATAGAATAATAGCTTTTATCGGGTCGGCTGGCAACATCGCGCTGAACATCTATAAAATCATAAAACTCCATAATAGAGGTAGTAACAACCGAGTGGAAGGCGTTAATTGTGGGATAGCCTAAATACATACCCGTGTTGTCTACACAGTCGTAGGTATCTATGCGGTAGTTATCCTCCTGCGGTAAAGTAACCTCACCCTCAATAAGACTGTCTATCATAACACTGTCCTGGTCATAGGAATGCTGAGTGCCCTGATAGAGATATACACAGCTGTATCCCGTAATGGCTATGCACAGGAAAAATACTGTAGCGCGGCGGAAGAAAAGCACATTTTTATCTCTTAAATGTATAAGCAGACGGCAAATAATAAGGCAAAGAAGCGCTATGCCTACTGCTACAAGAAAACGGGCAAGGTAAAGGTTATCTTCCTTTCCTGCATCGGTATAAAGACCAAACACCGTTTCTCCGTCAATTTTTTGTGGGAAAAGACCTACAACAAGGGCAATACCTACCGTAATGGCGGCGGTCCAGTTAAAGCCTGTCTTCCACTCTATATCCTTTTCCTCAAGGGCATAGGCGGTGGCGAGAGCCATCATTAAAATAGGCATATAGAACCATCTTGCATAGTAAGAGCTGTTAAAGGCGTAAAATGCGCTGTTTAAAACGGGCACCATCGCCATAAAGGAGCAAACACAAATTACACGTTTCAGCCAGTGACGGCGACGGCTTATTAAGAAGCCCAGTACACCGCTCATACTTATAAGCGGTAACCAGCCTCCAAGGGACGACCATTTTACATTTGCACCGGGGAAGAAAACAGGACGCGCGGGGATATCGGGAGGGAAGAAAAAGCATTCTATAATATTAAGGTATATCTGCTCTTTTCCGTAAAGAATACCCGACCAGCCCATAGAAAATTCGCTGACACGGTAGTTTGACAGTATCATATATATTGAGGGAAGCAGTATAAAGGCGGCAAGTAAAAAGCCCAGTATTGCCTCAAGACAGAGGGCAAGAAAGCGTGAAAACTTAAATTTAATTGCCCCCGATATTACCCTTATAAACCAGTAAATTACGGTAAATACCACCATACCGAAAAAGAAGAAGTAATTAGAAATAGCGCAAAGGGCAACCATTAT
>JAZNQX010000102.1:0-6903 GCA_045590395.1 Acutalibacteraceae bacterium
TTGTTACAGTAATAGGCGCACCTTTTACAAGGTTGGTAGTATACACAGATGCAGTAGTTGCATCCGCTTCACTGTATATAAGTGCAAGATCCTTCTTGGTTTTATTCTTTCTTATTCCGCAGTGTATTCCGTTTGCAACAAATCCCTTTGCCGCGCAAACACCGCCTTCAATAAACTTATTAATCATATTTTATTCTATCCTTCAAATTATTACAGTTCAAGTCCTGTTTTAGGGTCAAGACCCAGAGCTATATTCATACACTCAATAGCCGCACCGGACGCACCCTTACCAAGATTATCGTATCTTGCGGCAAGAAGTATTCTGTCTTCATTTCCAAAAACAGAAATTTCCATACTATCAAGTCCGGACAGAGCCGCCGCAGACAAAAAGCCAACTTCATCGGCATTATCAACAAACTTAACTATAGGACCATTATACTTTTCTTTGTATAGGTTTTTAATATCGTCAATGGTTTTATTATTTTTCAGTTGAGCTTTGAAAAGCGGAACGGTAACACACATACCACTGTAAAAGTCTGAAACTATAGGAGAAAACGCAGGGGCATTTTCAATTCCCGTTAAAGCCTTCATTTCCTTTAAATGCTTATGCTGTTGCGCAAGTGCATACTGACGGGGTGCTTTATACAAAGGGTCAACCGAGTCACCCTCATACTCGGCAATCATTTTTTTACCGCCGCCGCTGTATCCCGTTACAGAGGTGCAGGCGAGCAGTATATTCTTATCAACAATACCTGCCTTAACAAGCGGATAAATAAGAGCAATAAAGCCACTGGCGTGACAACCCGGAACAGCTATTTTTTTAGCTGATGTCAGCCTTTCGGCTACACTTTTATCAAGCTCGGGAAAGCCGTACACCCAGTCACTGTTTGTGCGGTGAGCGGTAGATGTATCAAGAATAACGGTACTGTCGTTTTCAAGCAGAGAAACCGACTCTCTCGCCGCATCGTCAGGAAGACAAAGGAAAACTATATCTGCACTGTTAATTGCCTCTTTTCTGGCATTTATATCTTTGCGGTTTTCCTCATCAAGTCTAATAAGAGTAATATCGTTTCTTTTTTCAAGCCGCTCATAAATTCTCAGTCCGGTAGTACCTGCACTGCCGTCTATAAAAACCTTTTTCATTTATTTAAAAACTCCGTAATATATTCTATCTGTGCTTTTACCGATTCATAGCCCGTAGAGCCTGCGGAAATTCTTTTTGCAACACAGGTTTCAAGGGAAATTTCATCGTACAAATCGTTATCAAAAAGCTCTGAATATTCTTTGTATTTTTCAATAGGCAGTTCCTCAAGAACTGTACCGTTTTCTATACAGTAAGCAACCAAGGTACCAACATGTTTGTAAGCTGTTCTGAAAGGCATTCCCTTTTTAACAAGATAATCAGCCAAATCGGTAGCATTAATAAAGCCCTTTTGCGCTGCAGAGTACATATTGCCTTTTAGTGACTTCATAGTGGCAACCATAGGAGCAAAAATGCTAAGACACTTTTTAACAGTATCTACTGAATCAAAAATTGCCTCTTTATCCTCCTGCATATCCTTATTGTACGCAAGGGGTAATCCCTTAAGGGTGGTAAGCAGTGCCATTAAATCACCGTATACTCTGCCTGTTTTTCCTCTCACAAGCTCAGCCATATCAGGATTTTTCTTCTGAGGCATTATACTGGAGCCTGTTGTATAGCTGTCATCAAGCTCAACAAACTTAAATTCCCAGCTTGACCAAAGGATTATTTCTTCGCTAAAACGGGATAAATGCATCATTATGGTAGCAAAACAAGACATAAGCTCAATACAGAAATCTCTGTCAGAAACACCGTCGATACTATTCATCATAATACCATTAAAGCCAAGACGCTCTGCCTCAAAGACTCTGTCGGTATTATAGGTTGTACCTGCAAGAGCGCAAGAGCCAATGGGCGAATAATTCATTCTGTCTACGGCATCACCAATACGCTCAAAATCGCGTTTGAACATCATAGCGTATGCCAATAAATGATGGGCAAAGGTAATTGGTTGTGCGCGTTGAAGATGGGTATATCCGGGCATAATAGCGTCCTGATTTTCAGCAGCCTTATCCCTTATAACCTCAATAAGATTTTTGAGTAAAGAGCCTATTTCTTCACATTCAGCAATAAGATAAAGCCTTATATCCAAAGCAACCTGGTCGTTACGGCTTCTTGCAGTATGAAGTTTTTTGCCGTTTTCGCCAATTCTTTTGGTAAGCTCAGACTCAACAAACATATGTATATCTTCAGCTTCACTGTCAATTAACAGTCTACCACATTCAATATCCTCCAGAATACCGCTGAGTCCATTTAAAATATCAGCGTATTCATCTTTACTGATAATACCCTGACGCGAAAGCATCATAGCGTGAACCATCGAACCGGTTATATCCTGCTTATACATACGGGAGTCAAAATGAATGGAAGAATTAAAGTCATCTGCCTCTTTATTTAAAGCTTTACTAAATCTTCCTGCCCACATTTTATCCATTAGTTATACCTCTAATTATTTTAAATTATTCTTTTTCTTCATTTTAGCATAAACCTTTGTGGGAAGACCGTAAAGGTTGATAAAGCCTGCAGATTCCTTCTGGTCGTATACATCATCCTCATCAAAGGTTGCGATTTCACTGTCGTAAAGTGAATAAGGTGAGGTTACACCTGCATTAATGATATTGCCCTTATAAAGCTTAACCTTAACATCGCCTGTAACGGTTTTCTGTGTAGTCTTAACAAAAGCAAGAATAGCCTCGGTAAGAGGAGTGAACCAAAGAGCGTTGTATACATTCTCAGCAAGCTTCTGAGCAACAAGTGATTTATAGTGTGCAGTATCCTTATCAAGACATATTGTTTCAAGAATCTGATGTGCTTTATAAAGGATAGCACCGCCGGGAGTTTCATATACACCTCTGCACTTCATACCAACAAGACGGTTTTCAACTATATCAAGAAGACCGATACCGTTAGCACCGCCAAGCTCGTTAAGCTTTGATACGAGAGCAACGCTGTCCATTTCTACACCGTCAATAGCGGTGGGAACGCCCTTTTCAAAGTGTATGGTTACATAGGTAGGCTTATCGGGAGCCATTTCGGGTGAAACGCCCATTTCAAGAAAGCCCTCTTTATTATATTGAGGCTCATTTGCAGGGTCTTCAAGGTCAAGACCTTCGTGGCTTAAGTGCCAGATATTCTTGTCCTTCGAATAGTTGGTTTCTCTGCTTATTTTAAGAGGAACATTATGTGCCTCGGCATAGTCAATTTCTTCATCTCTTGACTTAATATCCCATTCTCTCCAAGGAGCGATAATGGGCATATCTGGAGCAAATGCCTTTATAGCCATTTCAAAACGAACCTGGTCGTTACCCTTACCGGTACATCCGTGACAGATAGCGTCAGCACCTTCGCTTAGTGCTATTTCAGCAATTCTTTTAGCTATAGGAGGACGGGCAAAAGCAGTACCCAGCATATAATCCTCATAAAGAGCTCCTGCCTGAACACAGGGAAAAACATAATCTTCTAAAAACTCTTTAGTCAGGTCTTCAATATAAATTTTGGAGGCACCTGTCTTAATAGCCTTTTCTTCAAGACCCTCAAGCTCGCTTGCCTGTCCAACATTACCTGATACTGCAATAATTTCGGGATTATTGTAGTTTTCTTTAAGCCACGGAATAATGATAGAGGTATCAAGACCGCCTGAGTATGCAAGTACAACCTTTTTTATCTTATTCTTATCCATTTTTTATTCCTCCGAAACAAATATTTTATATCGATGTTAGCATTATACCACTCACGGTATAAATATGCAAGTTTTTCTGCATACTTTTAAAAAATACTCTTTTCATTACAAAATATAAGAAAAATATTGAAAAAATTTGTTTATTTTGATAATATAACAGTTATAATTTTTGCATAAATTTTGCATATTGATGCATTTTGCATATAATTTGTTATTTAAAAATTACTTTTATACTTTTCCTTTATTAAAATGTACCTAAAACCGCCAATTTTTTTCGTAAATTTTGCACACGCGCATTTAAGTTGTAAAATGCTGTTTGATATGTTATAATTATTACAATTATACAATGGTATTTTTTTGGTATATTGAGTCAAACGAAAGGAAGATTTTTATGAAAACCTCATTACTGACAAAGATATGCTCGGTACTTCTGGTAATCGCTATGATGATTACCATGTGTCCCCTTTCAATTTTTGCCTTAGACGAAGAAGGTGACGAAGAAATACTTGAGCCGGTTGATGTTTATTCAGCCGATGACCTTTATGATGCTTTGCTTGGCGGCGAAAATTACATTCGCATTCTGAACGATTTTAATATAGATAGGACCTTCTATATTGACCACAGTGCGACAATTTTTACCGATACAGCAATAACCTTAACCCGTTCGCCCGAATTTAACGGCGATATGTTTATTGTGGGTAAGGATGCAGAAGGAAATCTGTGCGAGGATTCCGTTACCCTAACCCTTGGTAACAGTGAATCCACCGTTGAAGATTTGCTGACCATAAATGGTAATAGTGAAAATATGGCAGCCGAAGTAACCGGCACAGCAATTTTCGTTTGTGCGGGTGCAAGTATCAACCTGTATGACAACCTGACAATAACAAACTGTGTAAAGGTTGGTAACGACGAAACAATGACAGGACTGCACACGCTCTCGTACGGAGTACGTATAGGCGGTGCGGCAATTATTCTTGCTGGCGGCAGTAGCGGTAATATTTATGGTGGTAAGTACACCAACAACTCTGTTAACGATATTACCGACCCTGACACTGACGAAGGTTGGACATCTACTCACGGCGGTGCTATTTATAACTATGGTACTCTAAACGTTTACGGCGGTATATTCTCAGGCAACCACGCTGCCCGTGGCGGTGCTTTTTATAACTACCGCACTTTAAATCTTTACAGTGCTGAAATAAGTGGCAATACATCTTCTACATATGGCGGCGCTATTTATATGCCTGCCAGTACCGTTGCTTACACATACATAGGTGAAGAAAACGGCGTTGGAGACAGCTTTGTTTCATTTAGCGGAAACTCGGCTGTGGACGGCGGCGGTGCTATTTATGCCAAAAATATAGTTACAATTAAAAATGCTTCCTTTACAGAAAACAGTTCTGACTCTTCCGGTGGTGCTGTTTTTGCGCCTTCAATGGAGCTTACTGTTTCAAATTCCACCTTTGACAGTAATATCTCCGCAAACCACGGCGGTGCTATTTATCTTGCCGGTGCTAATAATATGGAAGGTATAGAACTGACAGCCAACGATACCGTCTTCAAAAATAACGTATCTCAGGCGCGTGGCGGAGCCATCTACGTAAACACTGCAAGTGTATATATGGAAAATGCTACATTTGAATCAAACAACGCTGTTTACGGCGGTGGTGTTTACTCTACAGGCGGTACTGTTGATATAAATAAAGCAACCGTTAAAGGAAATACTTCTACAACTAACGGCGGTTTTATCTCCCTTTACAGCATTTCCACAGCTCGTCTGAATAAAATCACAGCTACAGAAAACTCTTCTAACAGCAGTGGTTTTGCATATTTGAGCGATTCTCATCTTGATATTTATGACAGTACTATCAGCAAAAATAGTGCTACCACTACTGCCGGTGCTATTTATGTTGGCACCAGTGCTTCTATCGGCGCATATAAAACAGTATTTGACAGCAATACTGCTACCGGTAACGCCGGTGCCGTTATGCTTTATACCACCAATTCCGCAACTACACCTTCTATTTTCCATAGTTGCGATTTTCTTGGCAACTCATCATCTGCTTACGGTGGCGCTATTTACGCCTCCAGTAACGGAAGTATTGCCGAGCTTTATAACATTACCGCTAAAAACAACAGTGCTGAAAAAGGCGGCTTTATGTACGAAACCACTACCGGTACCGTTATTACCATGGCAGGAACTACAGTTTACGGCAACACCGCTACGGTTGGCGGACCTATTATCTGGGGTAACAGCGCAGGTGCAAAACTATATATCGACAAAACAAAATATGTTGATATGGGTAATACAGGCGACTGGGATGATGCTTATTGGAGTGCCGCAATATACAACACGTTAAATGTTATTGAATCCTCTATAACCATTCCCACATATATTGGCTATGACGGTAACGAGGTTGTACCTGATGTAATTTCCGTTCCTGCAGATGTTTCTACCTCTGCACAGCTTGAACGCGCAATAAATGCAGGTCATGATTTAATCAGAATTACCACAAGCTTTGAGCTTGACCGTACCTTCTATATCAAAAATGATATGACTATTTTCTCAAGCTCTGCGGTAACCCTTACCCGTGCTTCAGATTTTGGCGGTGACATTTTCGTTATAGGCGAAACCGCAGACGGAACTCGTATTGAAACAGCAGAAAACGACAGAATTGTTCTCTCCTTTGGTAATAAAGAATCTACTGAGAGTAATTTACTAGTAATTGATGGTAACAAGAACAATATGACTGTTACTGTTACAGGCTCTGTTATTTTCGTACTTTCAAACTCACAGGTTGACCTATATGAAAACTTCTCGGTAATTAACTGTGTAAAAACAGGAAACAGCAAAACCTTAAATTCCGCTTACAGTGTTTCGTCATACCCTGAAAGCGTAGGCGGTGCTGTTGCCATTTTGACAAACGGCAGTGCTATGAAGGTATACGGCGGTACCTACAAAAACAATTCTGTAAGCACTTCCACCGCATCCGGCACTTCTTCTATCTGGGGCGGCGCTATCTTCAACCATGGTAGTATTGATATTTACGGCGGTACATTTGAAAACAACAGTGCTAACCGCGCAGGTTTTCTTTACAACTACCGTACCGCAAACATTTATAATGCGACCATTAAAGGCAAT
>JAZNQX010000103.1:0-6085 GCA_045590395.1 Acutalibacteraceae bacterium
TCAGTAAGTAGGGCAGTCCACCAGGTTGAAAGGGGAGTAAATATTGCATAAAACAGAGCAACTTTAAGCATAGCGATAGGTATATTATTCGCCGAATAAAAGGTGAATTTGCGGTTTAAAGTGAAATTCCAAACTACAGAAAGTATAAGGGAGATAAGGTAAGAAAACCAGTATTTAAGTTCTAATATTTCGTTAAGAAGCGAAAAACTTGCAATCTGAATAATACCTGCGCTTGCGGAAAAAAGTACAAATTTAATTGTTCTTATAAATTCTTTTTTTGAGATACTCATAAAATCACTTCCTGATAGCAATATAATAATATATGAAATAAAATTTTTCAAGAATGTTTTAATAGAAATCAAAAATATGAAAAAGAGGAATTTATGAAAAAAGAAATTATAAAAAAGCAAATTATTGATATCGGCTTTTATATTGTTGGCTCTATTGTTTACGCTACCTCTATTTCTATGTTTATTTCTCCTGCAAATATAAGTCCCGGCGGCTTTACGGGAATAGCACTTATATTAAATTTTCTTTTTAAACTGCCTGTGGGCGTTACTATGCTTTTGCTTAATATACCTCTTATACTTATTTCCCTTAAAAGACTTGGCTGGAGGTTTATTATAGGTACAGCTATAGCCACGCCCATAATGTCGCTATGCATAGATGTAGGAGAAAAGCTTATAAAGCCCTTTTACAGTGATATTATCCTTTGTGCAATATTCGGCGGAATTCTATCCGGTGTAGGTCTTGGCCTTGTACTTCTGAGAGGTGCTACAACAGGCGGTATGGATATTATAGGTAAACTGATAAACGACAAATATCCTCATTTTTCAATAGGCAGAATAATACTGCTTGGTGATGCGGTGGTAATTATACTGTCTGCTGTATGCTATAAAAATTTTTCCAATGCACTTTATTCTGCCGTAACGGTATTCATTTCTTCGGTAGTGGTAGATAAAATACTGTCAGGGGCAGACAGAGGAAAACTTATTTATATAGTCACCGATAAAGCAAAGGAAATAAGCAAAAAAATTATAGAAGATGTGGAAAGAGGAGTTACCGTAATAAAGGCAACGGGCGCTTATTCGGGAGAAGAAAGACAAATGCTTATGTGTGCAGTGCGGGCGCATCAGGTAGTGACGGTGAATTCAATAGTTAAAGCCTTTGACGAAAAAGCCTTTATAATAATCTGCGATTCAGGGGAAATACGGGGTAACGGCTTTAAGCAGACTTAAAAAACTCTCATCAGAAATACTGATGAGAGTTTTTTTTATTAGTTCTTGTTGTTATTGTTCTTTTTCTGCTGGTTGTTGTTATTATCCTTTTTATTCTGGTCGTTATTATTCTTCTTGTTCTGCTCGTTTTCATAGTTTTTATTCTTATCGTTCATGAAATCACCCCACTTTCGATAGTAGTATTTACCGAACGTGAGGTGTTATTCTTTAAATAATTTTGCTAAAAAGAGTTAGGGCATTTTTTCTGCAAATTTTTAAAACATCGTCCTTGCTTATTCCTTTAATATCACCTATTTTTTCGGCAATATAGGGAATAAGAGAGGAATCGTTCCGCTTTCCTCTGAAGGGAACAGGCGCCAGATAGGGCGCGTCGGTTTCAAGTAATAATTTTTCCATTGGTGTTTCAAGTATTACCTGAGGCAGAGCCTTTGTGTTTTTAAATGTGGCAACGCCGCCGATGCCGATATACATACCTGCCTTTATTACTTCTTTTGCCATTTCGGCACTTCCTGAAAAACAGTGGACAACGCCGTTTGGCTTATATTCCTTTATTATTTCAAGCGTGTCCTGATGTGCCTCACGGTCATGAACGATTATAGGAAGAGAAAGCTTTTTTGCAAGTTCTATCTGGGCTATAAAAGCTGCCTTTTGTTCTTCCTTATTTTCTTTGTTCCAGTAATAATCAAGACCGATTTCGCCTATGGCTACAACCTTTTTTGAAACAAGGGATGAAAGGGCAGGTATATCCGCCTTTTGACGAGTCAGCTCCTCGGGATGATAGCCGATGGCAGCATATAAGAAGGGAAATTTTTCTGCAAGGGCTATACATTCCTTGGAAGATGCAGTATCTGTACCGCAGGTTATAATTTCGCTTACATTATGCTCTTTGTTTAGTTTTAAGAGCAGTTCTTCTCTATCAAAAAACTGCTCATCGGTATAGTGAGAATGTGTATCAAAAATCATATTATCTAATAACTGAGCCTGCAGGAATATCGTCGGCAAAAATAACCTTAACGGTTTCTTCGTCAACATCTGCCGCAAGTATCATACCCTGGGACTCTACACCGCAAAGAACGGCGGGTTTAAGGTTTGATACAACAATTACGGTGTGGCCTATAAGCTCATCAGGGGTATAGTATTTAGCAATTCCGCTGGCAACGGTACGGGGAGTGTTACTTCCGTCATCAAGGGTAAGTTTTAAAAGCTTTTTAGCTTTTTTAATTGGCTCACAAGCTACTACCTTTGCAGTTTTAAGCTGTACCTTCATAAAATCTTCAATGCCGATTTGAGCAAGGGTAACAGCGTTTACTGCCTCGTTTTCTTTCTTTGCTGCCTTCATTTTTTCTTCCATTTCTTTTGCTAATTCTAAGAGCACCTTTTCGGTGTCAAGACGGGAGAAAATGGGGGAAGGAGTACCGACACTAAACTTATCCACAGCACAGAGCTTCATTTCGGTGTTATCACAGCAAATCTGCTTTCTGATTTCCTCTGAGCACTTAGGCATAATGGGGGTAAGAAGCACCGATATAAGTCTTATATTTTCAAGCAGGTTATACATTACAGCACTTAGTCTTGCTTTGCTGTCTTCGTCCTTTGCAAGTACCCAAGGCATAGTTTCGTCAATATACTTATTGCATCTTCTTGCAAGGTCCATAACAGTTTCGCAGGCGTCAGCAGTGTGGTAAGAATCCATCTGCTGGTTAAACTTATTTATGGTCTCTTTTGCAAAGGCGTAAAGTTCTTCATCAAGGCTGTCTTTTTCTGCCTGTGCTAAAACAGTACCGCCGAAATACTTATTGGTCATTGCAATACTGCGGTTTACAAGGTTACCCAGAGTATTTGCAAGGTCGGTATTAAACTTGTTTATAAAGGCTTCATAGGTAATGTTACCGTCCTGAGCAAAGGGAACCTCGCTTAAAAGATAGTATCTTACAGCGTCACTGCCAAAACGGGCGGCTAATTCGTCGGCGTAAATAACATTGCCTTTAGATTTACTCATTTTATCCTCGCCGAAAAGCACCCAGGGGTGACCAAGCACCTGTTTTGGAAGCGGCTCACCAAGAGCCATAAGAATTATAGGCCAGTAAATAGTGTGGAAACGCACAATGTCCTTTCCTATAACGTGCAGGTCGGCAGGCCACAGTTTTTTGTACTGTTCGGTGGGGTTTTCGGTGTCATAGCCGATACCGGTAATATAGTTTGAAAGCGCGTCTATCCATACATAGATAACGTGCTTATCATCAAAATCAACGGGAACACCCCATTTAAAAGAGGAACGGGAAACACACAGGTCAACAAGGCCCGGTTTAATAAAGTTATTTATCATTTCTGCCTTTCGTGCGGCGGGCAGGAAGAAATCAGGATTATCTTCATAATACTTGACAAGGCGATCGGCATACTTTGAAAGCTTTAAGAAATATGCTTCTTCCTTTGAGTCAATTACCTCTCTGCCACAGTCGGGGCATTTGCCGTCTACAAGCTGAGAAGCGGTAAAGAAGGATTCACAGGGAACACAGTATTTGCCCTCATAAGAGCCTTTGTAAATGTCGCCCTGGTCATAAAGCTTTTTGAAAATCTTTTTAACGGCGGCTTCGTGGTCAGCATCGGTGGTACGGATAAATTTGTCGTACTGTGTATCAAGGCTGTCCCATACATCCTTTATCTGACCTGAAATTTCGTCAACATAAGCCTTTGGCTCAATGCCTTTTGCCTTTGCATATTCCTCAATTTTCTGTCCGTGCTCATCGCTTCCTGTCATAAGGAAAACCTCATAGCCCTCCATTTTCTTGTGCCTTGCAATAGCATCGGCAAGAACAATGTCATAGGCATTGCCGATGTGTGGCTTTCGAGAGGTATAAGCAATGGCGGTGGTAATATAAAATTTCTTGTTCATATCATAACACTCCTATAGGGGAATTTACGGTTTTGTAAAGAGATAAGCAATACTGCCTAAAATAAAGCAAATAAACTGATAAAGGGCAATAAATATGCCGGTTACATAACCTGATGCACTTCCGAAAAAGGCATAGCCGAATATTATTATTCCCAGCACTATTGTTACATAGTGTATAATCTGTAAAATCGAAACAGCCTTTGTTGCTCTGTTTGCGGCAAATACCGTGGCGGCAAGGGCAGCGGCACCTTTTTTAATAACTGCACCACTGTTCATACTGTCGGTATAGTTTGTGGCGGTTTTATACATGTGCACACCGCTTCCGCTCATAACCTTTATCGAGTCACTGTAAAGGTCAAAATAATCGCAAATCATTTCTTCGCTTATATTCTGGTCACAGTTGTTTATAAGAACGGTAAGTCCCATAGCTGTTATTCTGTCAAGTTCTTTGGCAATAGTGTGGCTTGGAACATATCTCAGCACTATAAGAGCCAAAGCCTTTCCGTCGGCGGCAAGATAAACAGGGAAACAGCCGTCACTGAGTATTTTTTTATCAACCGACGAATCGGGAATTTCAACCTCGTGGGCTATCATAAGCGAACGGTTACCGATAAATATACGCTTATCGCCAACCCAACCCGTAATGCCTAATTTTTCTTCATATTTAACCGAATCTGCAACAGGAATTTTTACTTCTTTGTTTGTTTCGGTAATCTTTTTGAAAACGTGCTTTAGCGGACTGCCTATAAAAGAGGTTATAGAACAAGCACAGGCAATTATTTCTTCAAGGTTGTTTTCATTTAGTATTTTCATATCCGTAAGCTGAATACTGCCGTTTGGGAAAAGGTCGCCGCAGTCAATAACGCAGGCATTTGCCTGTTCAATAGCTCTGGCGGCTTTAACACCCGATATCATAGCACCGTAACGGCCGATATGCTTTGCCGTGTGGCTTAGCGGTAAAATAAAGCAGGCAAGGGAAGTAAGCGGCGCGAATAAAAGCGAAATAGAGGCGGCTACGGTTATTCCCGTCGGCAAACTTTCGCGGTAGAAACCGAAAGCAACACCTGCCAGCAAGGAAATGCCAAGGCTTAGGAAAAACAGAATTTTAACCTTGCCGTCAAAATCAACATCAATAGTGCTGTTTTTAATAAAGTCTGTAATATTTCTTGTGCGACGGGGCGCGGCAATCAGCACGTCACCATCTATGGCTCGTCTTGCCATTGCAAATGTGGTTGGGGCATCATCTATGAGAGTAATGCCATACTTATCTGAATTTGCGGCAATAAGAGTAAAGTTAGAGTACATATACTGGCTCTTTTTAAGGCGCCAGTAATCGCGGAAGGTAAGGGAAAGCACATTTGAAATGGCAATACCGAAGGGGATTTGTGTATCAAGCCTTTCTATAAGAGAAAAAATTATTCCCACAAGGGATAAAACACAGGACAGAACAATAACCGTTTCGGCAGAGGTGCGTTTCCCCTTAAGCGTAATAAGTGACTTAAAGATATCTATATTGGCAAGTAAGGCTGCGGTAAAAGAAATCAAAGTGAATACCGCAAGGGTTGTGCTGAATGATGTCATCATATCAGCAAATGCGGGAAGCAAAAAGATACACAGCAATAAAAAACTTAAAGAGGAGACGATGAGCTTTATAAAGCTTGACCTTCTTGCCTTTAAAAGTTTAAAGCGTATCCGTTTTCTGTCATCAAGACTTATAAACTCATCCTCGACCTCAAAATCGTCATATTCTGTAGGAGTAGCGGCTTCCTCAAAGGTAGGTTCGGCGGCAGGCTTTTTGAAAAGCTCGTCGGAGATATCAACATCTCTTGTGTTGCCTATCATATCGTCGTTTATAAATACCGACATAGTGCCTGTAAAGTTTATGGGAGGCTCGGCCACAACCTTAGCATTGGTGTCGATGTCCGAAATATCGGGGACGCTTTCATCGTCTACT
>JAZNQX010000104.1:0-5293 GCA_045590395.1 Acutalibacteraceae bacterium
TGCTTTTTTTGTTTTGGAAATGAAGCGTTCCCTTTGGGAACACGAAGACGCTTACGCTAATGAAGTCGCTGTCGCTTATGAAGTGTGCCTTCGGCACGATTAGGAACGCTTTGCTTCATATTTTGCGAAGCAAAATGCTTCGTGGCGGCATCGCCGCCGCTTCATGTGAACGCAAGTGAGCGCTTCATTCACCCCTTGCCCCTCCGCTGCTTTTATGCTATAATTAAAAAGCGGAGAGATTTTACAGTTTTTTACGTCTAATATATAGAGTATATTGTTTTAGCGGTGATTGGATGAAAAGATTCAAAGAATTTCTAATAATGTTTATTCCTTTTTTAGTACTTTGTGCTTTATCTGTTTTGTGGTTTATATTTAATACATCTTCGGGTGATTTTTTCAGTGGTGCATATCTGCTTAAACTTATAATTTCACCGTATTTTCTGATTCAGTTATTAATTGCATTATTTAATGCTTTTACTTTGGCAGGACTACCGTCTCTTTTGCTCACGGGTATTTTTGCTTTTTTAATAAGAAAAAAGAAAAACAGTATGGGCAGAAAAAAGTATTATACTTGTTTATTTTTGATTTCGCTTATTTCTCCGGTTGTTATTGTATTGGTTTTAACCCGAACATTTGATATAGTTAACAACGTTATTTATTCATTACAAATCGGACTTATTGTTGTATTTATTCATTGGCTTGTGGAATGGATAGCGGAAAATCATAGGAATAAAAAACAAATTGACAATTAAAAATCAAGAATTTTTTAGTATCTGTTTATCTAATAAGTAAGATACATACGGAGGGTTCCTATATGAACGAGAACAATATAAATATTGGTGTAGAGATTGAGGAAGTTAAAAAACCTATTTACAGTTCAGAGTTTTTGATGAACAAAGAGTGGTATTATGATTTTTGTTCCGTTAGTTATAATAGAACAAAAAATGTGTTTTTGACTTTTCTTTGTTTAGTTACATGTTTAATCGGCATAAATCTTGTAAAAGGTAATTATGATATTGTTATTGGATTTGGTCCCTTTATGTCGTTCTTAATGATTTTAATATATTTCAGAACGAAAAGGGCAATAAAAATCGGATATGAAAGAATGGTTATTTCAGAGGGCAAAGAAAGCACCTTAAATCATGAACTTTTTGAGGATAAAATCGTTTCATATAATGACGAACTCAAAAGAGAACATTTTTATCACCAGATAACAAAGTTCTTTGAAACTAAAAACTTTATATTGCTTCATCTTCAGCACAATTTGTATATTACAATAGAAAAAAGCAATCTTAATGCAAGTGCCGAAGAAGTAAAAGCCTTTTTAATGAACAAATGCACTCTTGTAAAAAATAAAAAGTTTATTAACTGTGCAAACGACAAAAAATGGTCTTTGGTGTTTTTGACTGCACTAATTATTGTTTCGGTTATAGGAACAGTTGCCGGAATAGTTTTAAAAATCAATTCAATATTCTAAAAAATCCTTCGTGCCATCTAATTAAATACTGAGAGATTTTATAATTTTCTACGTCTAATATATAAAGTGATATTTAAGCAGCAGTTTGCTGACAGCAATATTGTAATGATTACAGGCGGTGTCTAAAAAATGAATAAAAGAAAAATCATAATAATAGTAAGTGCGTCTTTATCTGTTTGTATTGTTCTGGTTGCTATTTTTTGTTTTGTACTATCTAAAAACAATATTTTTGTTTTTAGCAACTTAAAGGATAACAGTTCCGCTTCAAGTAGCAGTGATGCTACCGAAAGACCCGAAAAAGTAACAGAGGTATTTTCATTTGATGGCGATTATTCTTCCCCTGCTTTCAGATATGAATTTTTTCATGATTCTCAAAACGGTAATATGCTTCCATACCGTATACATATTCCTAATGATTATGATTCCTCTAATCAATATCCCGTTATTTTGTTTTTACACGGTGCCGGTGAGATAGGTACCAATAACGAGCATATTGGAAATGCCAAGATAATGTTTAAATATAACGGCGATTTAGTGTCACAGACAATTGTTGTTTGTCCACAGTCTAACGAATGGTGGCATTTAGACAGACAATTTAAGGGAGACCAAGCAGGTACACTTGGAAGTGTATTGCATTTATTAAATGAAATAAAAAAGGATTATTCCTGTGATAATAGCCGTATTTATGTAACCGGACTATCCATGGGCGGCTATGCCACTTGGAGTTTACTGCAAGAATATGGCGATATATTTGCGGCAGGAATACCCATTTGCGGCGGCGGAAACGAATACGAGGCTCACAAATTAACGGACATCCCTATAAGAATTTATCACAGTAGAGATGACAATACCGTGCCCTTTTCAAATTCCGAAAGAATGTATAATGCTATTGTTAACGCAGGCGGAACAAAGGCTAATTTTATAATACTTGACGGTTTAGGACATAATTCTTGGGATTATGCTTATTCTGACCGTGAAGCGTTTAGTTGGTTGTTTGCTCAGAACAAAACTACAAACCCAACCGGTGCATATGAGACAGTTCCCTGCTTTAAGGTTACCGATGATGAAGATAACACCATAATTTCAGACAAAGATGTATCCGTTGTTTATTCACGCGTAATTTTTGGCGAAGATGACGCCGCTACCGTCGATTTAGTTTTAAATGAGAGTGGCGCTAACAAACTAAAAACTGCATACAAAGGAGCCAAATCCACAGAGTTTACGGTTTATTGGTATGGTGAAAAATTATACACCTTTACCGTAAAGGGCTCGCCCATAGATAATACATTTTCTATAGTCGGCGTTTTTAATAAAGATACAGCAAACAGTTTTTGCAAATGCGTGGAAAAAGAAATAGGTTAAAATATAATTTTAACAGGCGGTGGTTTTATGAAGCATTGGACAAGGCTTAAAATATTAAAGGTAATACTCTATATTTTACTGGCTTTTGTTTTTATTAACTGCCTATTGTTTGAACTGCGCCCTACCCTGTATCCTGAGTGGCTTCGTGAGGGTATAGGCTTTGGCGGTTTACTGATAATTTTCTTCTGGTTTATTGTATGTATCATTAATCTTGTTAACAAAATTAAAAAAAATAATAAAAAATGACTTCTCGAAGAAGTCGTTTTTTATTTTGAAAACTTTTCTATCAGCATATCATAAAATTCATTTATACATTGGCTTACAGTATGCTTTTTGTATATGAAGATTTCACGTTTATTTTCCCCTATGTTTTTAAGGGCTATATTTTCTGAAAACTGTCCGCGCCAGGAAAGCTCAGGAATAATAGCTATACCCAACCCCAGTTCAATACATTTTCTTATATAAAACGGGTCTTCACTCTGCAGAACAATATGCGGTGAAAAGCCCATACTATTGCAAATTTTTAATGTGCTTTCATGAATACTGTTGCCGCTACCCATTGTGATAAAGGGTAAATCCTTAAGTTCAAAAGAAGATACTATGTTACTTATTGAAAATACATTTTTATTATATGCCAGTAAAAATTTTTCCTCAGCCGCTTTGGTTTTTAAATACGGCAAGCCTATTTCTTTATCGGTTACAACTATATCAGACTCAGAGCTTTTTTCATCGGTATTGTGTACGGTTATAAAATAAATTTCAGGGTGAATTTTTCTGAAATTCTCAATTACCTCCATAACAACGCGTCGGTTGATGTGTATATTTATTTTAATAGTTTCGGTTTTTACGGAATTTTTTAAGGTATTTTCTGCACTTTCAAGCAGTTCTAAAGCCGATTTTGCATTTTTGTAAAAATACAGTCCTGAATCATTAAGCTTTATTTTATTAGCCTTTCTTTCAAATAATGATGTCTCAAGTTCTTTTTCAAGACGTTTTATAGTCTGTGAAATATTTGAAGGCGGAACTAAAAATTTTTGCGCCGTTTTAGAAAAATTTTCGGTTTCTGCGGCTGAGCAAAAATATTTTAACTGCAGTATTTCCATAATAAAACTCCCTTTCTGCCTGTTATTATATTACAGGTTACCTTAACTTTCAAGTTATAGTTATATAACTTACTTAATAATTTACGCTATGGTATTTTAGTGCTATCATTAAAATATGAGAGGAGAATTATTATGTCTGAATTTTTAGAAGTAGTTATGATTGTAAGCTTTGGTGCCTCTTGGCCGCTTAATGTTATTAAGTCATACAGAGCAAGAACAACTAAAGGAAAAAGTCTTGCCTTTTTATGCCTTATTTTCTTTGGTTACATTGCAGGTATTACTTCAAAGCTAATCAATGAATCCTATATGATGTCAATTTCTTCAAAATGGTATGTACTTTTCTTTTATGTGCTGAATTTAATAATGGTTGGGGCTGATTTATGCCTTTATATGAGAAACTATAAATTGGACAAGGAGAGTTCAAAATGAAAATACTATCTATCGGTAATAGTTTTTCACAGGACGCACAAAAATGGCTTCATAAATTAGCAAGGCTTAACGGTTTTAATGTAGAAACTGCCAACCTTTATATAGGAGGTTGCAGTTTAGAAAAGCATTGGAATAACGTAGTAAATGATAACGAACATTATGTTTTAGAATTAAACGGTAGCTCAACCGAGCAAAAAATCAGCAAAGAAGACTACGATAGATATATGAAAGACCCCGTTCATCCAAATATTACAGGATACAGAGAATGGTGGACGCCGCGGTTTATAAAGTTTTGTGAGCAACTGCCGTAATGATTTTTCGGTTTATCATATGTATCATTTGCTTAGTTAACAAAATTAAAAATCGCAAATTGAATTACTGTTTTCTCTATATTGACAAACAAAAATTTAATGATATAATGTTTATAGTAAGAGATTTTAGAGTACACTTATTTCACAAAGGAATAAGTGTACTTTTTTATGGAGGTTTTTTTATGGCTAAAACAAACATTGTTGACTGGAAAACCATTACCGATTTTGTAATCGACGCTTTTGTTGGTTATGGAATACCCAAAGAGGATGCCGAAATTTGCGCAGATGTTCTTTTAGAATCTGACAAAAGAGGTATCGAATCTCACGGTGTTAACCGCTTTAAGCCCGTTTACCTTGACAGAATTAAAGCAGGTATTCAAAACGCTGTTACAAACATTGAGATTATTAAAGAAACCCCCAGTACAGCCGTTATTGACGGTCATCACGGTATGGGTGAAGTTATAGGAGAGAAAGCTATGAGTATGGCTATAAAAAAGGCCAAGGAATACGGTATGGGTATGGTAGTAGTGCGCAACTCCTGCCACTACGGTATTGCAGGTTATTATTCCTCTATGGCTACAAAGGCAGGCTGTATAGGTATGACAGGAACT
>JAZNQX010000105.1:0-2318 GCA_045590395.1 Acutalibacteraceae bacterium
TCTTAAAAAACGGGCAAATTCTCTGCCGCTTAGTCCGGGCGTATATATTATGAAGGATAAAAACGAAAACATAATATATGTAGGCAAGGCAAAGGCGCTTAAAAACAGAGTAACACAGTATTTCGGTTCTGAAACAAACCATGGCTCTAAGGTACGCCGTATGGTAGAAAATGTAGCTGACTTTGAATTTATCCTTTGCGATACCGAATTTGAAGCGCTGATACTTGAAAACTCACTTATAAAACAGCATCAGCCTAAATATAATATTCTGCTTAAAGACGATAAAGGTTACCATTATATAAAAATTACCGACGAAAAATGGCCCAAAATAGAGGCGGTAAACTTAAAAAGTAAAGACGGTAAATATATCGGCCCCTATAACTCAGGGGCGGTGGTAAAACAGGCGGTAGACGAGGCTCTGAAAATATTCAAGCTTCCAAACTGTAACCGTTCCTTTGATAAACCCAGTAAGCCCTGCCTTAACTACCATATAGGTATATGCTCTGCGCCCTGCAGATGCAAAATGAGTCTTACTGAATATACCGAAGCGGTTGACAGCGCCGTTAATTTCATAAAAAAAGGCGGCTACGGTGAAGGCGATATTAAAGCCCTTGAGGAAAAAATGAATGCTGCCGCAGAGGAACTGAATTTTGAGTATGCGGCAAAGCTCCGCGATAGAATTGAAGCGGTTAAAAAGGTTGCCGATAAGCAAAAGGTGGTATCGCTTTCTTATAAAAACCAAGATGTCTTTGCTACGGCAAGAGTAGGCGAGATGGCTTGTGTTCAGGTGCTTAAATTCAGAAACGGTAATCTTTGCGATCAAGAGCATTTTATTTTTGATGCAGAAGATAAAACAGCACGGCTTTACGGCGAATTTTTGCCAAGATATTACACGAGAAACGGCGATATACCGTCGAATATTTTAATTGATGAAATGCCCGAGGGCGCAGAGTCAATTTCTCTCTGGCTTACCGATATAAAGAAGACTAAAGTATCCTTTTTTGTGGCGCAAAAGGGAGAGCAGAGAAAACTTCTTGATATGTGCCTTAGTAATGCGGCGGAAAACCTTTCTAAAAAAATTGAACGAACAGGCCGCGAAACCTCTGCGGTTAATGAGCTGGGTCAGCTTCTTGGCATGGAAAAGCCGCCCAGATATATTGAAGCCTATGATATTTCAAACACAGCAGGGGATGAGAATGTTGCTTCAATGACGGTGTTTTATGACGGCAGACCACAGCGCTCTAATTACCGTAAATTTAAAATTAAAGGCTTTATCGGTCAAGACGACTATAAATCAATGGCTGAGGTTATTGACAGGCGCTTTAACGAATATAAAAAGCAAAAGGATAAGGCGTTTTCCACTTTGCCCGATCTTATACTGCTGGACGGCGGTACAGGTCAGATATCTGCAGTGCTTCCGGTTATGGAAAAACATAATATTTCGGTTGCACTTTTCGGTATGGTAAAGGACTCTAAGCATAAAACCCGAGCTATAGCAACTACAGGCGGAGATATTGCTATTAAAGCGACCCGTCGGGCATTTACCCTTATAAACGACATACAAAACGAAACCCACCGCTTTGCAATTTCCTATCATAAGCAGAGAAAAAGTAAGTCAATGCTTGAAAGTCAGCTTTTAAATATAGAGGGTGTTGGCAAAAAGAGGGCAGCGGAAATTTTTAAGAAATTCAAAACCCTTAAAGCCATAAAATCAGCATCAGTAGAAGAACTTGTAAATGTCGATGGAATAAATAAAACAGTTGCCGAAAATATTTATAATTATTTCAGAAAATAAAAGAAGTTGTCCGTTGTAGCAACTTCTTTTTTATGTGATATTACAAATTATTAAAATTATGTTATACTAGTAGACAAAAAATGGTAAATATGGTAAAATTTAATCATAGAATAGAAAGAGGTGAGTCCGATGATAATTGAAGAAACGCAAAAACAAAAAACTTGGCGAGGAGAAAAATATAATGAAAAAGCCATATATAAAAGCAATAAGTGTGATATTAACAATCACACTGTGTTTGCAAAGTATTTCAATTATTGCATCTGCACAGACTGCAGTGGACTCCGTCTTACAAAACGAAGAACAAGAATATGCTTATGCAATAGCTGAGGATATTTCTAAACGCGAAGAATCTGTAAAGTATTTTCGTATGAGTGATGGCAGTATGACTGCTGTGTCTTATGCTTCTCCTGTTCATTATATTGATGATGACGGCGGATATCTCCACTATCATCCAACAAGGAATCACACAGGATATGATTCAGTTCATATTTGGTATTATGAATGAGAGGAAAATTATGAAGAC
>JAZNQX010000106.1:0-2700 GCA_045590395.1 Acutalibacteraceae bacterium
GTAATACTCTATCTCTTTTTAGTGTATATTCTAACAATCAGCGGTAAAAATGCAATAATCAAGACCGCCTTTGTAAGCGGTCTTGTTATACTGTTTGTTATGCTGTTTTTGTTTATTATTTCGGTAGACAATATGAAATTCAAAAGCCTTATCCCAAGCAATACTTTAAGTCTTAAAGGCATTATTTATGAAGGTCTTTCATATTTTTGCTTAAGCTTTGCGCCGTCGGTTACCCTTATAGGCTTTCTATCAAAAGATAAAGAAAAAGTATATGTTAAAGGTTATCTTTTCGGTGTAGTTTTACTGTTACTGGCATTTTTGCAAAGCGTTGCCATTATGGGCTATTCTCTCTCCTCTGCACTTATACACCCTTACGCCTCAAGCATCAGCATTATAACCCTTGGAAACAGCTACAGCCGTATGGAAGGCTTTTCATACTTTATATATTTTGCCGCAAGTCTTATAAAAACCACCCTTTGTGTATATGTAGCAAAGGATAGTTTTTGTGCTGTTATTCCTAAAGTAAATAAGTACTTTTTACCTGCTGTTTTATCCATATTCGGCATAGTTTCTATTTTTGTTTCAGCCTTTAAAAATATTGATTTTATAAAGGTCGCACCCTTTATTCTTTTGCCGCTTATAATAATTTTGCCATATTTTTTAGTAAGTAAAAAGCTTAAAGGACAATAGCGTCATACTCTCTTGCAATATAAAACCAGGTCGATGGGCCTACATTTCCCGTAACGGGCAGACCGTAAAGCGACTGAAAATTGCGAACAGCCTGAGTGGTGGCAGGGCCAAAAACTCCATCCACCGTAATTTTGCTTACCTGCGGCAAAACGTCGGATATTGCGCTAAGATAGGTCTGAAGATTTCTGACATTTTCCCCCCTCATTCCCTCGCTCAGCACATAGCCGGGGTAAAGCTGTGCCTGTACCCCTGCATAGCCCTCGGGCAGATTCGCCACAACCTCACCGTACACATCTGTTATTTTATTCCAGGTATCTCGGTCTACTATTCCCGTAACGGGAAGTGAAAAATACTGCTGAAAAACCTTTACGGCATTTGTTGTCTGCTCACCGAAAACAGAGTCAATAGGCAGAGTATTAAGGTTACCGTTAAAGTAAGCGATAACATTAAGATAATACTGTATAGCCGCCACACTCTGACCGCTGTCGCCCTGTTTCAGTTCGGTTTCAAAGGGTAGTGCCGCTTCCGCAACAGTTATACCGATAGAATTTAACTCGGTAAGCCGCCTTACGCCTACAAAATACCGTTTTATTTTATACCACGTGGCTTTATCCACCTGCCCCGTTACAGGAAGAAAGAAAATTTCCTGAAATTTCTTTACGGCATTTTCGGTCTGGGTATCAAAAACACCGCTTGGCATAATTATATAGTTTATGGCAGGATAATTTTTGGAAATTGAGTTTAACTGGTTCTGTATTATTTTCACATCATTTCCGCTATCACCTATTTTAAGTGGCCTTCCGGGATAAGACTCATCTACATCGGCAATAGGCGCGTTCATAATAATATTGATATCTTCTCCGTAATAGTTTTGTAAAATTTCATAAGGAGTTCTTCCCTCATTTGCAAGGGTAACGGTACCCCATTGAGAAAGGCCCGGACAGGTAGAGGTGGTACCGTTGCAAAACTGTGTAAAAAAGGGCTGAATACTTCCCTGCTTCACCACATAACTGTTAAATATCTCATCAACTATCTGAGATATATTTTCAAAAACAGTTCTGCCCTTTACATATGCCTGGTCGTATTGAGTAGAATTTGTTATATCAAAATCATAGCCCTGACTTTTATACCATTCGGTGTATATTCTATTCAGTGCAAAGGTTATTATGGCATAAATGTTAGCCCTCAGCGCATTCTCCGGCCACGTGGGATATATTTCACTTGATGCAACGTTTTTAATATAATCGACAAAAGGAACGGTTACATTTTCGGCACTGCTTTGCGGACTGCCCAGATGCACTGTAATTTCGGTTGGAATAACGGGATTTAGCGGCATATTTTCGCTCCTTTCTAAAGAGTATATGGGTTGCCTTCGTTCTCGGTAGTAGGTGTATTTTCACCGTTTGAGGCAGGAATCCACACAAGATTAAATTCCTGTATGGATACTGTAGAGTCAAATACAGGAACATTTTTCTTTGTGTCGGTTACATAGTTTTCTTTAGCCGCCATTATGTCATAATAGGCAAACACCCGTCTGCCCGTAGCATTTGGAGTCAGGGTTTCGGACAGTAAGGGCGCAGGAAGCTCTATAAAGGAAGTTTTACCGCTTTCGTCTGTCTGCATTTCATTTATTACATTTCCTTCTGTATCCATTATAGTTACCGTTGCATTTTTAAGGGGTATTGCGTTGTTTCCGCCGTTTACCACAACAATAACGCTGCCTTTACCGTTATATTCGGCGGCTTCACTTTCAGCCACCACAGGTACTGCACCGCTTACTTTATACATTTTCATCATTTCCGACAAGTATTCATCAAAGGTTTTTTCTCTCATAAATATACCTCCCCGTAAAATATATGAACTTTAAAACCTTTAAATTACATAAAAAAACCTTACAAATTCACATTTGCAAGGTTTTTACTTTATTCGGGTTTATGATAGGTGGGAACAAACTTTTTAACCCACTCTCTTATTTCATCATCGTCATTATAAATATTTTCTTTATAATTA
>JAZNQX010000107.1:0-3581 GCA_045590395.1 Acutalibacteraceae bacterium
GTAACAGTATTGACTATAAACATTATATGTGGTATAATAAACACAGCTCGTATGGAGGTGAGTTGAAACATGAAAATTGTAGGACAAAGACTAAAAGAGCTTCGGGTAAATGCACGTTATTCCCAAAAGCAAATTGCAGAAAAGTGCGAGACCACCCAAGTAACCATTGGTCGCTATGAAACCGGTGTTGCCGAGCCGCCGTTGCAGAAGCTCTTGTGGTATGCAGAATTCTTCGATGTGTCCCTTGACTACATTTTCGGAAGAACCGATAACCCACAAGGTATGCAAAAATACCCAGCAATTAAATCAGCACTTGCGAAGGATGGTGGTCTGGAAGCCCTAATGACAATGTGTTTTACTCCCGGGACTGTGTTCAATGAAAAGCTGAAAGAGGTTATTTCTCAGATGCTTCGGGAGGTGAAGGAAGAATGATTGGAGTTATTTACGCAAGATATTCTTCGGACAGCCAACGCGAAGAAAGTATTGACGGTCAGCTTCGAGAATGCTACGCTTTTGCCGAAAAGCAAGGAATTTCAATTATTGATACCTATATTGACCGAGCGTTATCGGCAAAGACAGACAATCGACCGGCGTTCCAACAGATGATTAAGGACAGCGATAAGCAGAAATTCAATCTGGTTATCGTTTGGAAACTCGACAGATTTGCCCGTAACCGTTACGATTCGGCTCGTTATAAAAACACATTAAAAAAGAATAATGTTAAAGTGGTTTCTGCGACGGAAACAATATCACAAAACGCTGAAGGCATATTGCTTGAATCCATGTTGGAGGGTTATGCAGAATACTATTCGGTTGAACTTTCCGAAAAAGTTACACGAGGTATGACCGAGAATGCGCTAAAATGTAAATTTAATGGCGGTACAGTTCCTATCGGCTATGTTATTAACAAGGACCAAATGTTCGAGGTGGATCCTGTTAAAGCGCCGTATGTGGTTGCTGCTTTCCAAGCATACGCCGATGGTAAAACAATAAAAGAGATTGTGGAAATGCTAAATGCAAAAGGTGTTACCACTTCTCATGGAACGAAAATAACCAATAATAACGTAACGGATATGCTTAAAAACCGACGGTATATTGGTGAATACAAGTTCCGAGATATTGTTAACCCAAACGGCATACCGAGGATAGTACCCCAAGCGTTATTTGACAAGGTGCAGCGTGAGCGTGCGAAGAATAAGAGAGCAACAGCAAGACATAAAGCCGAAGATGATTACTTACTGACCACAAAGCTGTTTTGCGGTAAATGCGGTGTATATATGACCGGAGAAAGCGGAAGCGCACGAAACGGTACGGTCCACCGATATTACAAATGCAACAACGCTAAATACAAACATACCTGCGATAAAAAGACGGTTAAAAAAGAATGGATTGAAGACATTGTTGTTAAGCATACACATGAGATGATGATTGATGATAATGTTATTGAGGACATCGCAAGTATTGTGTTTAGAAATGCAAAGAAAGAAAATCCCGCAATACAACTACTTAAACAACGGCTTAGTGAAACAGAGAACGCACTGAACAATCTAATCAGAGCAATAGAAGAAGGAATTATTACTCCAACCACAAAACAAAGAATGATTGAGTTGGAGCAGACGAGAGATGAGATTAAATTAAAGCTCATCAAGGAAGAAATGAAGAAGCCCACTATTACAAAAGAGGGCTTAGTATTATGGCTCAAGCATATTCAGAGCATGAGCTTGGAAACGAAGGAACACAAACAGAGACTGATTGATATTTTTGTCAATGCCGTATATCTTTACGACGATAAATTGGTCATAACATTTAACTATAAGGAAGCAAACAAAACCGTGACTCTTAAAGAGGTAAACGGTTCGATTATAGAATGCTCAGGTGCACCAAGAAACCGAAATAATCCTTTTGGGTTGTTTCGGTTTTTTCTTTGTGTAAATTCAGACGGGACTTGAACCCTAAGAGGGTTTCGGCGTAAATGATGAAATCGCTGATATTTTTAATTTCGGTTAATTTCACTCTTTTTTCTTGCAGAAAATGTTTTTTATGTTATACTATAATAGATACTATGTAATAAGATAGGCAGGTGAAGGAAAAATGAGAGAATTATGGTCAAAAATCAAAGAAGCTTTGATTTCTGCCCTACCCATTACAATGATTGTGTATCTGGTAGCTTTGCTTCCCAACTTTTCCTTCAATAGCCAAGAACTTATCAGTTTTACCATAGGTGCTGTTTTACTTATTCTCGGCATCGGATTTTTTAATCTGGGTGCCGATATTGCTATGACACCAATGGGCACTCATGTGGGTGCAGGACTTTCCCGTCAAAAAACCATAAGTCTACTGCTTGCTGTATGCTTTATACTTGGTATGCTGATAACTATTGCAGAGCCCGACCTTCAGGTGTTGGCTAATCAGGTTAGCTCTGTTATGAACGGAAAACTTCTTATATACGCCGTTGGCTTTGGTGTAGGCGCCTTTTTAATTATTGCAATTCTAAGAATTGTATTCAAGCGCCGCCTTTCCAATATTCTTATGCTCTTTTATATGCTGTTGTTTGCTATATCACTGATTCTTTCAGTGAACGATAATATTGATTTACTGCCGATGGCATTTGATTCGGGCGGAGTTACCACAGGACCTATTACAGTCCCCTTTATTATGGCGCTGGGTGTTGGTATTTCAAGCGTTCTCGGCGACCGAAAAAGTCAGGAAAACAGCTTCGGTCTTGTTGCGCTTTGCTCTATCGGTCCTATTTTAGCAGTACTACTTCTCGGTATTTTTGCTAAAAATGATTTAACCTATGCCGTAACCTACGGCTCAGTTGGTAATAATATAGTTAGTGCTTATCTCGAAAACGCAGGACACGTTGCGAAAGAGGTTGCTGTAGCACTGGGACTTATTGTCGCTTTCTTCCTGCTTTGTCAGATATTCTTCTTAAAGCTTCCAAGGCGTCAGCTTTATAAAATAGGCGTAGGCGTAGGCTTTACTTATATAGGCCTTGTTATGTTCCTTACAGGTGTTAATGTCGGTTATATGCCCATTGGATATAAAATGGGTACACAGCTTGCCTCTCTCCATCCTGCCTTGCTTATCGGTCTTGGCCTTATGATAGGTATACTTGTAGTTATGGCAGAGCCGGCTATTCACGTTCTTAATGCCCAGGTTGAAGACGTAACAGGCGGTTATGTTAAGAAAAAATCTATGATGCTGGGACTATGCGCAGGTGTTGGTGCGGCTATTGCACTAAGTGTTATACGCATTGTTTTTGATTTTTCACTTGTTTATTACATTATTCCCGGATACTTTATTTCTCTGGCGCTGTCTTTGTTTGTACCGCCTGTATATACTGCTATAGCCTTTGACTCCGGCGGTGTTGCCAGCGGACCTATGACCTCAGGCTTTATTCTTCCCTTTGCTATTGGAATTTGTGTAACATTACAAGGCGAAAGCGCGGTACTGAGAGATGGTTTCGGTGTAGTTGCAATGGTTGCTATGGCGCCGCTTATTACCATACAGTTACTCGGCTTTAAAGCAATAATTTCTAACAAAATTAAAGAAAAACGCGCTATGAAGCGAATTCTGCA
>JAZNQX010000108.1:0-6336 GCA_045590395.1 Acutalibacteraceae bacterium
ATAGGTGTTATAGGCCCCACCAGAATGTCTTACGGACAGATTGTTCCGTCTATAGCGTATATTGCATCAAAACTCAGTGAAGTTTTAAATGAAAGTATAAAGGATTTGGAGGAAATATAAGTGGCTGAAGAAAAGAAAACCCAGCAGGAAGCAGAGCCTGTAACAGAAAAGGAAGAAAAAAAGCCCAAAAAGGCAAAAAAATCTGACGAAGCCGAAAAGCTAAAAGCAGAGCTTGATAAGACCAAGGATTTGCTTAGCAGAACGGCAGCAGAGTTTGACAACTTTAAAAAGCGTACCGAAAAGGAAAGGCTGAGTGTTGCCGAGTATGCAAAGGCAGGTATGTTTAAGGATTTTCTGCCTATACTTGATAACGCCCAGCGTGCCATGGCGGCAGCAGGCGGTGAGGATTACTGCAAGGGTCTTGAAATGATTATAAAGCAGTTTTTAGCCGTTCCCGAAAAAATGAATGTAACGGCTCTGGCCAAAGAGGGCGACGCTTTTGACCCTAATTTCCACGAGGCAGTTATGCACATAGAGGACGAAAATCTTGGTGAAAACACCATAGCACAGGTTTTGCAGCAGGGATATAAAATAGGTGACACCGTTATCCGTGCCGCAATGGTAAAAGTAGCAAATTAAAAAATAAAAATATACATTATATAATAAGGAGAAATTTATTATGGGTAAAATTATAGGTATTGACCTTGGTACAACAAACTCTTGTGTAGCGGTTATGGAAGGCGGCGAAGCCGTAGTTATTCCTAATGCCGAAGGCGGCAGAACTACACCTTCTGTTGTAGCATTTTCAAAAACAGGCGAGAGAATGGTAGGTCAGGTTGCAAAGCGTCAGGCAATTACCAACCCCGACAGAACCATCAGCTCAATTAAGCGCGATATGGGTACATCCAATACCGTTGCTATTGACGGCAAAAACTACACTCCTCAGGAAATTTCCGCTATTATTCTGCAGAAATTAAAGGCTGATGCCGAAAGCTATCTCGGCACTACCGTTACCGAGGCTGTTATTACCGTTCCTGCTTACTTTACCGACGCTCAGCGTCAGGCTACCAAGGATGCAGGTAAAATTGCAGGTCTTGAAGTAAAGCGTATTATTAACGAGCCCACTGCTGCTGCTCTTGCTTATTCTATTGATAAGGAAGACGACCAGAAGGTTATGGTATATGACCTTGGCGGCGGTACCTTCGACGTTTCTATTATTGAAATGGGTGACGGTGTTCAGGAGGTTCTTGCAACTGCAGGTAACAACCGCCTTGGCGGTGATGACTTTGATAAGCGCGTTATGGACTATATCGTTGCCACCTTTAAGGCTGAGCAGGGAATTGACCTTAGCGGCGATAAGATGGCTATGCAGAGAATTAAAGAGGCTGCAGAAAAGGCAAAAATCGACCTTTCGGGTATGACCACTGCCGATATTAACCTGCCCTTTATTACTGCTGATGCAACCGGTCCTAAGCACTTTGAAACCTCTATTACAAGAGCAAAATTCAACGAGCTAACCGCTGACCTTGTAGAAGCAACTATGGGCCCCGTTCGTCAGGCGCTTTCTGACTCAGGTCTTCAGAAGAATGAAATCAACAAGGTGCTTATGGTAGGCGGTTCTTCCAGAATTCCTGCTGTTCAGGAGGCTGTTAAGAGCTTTATCGGTACCGAGCCCTTTAAGGGTATTAACCCTGATGAATGTGTAGCGCTTGGTGCCGCACTTCAGGGCGGTGTGCTTGGCGGTGACGTTAAGGGACTTCTTCTCCTTGACGTAACTCCTCTGTCCCTTGGTATTGAAACCATGGGCGGTGTTTCCACAAAGGTTATTGAAAGAAACACCACCATTCCTACTAAGAAAAGCCAGATTTTCTCTACCGCTGCAGACGGTCAGACCTCTGTTGAGGTAAATGTACTTCAGGGTGAAAGAGAATTTGCAAGAGATAATAAACAGCTTGGCGTATTCCATCTTGACGGAATTGCTCCTGCTCCCCGCGGAATTCCCCAGATAGAAGTTACTTTCGATATTGACGCTAACGGTATCGTTCATGTATCTGCTAAGGACCTTGGCACAGGCAAAGAGCAGTCAATTACCATTACCTCTAACACAAATATGTCTAAGGAAGATATTGAGAAGGCCGTTCAGGAGGCTGCTCAGTACGAAAGCGAGGATAAAAAGCGCAGAGAAGAGGTTGACCTTAGAAATAACGCTGACCAGATGATTTATCAGACCGAGAAAACCGTTAACGAGTTCGGCGATAAACTCTCTGACGAGGAAAAGAACAAGATTAACACCGCAAAAGAAGCCTTAAAGGAAGCTCTTAAGGGCACCGATATTGAGGCTATCAAAACCGCTCAGGAGGAACTTCAGAAGGAAGTTTACGCCGTAAGCGAAAAGGTGTATAAGGCAGCAGCCGAAGCACAAAACGCCGCAGGCGGCGCACAGCCTCAGGGCGAAGCAGCACCTGATAACAATGTTTACGATGCTGATTTCTCTGATGTAGATGATGCTAATAAATAAAATTTAGGTTCTGGGTGTGGCAACCTGCGGGTTGCTACACCTCATCCGTCGCCAAGAGGCGACACCTTCTCCTCAAGGAGAAGGCTTTATAGTTCCTAATTCTTAGTAAGGAGATTAACCAGTGGCTGATAAAAGAGATTATTACGAAGTGCTGGGAGTAGACAAGGGTGTCGGTGATGACGACCTTAAAAAAGCATATCGTAAGGCGGCAAAAAAATATCATCCTGACCTACACCCAGGGGATGCCGAAGCCGAAAAAAACTTTAAAGAAGTAAACGAAGCCTACGAAATACTGTCTGATAAAGAAAAACGCGCCCGTTATGACCAGTTCGGCCATGCAGGTGTTGACCCTAATTTTAATGCAGGACAGGGCGGAAACCCCTTTGGTGGCGGTTTCGGCGGTGGCTTTGGTGATTTTGGTGACCTTGGAGATATTTTAGGTTCTATGTTCGGCGGTGGTTTCGGCGGCGGCAGAAGACGTGACCCAAATGCCCCCAGACGCGGCGCCGATACGGCTACAAGCATAGTTATTTCCTTTATGGAAGCGGCTAAGGGCTGTAAAAAGGATATTCGTGTAACAAGAACCGACAGTTGCTCGGAGTGTTCGGGCACAGGCGCCGAAAAGGGTACACAGCCAAAGACCTGCCAGACCTGTCACGGAAGCGGTCAGGTTACCACTGCCAGAAGAACGCCATTTGGTGTTATGCAGACTCAGGAGCCTTGTGAAACCTGTAGAGGCAGCGGTAAAATTATAGATAAGCCCTGCCGCAAATGTGCAGGAAAGGGCAGAATAAGAACCACCACCGAAAAGAGCATAGATATTCCTGCAGGTATTGACGACGGACAGGGCATAACCCTTCGCGGCGGCGGTGATGCAGGTGTTAACGGCGGTCCTGCAGGTGACCTTCATATTACCGTTTCGGTACGCCCCCATCCTATTTTTGAGCGTGAGGGGTATGACATATTCTGTGAAATACCCATTACTTATTCTCAGGCAGCCCTTGGCGATGAAATAACCGTTCCTACCCTTGACGGCAAGGCAAAGTTTACCATTCACGAGGGCACACAGCCGGGTGATGAATTTAAACTTCGCGGAAAGGGTATAAAAAGGCTTAACTATTCGGGCTACGGTGACGAATATGTAAAAATAGTTGTTGAAATCCCCAAAGATTTAAGCAAGGAGCAGAAGAAACTGCTTTCTGATTTTGACAAAAGTCTTGAGGATAAAAACTATAAAAAGCGTAAAAGTTTCTTTGACAAGGTAAAGGATTTGTTTGACTGATTTAGTATCTTGACAAAGAAAGACAAAATGAATATAATATAGTAAAGTTTAAAAGCTGTGATATGGGAAACAGTAGTTATATGTATTCACCCTCAGGGAGCCTGCCTCACCGACTGAAAGGGCACGCGGGAAAGAGCATTTAATGAATTGCACCCATTAGCTCTCTTGGGGAAAAGCTTTGGCTAAGTATCTGAGGGCGTATACCTGCGTTAAGGGTTAAGAGATATAAAACAGAGTGGAACCGCGAAATTCTCGCCTCTGATATTGCCTTGCAGTATCAGAGGTTTATTTTTTAATATAATAATATAAGGGGAAGATATATTTGTTTGACCGAATAAGAGAAGATATTGCCGCTGTAAAGGACAGAGACCCTGCGGCAAGAAGCAGTCTTGAAATTTTCTTTTTGTACCCCGGTGTAAAGGCGGTACGAATGCATCGCCGCGCTCACTTTTTCTATAAACACGGTATGCACTTTTTAGCCCGTCTTATTTCTCAGCGTTGCGCCAGAAAAACGGGTATAGAAATTCACCCCGGCGCCACCATTGGCAGACGTCTTGTTATTGACCACGGAACAGGTATAGTAATAGGCGAAACTGCAGAAATAGGCGACGATGTACTAATCTATCAGGGTGTTACCCTTGGAGGTACGGGTAAGGATACAGGCAAACGCCACCCTACCATCGGTAATAATGTTATGATAAGCGCAGGTGCAAAGGTGCTGGGACCCTTTAAGGTAGGGGATAACTCGCGAATAGCAGCAGGCGCTGTGGTGCTGGAGGAGGTACCGCCCGATTGTACCGTTGTAGGTGTTCCCGCCAGAATAGTAAGGCGAAACGGCGAAAAGGTTAAGCCTCTTGACCAGATAAACATTCCCGACCCTGTATCACAGGAAATCTGCCGACTTGAAGAAAGAATTAAAGCCCTTGAGGAGAAAGGAATAAGGTAATATGAAAATTTTTAACACTTTAACCCGCGAAAAGCAGGAGTTTATACCTATTGATGAAACGGAAGTAAAGATATATGCCTGCGGACCTACCGTATATAACTATATCCATATAGGTAACGCCCGTCCTCTTTGTGTGTTTGATGTACTAAGACGTTATCTTGAATGGCGCGGTATAAATGTAAAGTATGTACAGAACTTTACCGATATTGACGATAAGCTTATCAAAAAGGCAAACGAGGAGGGCATTACGGTGCCCGAGGTTGCCGAGCGCTATATAAAGGAATTCAGAACCGACTCTGACGGTCTTAATGTAAAGCCTGCCACCATTCACCCAAGAGCCACCGAGAATATTGATGAAATAATTTCCATTATAGAAACTCTTATAGAAAAAGGCTTTGCTTATGAAAGTCAGGGTGACGTATATTACAGAGCCAAAAAGTTTTCTGACTACGGTAAGCTTTCTCATCAGCCACTTGAAGACCTTGAGAGCGGCGCCAGAATTGCCGTAGGCGAAATAAAGGAAGACCCTATGGATTTCTGCCTTTGGAAGTCTGCAAAGCCCGGCGAGCCCTTCTGGGCTTCTCCCTGGGGGGACGGCAGACCCGGCTGGCATATTGAGTGTTCGGCTATGTCCTGCAGATATCTTGGCAAAACAATAGATATCCACTGCGGCGGTCAGGACCTTATTTTCCCCCACCACGAAAACGAAATCGCTCAGAGTGAGGCGGCAAACGGTCAGGAATTTGCAAGATACTGGATGCACAACGGCTTTATAAATGTTGATAACAGAAAAATGAGTAAATCTCTCGGCAATTTCTTTACCGTCCGTGATGTTGCCGAAAAATATGGCTATGAGCCTATCCGTTATCTTATGATTTCTTCTCATTACAGAAGCCCCATTAACTATTCTATTGATATTATTGAGCAGGGCAAAAGCGCTCTTGAGCGTCTTTATAACTGCCGTGATAGAATAGATTTTGCTCTTTCTCACGCCGAGGAAGGCGGAGAGGCACCTGCCTTTATAGAGCAGCATAAAAACGAGTTTATTTCTGCTATGGAGGATGACCTTAACACCGCTGATGCTCTTGCGGCTGTATTTACCCTTGCAAAAGATATAAATATGGCTATTGATAATTGTGCTAAAAAGGTTTCTCTAACCGCTATGGCAGAGGCTCTTGACGAGCTGACAGGCGTACTGGGCTTCCTTTATAACCGCAAAAAAGAAAACCTTGACGCCGAAATTGAAGAGCTTATAGCAAAGCGTACAGAGGCAAGAAAGAACAAAAACTTTGCCGAGGCAGACGCTATAAGAGATAAGCTTAAGGAAATGGGTATCATACTTGAGGATACTCCCCAGGGCGTAAAATGGACCAGAGCTTAAAAATTAAAAAGGAGCCTCTTGACAGAAAAGGGGCTTTCCTTTATGTTTCGAAGCATCACGCCTTTGGCACCGACGCATTGCTTCTGGCAGATTTTGCGGCTGCCAAAAAGAAGGACAGCTATGTGGACCTTGGAACAGGCTGTGGTATAATTCCCTTTGTGCTTTTAAGGGATGAAAAAGTAGAAAAAGCAATAGGCGTAGATATAAGC
>JAZNQX010000109.1:0-2006 GCA_045590395.1 Acutalibacteraceae bacterium
TACAACAATATCCGCAAATCAGTACAGCAGTGATTTGTATAATACCGGCTACGGCAACGGATATCATGAATTTATTTATAATTATGATTGGACTACAGTTCCCAGTGGCACGTATACAATTTACGCATATGGTGTAAATGCCAGTGGCGGTCTTGTGGCTCTAACCAACAGCCCTTATACTTTTGTATGGAATAATTCTAAAATTATTGATTGTTCTTCGTCTCAAGAGCAACAGCAAACAGATTCTTGGTGTTGGGCAGTAACCTCATTAATGTTAGGCAAAAACATATATCCAAATTCTACATTAACTCAAGAAGGTGTGGTAAGATATATTGTTGAAAATTACGTAGGTTATAATTATGATGATTCATTTTTGGCGAGTTATGGTGGAGATTACGATGATGTAGCTGTTGCAGCAGAATATGTTTGCCAAGGAAGAAAAACTTTCGTAACTGATGGCGCCCTAACCTTTGCAGAAATAAGAAATATTATAGATAATGGTTATATAATTGAGGTATGCCATGACTATGAACCCGGAGCTAAGCATTCGATGATAGTTCATGGCTATGAATATAAAATAAATAACAATACATCACAAGCTGTACAATATGTTCAATTATTTGACCCAGATACTAATGACTCAAACCAAATAAAATTTTCCTTATTGTGTTATGATGAATTTTATAATATAAACGGAGTATGGACGGAAGCTACTTATGAGAGCAGTACATATGCTAATTATTAAGAGGTACGCTTATGAAATATATTAAACACTTATTGTGTATTTTAATAATTCCTTTTATTATAAATTCAAGTATAAATGTTTCTGCCGACAGCGATGCCTATAAAAAACATAAGAATCTATATGACGAAACTTGTGAAACTTATTTTGAAAATATTAAAAAAGATGAGTCGCTCAAGAAATACGGTATAATTGTTGATGAAAACGACCCTGAATATAATTTAAAATATATCTATAAAAGGTCATATCTTGTAGGAAATATTGCTGAAACCTATAAAAGCGGTACATCAATAGCCGAAATGCTAAGAGCCGAACACAATTATTGGGTTTTTTCCACATCAAACGGTAATGTTATAATACGGATAACCGAACATGTAAGTGAGTCTATATCTTTTGCACCTAAAAATCCTGAAATAAATTACAAAGTAGATTTTTCAATTGTTGAAAGCGCACTCGAAACATTAGGCAGTAATTTTGAAGATGAAAATCTTATTGTAAGATGTATTACATTTTTACCATACTACCATCTTGGCGAAGTTGTTTACATAAATTTATCTGGCAAGGAATATTTTATACACTTTTCAAACAATTCTAAGCTCTCGGGTTTTGAGAACGGTAAACTGTATAAGATTGATAAACTTATAGAGCGTATTGATGAAATAGAAAAGAGAGTAGCAAAAGAAGAGGCAATAGAAAATGGAACATATAAAGATATTAATTACTATCTTCCCTATATAATAGGTTGCGGTTGTGTGCTGATTATAGCATCAACAACAGTAATATTGCTTGTTATAAGAAATAAGAAAAAGCAGAAAACAATAAACACTGAAACCTAAAAACAGCACCCGAAAAGTTTTATCTTTTCGGGTGCTGTTGCTTTATTATTGTTTTCTTATTTAATAATAAGACTTTCGCCGTCCATTTCAGCAGGTTTTTCAAGGCCTAAAACTGTCAGCATAGAGGGAATAATATCGGCAAGCTTGCCGCCTTCTTTAAGCTTACAGTCATAGCCTACAACACAGAAAGGCACGGGGTTTGTGGTATGAGGAGTAAAAGGATTGCCGTCCTCACCTATCATACAGTCGGCATTACCATGGTCGGCGGTAATGAATACAACACCGTCCATACTGCGAGTAGCGGCAACTACTCTGCCAACGCAGGTATCAACCGCCTCAACAGCCTTAACAGCCGCATCAAAAATACCTGTATGACCAACCATATCGCAGTTAGCAAAGTTTAAAATAACTGCATCGTATTTACCCGA
>JAZNQX010000110.1:0-2904 GCA_045590395.1 Acutalibacteraceae bacterium
ATCACCGCGTTTTATACTCATTGATATTTCACACTCCAAAAAATCATTTGTATTGTTATTCTTGCCAATTTGGAAAAAATTAATACAAACAAATTCATTAGTACATTATATGTGAAATATAAAGAAATGACTTAAAAAGAAAAATACGCCATAGGCGGATTTTTTAAATTATAAAACTTTTGACAAGAAATCTTTAAGTCGGGGGGATTTAGGATTTGTGAAGAATTCTTCAGGCGGAGCATCTTCCATAATAACACCCTCGTCGATAAAAATCACTCGGTCGGCAACCTCTCTTGCAAAGCCCATTTCGTGTGTAACAACAACCATTGTCATACCACTTTCTGCAAGTTCCTTCATAAGCTCAAGAACTTCACCAACCATTTCAGGGTCAAGCGCACTTGTAGGCTCGTCAAACAGCATTACATCAGGGTTCATAGCAAGTGCCCTAACAATAGCAACACGCTGCTTTTGACCACCAGAAAGCTGTGACGGATAAGCATCTGCCTTATCACGAAGACCGATTCTGTCAAGAAGCGCAAGTGCATTTTCGCGCGCTTCGGCTTTAATTTGTTTTACAGATTTAATTTCAAGTTTTTGGGGATTTTTAAGCCTTAGCTTACGCATTTTTTTCTTTTCAACGTAAACAGGAGCTAGCATAATATTTTCAATGACTGTCTTGTTATTAAACAAATTAAAATGCTGAAAAACCATACCTATTTTTTGTCTGTGAACATTGATATCAACCTTCATATCGGCTATATCAACGCCGTGAAAAATTATACTGCCAAAGGTTGGATCTTCCATACAGTTAAGACAGCGAAGGAAGGTGGATTTACCGGAACCCGATGGGCCGATAACAACAACTCTTTCCCCTTTTTTAATAGAAATATCAATACCTTTAAGTACTTCGGTTTTTCCAAAAGTTTTTTTCAGATTAACGACCTCTATCACTTTTTCTCAGGCTCCTTTCCATAATTTTTATGCCCCACGAAATTAAGAGAACCAAAATAATATAAAGCAGAGCCATTGCAAGATATGGCATAAAATATTCATATCTTACATTACCTATTTCTGTAAAGGTTTTATACAAATCTGTTGCGGCAACAAAGCTTACAACCGATGTGTCTTTAATAAGTGCAATAAATTCATTACCAAGTGTGGGAAGAATATTTTTAACAGCCTGCGGAATAACTATTTTCAGCATTGTGGTAGAGTAGCTTAATCCTACAGCACGACCGGCCTCTAACTGACCGATATCCACCGATAGTACACCGCCGCGCATAATCTCTGAAACATAGGCGGCGCTATTTAAACCGAATACAATAATGCTTGTATTTAAAGGCGAAATGGATAAACCAAATAACGGCCATAAAACATAATATGTAATCAGCAATTGAACTACCAAAGGGGTGCCACGAAAAAATCCTACATATACAGTACATATCTTATCCAAAATTTTAGGCATAAGCTTATATTTTGGCATAACTTTAACTGCACATATAAGAGTGCCAAGAACGATACCGATTAGAAGACCAATTACAGCAATCAGTAATGTATTTACAAGTCCAACTGAAATTACTCTTTTCCAACCGCCTTTTGTTATGAATAACTCCCAAAACACTTGGAATTTATAATTATAATCCATAGAAAATCCTCTCTAAAGTTCAAAAATGCCTCTGAAGGAATAACCTTCAAAGGCAATATTTTGACTTTTAAAAATTAACCGTTTAACTTCGCGGTAATAGCTTTTGCAGGACCGTTATCAGCAATAACATATTTAACCTGACCCTGCTGCATAGCGGTAATTGCCAAAGCAACATATTTGTAAGGAGCAGCTTCGGCAGTTAAACCACTGAAACCGTAGCCTTCGTCACCTTTGATATAAAGTTCACCGGTAGTACCTGCCTGACAACCAATTTTGTCATCCTTAGTTAAAGCAGTTAAAATTGCAGCTACATCTTCACCTGTTTCACAAGCATCAAAAGTAGTATCTTTTTCCATAACGATAACTACCTGAGAAGCGTTGTAATAAGAATCTGAGAAAGTAACAACTTTTTCGCGGTCAGGGGTAACAGAAAGACCTGCCATACCAATATCGCAAATTCCCGACTGAACAGAGTTAACAACTGCGTCGAAATCCATATCCTGAATTACTAATTCTTTGCCTAATTCCTGAGCAAGATAGTAAGCGATTTCAAGGTCAACGCCAGAATATTTACCTGCTTCATCAACCATTTCAAAAGGCTCAAATCCTGTGCTTGTAGCAACAACCAGCTGATCTTTAGTAGCATCTAAAGCAGCGGAAGCAATAGACATAGGAGTTCCGTCACCAAAGTAATTGTTGCAGATTTCGTCAAATTTGCCGTTATCTTTGATTTTTTTCAGGAAGGTATTTACCTGACCTAAAAATTCAGTATCTGTTTTTGCAACAGCAAAAGCATATTCTTCAGAGCTTAACGGAATGTCGATTACTTTAACCTTAGTTGAAGCGTTACCGCCGCAACCTGCAAAGCAAGCAACAACAAGAGCAAGAGTAAGTACAAGTGCTAATATTTTTTTCATAAATAATTCCTCCAAATTATTATTTACATTAAATATATCACTAAACTCATAATAATGCAAGTCTTTTTCTGAAAAAATCCTTATATTCGGTAATTTGTTGTGCATATATTTGCATAAATTGTGCATAATATGTATATTATACCCTTTTGGTACAAGTTGCTTGACCAAAAAGAACTGATATGTTATAATTGTTTGGCAAATTTACCGAAAGGAGCTTTTGTATGCAAAGTAATAACAATAAAACCATAACTACAAACAAAAAAGCTTTTCATGAATACTTTGTACTTGAAAGCTTCGAAGCAGGTATTGAGCTTACCGGCACTGAAATCAAATCAATACGTG
>JAZNQX010000111.1:0-1689 GCA_045590395.1 Acutalibacteraceae bacterium
GCACCAACTCCTTGGCTCACAGAACGACATGGCTACGATCCGACTTCAGAGTAAGAATTATAGAAAGAAATAAATTGATGATTAGCAAATTAGATATAGTAGTTACTTATGTGACGCGTATTGCCGGCGGTGCAGCCGAATTTAAAACTCTTGCCGAAAGAAAGGATAAGATAGTTATAAATATTTCACAATAAAAACAAGGGAGACAACTCGCTTATGGAGTGTCTCCTTTTTAATTATTTTTTATCTTATTCCGTAATTTTCAATTATATAGTCCATATCCTTATCGCCTCTGCCAGAAAGGTTAATAAGAACACTTCCCTTTTTCATTTCTTTTGCCAGCTTCATACCGTAAGCTACAGCGTGAGAGCTCTCTATTGCAGGGATTATACCTTCAAGACGGGAAAGGGTGAAAAATGCGTCGATAGTATCGTCATCGCCTATAACGTCATATTTTACTCTGCCCAGAGTATGCAAGAAGGCGTGTTCGGGGCCGCTTGAGGGGTAATCAAGACCGCTGGCAACCGAGTATACAGGGGCAGGCTCGCCCTTTTCATCCTTTAGCATTATACTGTTAAAGCCGTGCATAACACCCTCACTGCCATACTGAAGTGAAGCGGCGTGGTCACCCATTTTGGTTCCTCTGCCAAGAGGCTCAATACCGTAAATATCAACGGGGTCGTTAAGAAATCCTGCAAAAAATCCTGCAGAGTTTGAGCCGCCGCCTACACAGGCAACAACCGCATCAGGAAGCTCTCCTGTCATTTCCACAAACTGCTCTCTTGCCTCAAAGCCTACTATGCTCTGGAAATCTCTTACCATCATTGGAAAAGGATGAGGCCCAACCACACTACCGATACAGTAAATACTGTTTTCATAGTCTTTAGCATAAGCCTCAAAAGCCGCGTCAACAGCCTCTTTTAAGGTGGCAAGGCCGTGTGTTACCTCTACAACATTTGCACCGAGAATTTTCATTCTTGCAACATTGGGAGCCTGTTTTTTAATATCAACGCTACCCATATAAACATCACATTCAAGGCCGAAATATGCCGCAGCAGTAGCAATGGCAACACCGTGCTGACCTGCACCGGTTTCGGCGATAAGCTTTTTCTTGCCCATATATTTTGCAAGAAGAGCCTCGCCCATACAGTGATTAAGTTTATGCGCGCCTGTATGGTTTAAGTCCTCTCTCTTTACGTAAAGCTGAACATTACCAAGGCTATTGGATAAGCGTTCAAGGTGAGAAATAGGGGTAGGTCTGCCCTGAAATTCTTTTCTGATTCTTCTTAGTTCATCAATAAACTTTCTGGATTTACAAATTGTAAAATACGCTTCTGTAATTTCGTTCATAGCCTTTTTAAGCTGGTCATTTACATAAGCGCCGCCGTATCTGCCGAAATATCCGTCGGCATCAGGATAGTTTTTTAAATAGGTATCAAAATCAATTCCGTTATAAATCATAATTTACTTTCCTCCGATAATAGTAATATATCATATTTTCTCAAAAAATCAATAGCAAGGGCGCCATCGTACAGGTAAATAAAACATAAAAACTCCTTAAAAATAAAATCCCGAGTCTGCTCTAACAGACTCGGGACGAATAAATAAATCCGCGGTACCACCCGACTTTGCCTTTCGGCACACTTCACGCACAAAAATACGCTATCCGCTGTAACGGTCGGCATCCGT
>JAZNQX010000112.1:0-5927 GCA_045590395.1 Acutalibacteraceae bacterium
GCTTTGACCGTTACGGTATCTACTATAATCCGGCTATTGACTGGATGATAAAGGGTGCCTGCCGCACCTGCGACAATATAGTTCTTGTTACACAAAATTCCTGCGTAACCGTACCAAGAAACCTACCCGATAAAGTTAAAGCTATTGTTCATATGGGTCTTTGCGGCGAAGGCGGAGGAAGCGCTATTGCCGATATACTTTTCGGCAAGGTTAATCCTTCGGGAAAAACCACCGAAACCTTTATGAATAAGCTACGTAACGATTTGGATTTCCCTGGAGACGGCAAAAAGGTTATTTATGATGAGCGTTGGGCTGTTGGTTACAGATATTACGACAGTCATCAGGATGAGGTTTGGTATCCCTTCGGTCACGGACTTTCCTATACAAGCTTTGAATATTCCGATATAAAAGTTACTAAAGGTGACGATCAAAACGTAGAGGTTGAGTTTAAACTGAAAAACGTAGGTAAAACCTTCGGTAAAGAGATTGTTCAGCTTTACGTAGGCAAACCCGATAGCTTTGTATCCAGACCGATAAAAGAATTAAAGAACTTTGATAAAATATCTCTAAACCCCGACGAAGAAAAAACCGTTAAATTCACCCTTGAAAAACACGACTTCGAATATTACAATATTTGCAATAATGGTTGGACCGTTGAAGAGGGCGAATATAACATTATGATAGGTGCATCCTCGGCTGACATTAAGCTTAAAGCAAGTATAGAGCTTTGATTTTAAGCAAACACAATAAAATTAAAACACTCTGCTCACCGCAGAGTGTTTTTTATTTAAGGTCGTGCAGATATACAGTTCTTGAATTTCGGTGCATATAGACGCTGAGCACCAGTCCCACGCCTATATAAAGGCAAGACAGTGAAGTACCGCCTGCCGAGAAAAATGGCAGTGTTATACCTATAACGGGAAGAATTGATAAGCACATACCCAGATTTACGGTTATCTGCGCAGTAAGCCAACCGAAAAAGCCAACACATATAAGTCTGCCTGAAAGGTTATTGGTCATTTTGGATATGCGAATACATCTATAGGCAATAAGGCAAAGCAAAGCCACAACCACAAAGGCGCCTACAAAACCCCATTCCTCGCCTATTGTGGTAAATATAAAGTCGTTATACCCTTCCGGTACACCTGCCTGTCCCATCTGGGTAAGGTTGCCCTTTAAAAAGCCTTGTCCCCACATACCGCCGCCTGCAAGGGCAGTTCTGCCGCGCCATTGCTGCCAGCCGCTTCCCTGCAAATCGGCATCAATATCAAACATAGTCTGTATACGCGCCTGCTGGTCGGGGTTCATAACAAAGAAATATATAAGGGGTGCCGCCACAACTATTGCGGAAAACAGTATTATAAAATACTTTCTGTGCACACCTGCCGCCCACATCATACACAGCACCATAACGGCAAAAACAAGCGCCGTACCGTCATCACCCTGAAAGTGAATAAGCAAAACGGGAAGCATACCGTGAGCACATACGGGAACTAAGAAGCTTAGTTTATTTATATTTTCTTTAACCTTTGTAAGATGCATTGAAAAGGTGACTATAAAACACGCCTTTAAAAGCTCTGAGGGCTGAAAGGTAGTAAAACCGATATCAAGCCACGCCTTATCGTCGGTACCTGCAGGGCCAAAGCCGATAAAAAAGGTTAAAATAACGGGGATAAGCCCCACCACCGCAAAGGCATACCAGTATTTAAGGAAGACTTCAAAATCAAATAGTGACAGCACTATTGCGGCGCCTACACCAAGAAGCATAGCCACAACCTGCATAATAAACTGCCTTGCACTGCCTGTATAGCGGGTGGCAGACAAAACAGCCAGACAGCCAAAGGAAGTAGCAAAAATACATAAAAACAGCATTATTTTATCAACTTCGCGTATATAGTCGGCAATTCGCGCCCATATTGCTTTCATTTGCTTTCTTCCTTTCTTCAACATATATATACATTTTATAATATTTTTCCTTCTTTGTAAAGGATATATTTTAGTTGCAAGTGTCCGTTTTAAATGGTATAATGGCTATATTGAAAATTATTACCGAGGGGAGTGCTTTTATTATGCGTGAATTTTTATCATATTCTGTAGACGATACGGCAAAAATTGCAGAAGAATTTGCAAAGGCACTTCGCGGCGGTGAGATTATCGCCTTTAAAGGCGGTATGGGTGTGGGTAAAACTCACTTTACGGCAGGACTGGCCTTTGCGCTGGGCTTTAAGGGTGTAGTTAACTCCCCTACCTTTGCTATAGTTAATGAGTACCGAGGCGGCAGACTCGACCTTTTTCATTTTGATATGTTCAGAATTGAAAGCTGGGAGGACCTTGATTCCTGCAGTTTTTTCGACTATATGAACGAAAAGGGTGTAATTGCTGCCGAGTGGAGTGAGAATATAGAAAATGCTCTGCCTGAAAACACTATTTATATCACCATTGAAAAAACAGGTGAAGAAAGCCGAAAAATAATTATTGAGGGAGGCGGATTTTAATGAAGCTTTTAGCTATTGATTGTTCTGCAAAATCGGCATCCTGCGCTATAATAGAAGACGAAAAAATAATCGCTTCCTCTTTTGTAAACACAAACCTTACCCATTCGCAGACCCTTTTGCCCATGGTAAACTGCGCTCTTGATTCGTCAAAAACAAGCATAAATGAAATCGACGCCTTTGCGGTATCAGCTGGGCCTGGCTCTTTTACGGGTATAAGAATAGGTATTTCCGCTATAAAGGGTATGGCAACGCCCAAAAATGTACCCTGTGTCAGCGTTTCAACCCTTTATGCTGTTGCTGAGAACTTTATAGACCGCGACGCTCTTATATGCGCCGTTATGGATGCCAGATGTAACCAGTTTTACTGTGCGCTTTTCAGAGTAAAGGACGGTAAAATTAAAAGACTTTGCCCCGATAGAGCCGAAAAAGCAGAAATATTAGCGGCAGAAATTATGAAAAACAGGGTAAAATGCCCTATTATTATTGCCGGTGACGGCGCAGAAATTTTCTTTCCCTTTGTAGAAAATAAAAGCAATACTTTTTTAGCAGAGGAGCATCTTCGCTATCAAAACGGCGTAGGGGTTGCCTTTGCAGGACTTGAAGCCTTTAAAAAGGGTGAATTTGTTTCTCCCGAAAAGCTTTTGCCCGTATATTTAAGGCTGCCTCAGGCAGAACGAGAACTTAAGAATAAACAGAAAAAGGAGTAAAAATTATGAAAATCGCAATAGGCTGTGACCACGGGGGACTTGAACACAAAAATGCTATTAAAGACCACCTTATCTCTAAGGGATATGAGGTTTCTGATTTTGGTATTTATGAGCAGATGTCGGTAGATTATCCCGATATAGCCAAAAAGGTTGCTCTTTCCATTAAAAACGGTGAATGTGAGAGAGGTATCTTAGTTTGCGGAACAGGCATAGGTATGTCTATTGCCGCAAATAAAGTAAAGGGTATTCGCGCCGCCGCTTTAAGCGACCATTTTTCTGCAAAATACACCCGACTTCATAACGATACCCATATTGTTTGCCTTGGCGGACGTGTTGTAGGTGTGGGCACCGCAGTTGAACTTGCCGATATTTTTGTAAGCACCGAGTTTGAGGGCGGCAGACATCAAAACCGCATTGATAAAATTACCGCTATTGAAAACGAAAACTAATTGACAAATCTGCTTTATAGTGATAATATTGTTATATAAATAAAGGCTTTGACGGAAAGAGTAGCTTAAAAGTAGACGTAAAGAGAGGAATTTTTTGGTGAGATAATTCCCGTAGGCTTTAGGTGAAGACCACTCCCGAGCTGCGCCGCGGTAACAAGCGGCGACGTATTCTGCGTTAAAGATTAAGAGTTAAACCTAAGGTGGAACCGTGTTTTTAGCACCCTTAGTGCCATATTGGCACTAAGGGTTTTATTATTTAAACATTACTTTTTAAAAGGAGAATTATAATGAAAGCTGTTTACAACGACGGCCATGTTGCCGAGGTAGAAAGCAAAGAGGAAGGGCTACATATCCTTCGTCACTCTGCCGCGCACATTATGGCTCAGGCTATCAAGCGTCTTTATCCGCAAGCTGATTTTGCTTACGGCCCTGCAACCGATAAGGGCTTCTACTATGATGTGGATTTGGGAGAAGCCACCATAGGCGAAGAAGATTTAGCAAAAATCGAAGCCGAAATGAAGAAAATTGTTAAGGAAAATCTTCCCATAAAGCCCTTTGTACTTCCCCGCGAAGAAGCTATTGCTTTAATGAAGGAGAGAGAGGAACGCTACAAGGTAGAGCATATAGGCGACCTCGCAGAAGACGCTGTTATCAGTTTTTATCAGCAGGGCGAGTATATTGATATGTGCGTTGGCCCTCACCTTACCTACACCAAGGCTTTAAAGGCATTCAAGCTGACAAAAACCAGCGGCGCTTACTGGAAGAACGATAAAAACAACAAAATGCTTACCCGTATTTACGGTATTGCCTTTGAAAGTCAGGCAGAGCTTGATGAATATTTAAGACTTCTTGAAGAAGCTGAGCGCAGAGACCACCGTAAAATAGGCAAGGAAATGAACCTGTTTATGATGAGCGAGGAGGGCCCCGGTTTCCCCTTCTTCTTACCAAACGGTATGGCGCTTAAAAATGCGCTTATTGACTATTGGCGCGATATTCACTACAGAGAAAACTATGTAGAGGTTTCAACTCCCCTTATTATGAATAGAAGACTCTGGGAAACCAGCGGTCACTGGGACCACTACAAAGACAATATGTATTCAACCCTTATTGACGAGGAAACCTACTGCATTAAGCCTATGAACTGCCCGGGCGGTGTTATGGTATACAAAAACCATCTTCACTCTTACAGAGATTTACCTCTCCGTGTAGGTGAGCTTGGTCTTGTTCACCGTCACGAGCTTAAAGGCGCGCTTCACGGTCTTTTCAGAGTTCGTTGCTTTACTCAGGACGACGCTCATATCTTTATGACCAAAGCCCAGATTACCGATGAAATAATGAACGTTGTTCATCTTATCAACGAGGTTTATGAGAAGTTCGGCTTTAAGTATTCCATTGAGCTTTCAACCCGTCCAGAAGACAGTATGGGCAGTGACGAAGACTGGAATGCCGCTACCGACGGTCTTAAGGGCGCTCTTGAAAAGCTTGGGCTTCCCTACACCATAAATGAGGGTGACGGTGCATTCTACGGCCCGAAAATCGACTTCCATCTTGAAGACAGTTTAGGCAGAACCTGGCAGTGCGGAACCATTCAACTTGACTTCCAGATGCCTATTAACTTCCAGCTTGAATATACCGATGAAAACGGCGAGAAACAGCGTCCTATTATGATTCACCGCGTGTGCTTTGGCTCTATTGAGCGCTTTATCGGTATCCTTACCGAGCATTTTGCAGGTAAGTTCCCTGCTTGGCTTGCTCCCGTTCAGGTTAAGGTGCTTCCCGTTTCGGAAAAGACCATTGACCTTGCTACCGATATTTATGAGGAACTGAGAAGTGCCGGTATACGCTGTCAGCTTGATGACAGAAATGAGAAAATCGGTTACAAAATCAGAGAGGCTCAGGCTGTTGACCGCGTACCTTATATGCTTATTATCGGCGCTAAAGAGGCTGAAAACGGTATAGTATCGGTTAGAAACCGCGATACCCTTGAAACCACCGAAATGACCAGAGAGGATTTCATAAATGCTCTCTGCGAAGATATTAAAAACCGTCAGTAGCCAAAAAAATCTTTAGGAAATATTGACAAATAAAAACCAATAAAATATAATTATAGAATAAATTTTAAAAAGGTGTGACAGAAATGAAAAACGAATACTTAAATTCCGTACTTGAAAATGTCAAGAAGCGCAATGCCGGTGAGCCCGAGTTTATTCAGGCTGTTACCGAAGTACTTGCCAGTCTTGAGCCTGTTGTTGAAAAGCGTCCCGACTTTATTGAGT
>JAZNQX010000113.1:0-12761 GCA_045590395.1 Acutalibacteraceae bacterium
CCAATACCAATGGCACAGCCTGCGCTAACAAGAATAAAGCCGAGTCTGCTTTTAAAACTATCTCTTGCCATAAACTTCTCTCCTGACATAAGTTTTCATTTATTATACTATAAAGCAAAAAATATGGCAATATAAAATATTCAATTTAAACCATTTATAATTAAGCAATTTTACGCTTTGTCACAACAAAAAACCCCGAAAACCGTAATGGTTTCGGGGTTTAAAATGAAATATTCGCCGATAGCGAATATGAAATAATGTGCACAATGCACATTATGAGATTTTCTGCTGCGCAGAAAGTGAAATAAAAATAAATTCCTTTTATGCCCACAGGCATTTCATATTGCGAAGCAATATTTCACACGCGAAGCGTATTTCACAAATTACGAAAGGAATTTATTTCATTGTTCTCAAAGAGATAATAAAAAACTCCGCAGTTATGCGGAGTTTTTTGTATATTCGACCAAGGTCGAAATTATCTCTTGGAGAACTGGGGTGCACGACGTGCGCCTTTGAGTCCGTACTTCTTTCTTTCCTTCATACGAGGGTCACGGGTAAGGAATCCAGCCTTCTTAAGGGTAGAACGAAGTTCCTCATCGCACTGAAGTAATGCACGAGCAATACCGTGACGGATAGCACCGGCCTGACCGGTAACACCGCCGCCGGATACGCGGCATACTACATCAAATTTATCAGCATTCTCGGTAAGAACCAGGGGCTGACGTACGATAAGCTTTAAGGTTTCAAGACCAAAATAATCGTCTATATCTCTGTCATTGATAGTGATTTTGCCTGTGCCGTTCATAACACGTACGCGGGCTACAGAACTTTTTCTTCTACCAGTACCGTAAAAATAAGGTTTACTCTCAAACATTTTTTCTGCTCCCTTCTGTGTTAGTCAATAAGCTCAGGCTTCTGAGCAACCTGCTTGTATTCAGCACCCTGATATACATGCAGACGGGTCAGAGCTTTTCTGCCGATAGTGGTATCGGGAACCATGCCCTTAACAGCAAGTTCTATTGCCAGTTCCGGACGTGTAGCCATAAGAGTGGAATACTGAACTTCTTTCAAATGACCGATATATCCGGTATGACGACGATAGTATTTCTGTTCAAGTTTTTTGCCGGTAAGCACTGCTTTATCGGCATTGATTACGATTACGAAATCACCGCAGTCAACGTTGGGTGTAAATTCAGGTTTGCCTTTACCACGAAGAAGGTCAGCAACCTTAACTGCTGTACGGCCGAGGGGCTTTCCTGCAGCATCTACAATGTACCATTTACGCTGTACTTCAGCGGGTTTTGCCATAAATGTAGACATAATACTTCCTCCATAAATACTTATTAAAAAATTTACCTTGAGTATACTACCACACTTTAAAGGTATTGTCAACACCTTTTTTTGTAAAATTTAATTTAAATTTTATTATCTCGTTTTTGCTCGTTTTTTCTCCGTTTTTCTCTTGTTTGCTCACTTGTGATTTTTTATTTTATTTTATAAAAAATAAGCACCGATATAAATCGGCGCTTATTTTCTTATAGTGAAATTGTAAAGGTTAAATGAATATCTTTGTCGGTAAAACGATATTTTTCATAGAGCATAGGTCCGCAAGAAGCACTGCCTATACCTGAGCTCTTATAATCAACTCGAAGATAGGTTGCCTTGCTATCCCCTATTTCGTCGGTATGGTTTGCTTTTAATATTTGGTCAATACTATACTGTGAAACTGCCGTTTCAAAGGTATTTTCAGCCTTAAAGGTAAGGCCGTCAATATTTAATTCTCTAACCCCTATATGATTACCGTGCTCCTGAGGACGAACGTAATTTACATATTCGCTACCCGCGTCACTTTCATAGAAACCAAGACCACTGCAATTATGAAGGTCAATATAACTTTCATAGGGACCCATACCAAAATAATCAAATTTGCAGTTCTTTTTCTTAAGAGCAAATTCAAAACCAAGACGCTGTAACCAAAAACAGTTTTCACCTATATTTCCGTTAAGTTCAACCTTAATATTACCGTTATCACCAACTGTATACGCAATAGTATAACGGAAGAACGGCAAACGGGAAACCCCTGCAATGGAAGCATTAAAGGTAATTTTATTGCCCTCAATTTTACTTTCATATACCTTATAGAAAGCATAGTCAAGGTTCTCGCCACGCCAAATATCTAGCTTATACCAACGACATCTAAGGCTTTCAGCTCTTTCGTTATCGGTCCAAGCTCTATAAGCCGAAAGTTCGGTTGGAAAAGCAAGTTTTTCTTTGCCGTTAACTATAATACTGTCAATATTACCTGTTTGCTTATTAAAGGTATACTTAAAGTTTTTACCTTTAGCATATACATAAATGCCTTCTTCATAAATTTCGGCTGAGCCATCGATTTCAGCAAGAATATTTTCTTTTTCGGTATCGAGAACCTGCTGAAGAGTACCAAGTTCGTTGCCGTTTTTATCAGCTAAGGTTACGTTTACAGTACAAGCATATTTACAAACTTTGGGAATAACGGCGGAAGTTTCAATAACACCTTTGCTATGAGGTTCTATATCAAGAACTACTGTATCCTGTTCAAGCGTTTCGCCGTCAGCTGAAATTATATAGGTTAGCTTATATTCATTAAGATTTGTAAAGTCAAAACGGTTATCTATGGTAATTTTGCCGTTTTCATAGTTAAATCTAAAGGGTGCATAAGCAGCTTTTGCTTCAAGGGTACCTGCTTTATAACTTCTATCGGAGAACACAAGACCGTCACAGCAGAAGTTTTCATCGTGAGTAAGTTCGCCCTCAAAGTCACCGCCGTATTTTTGAACGCCGTCAACTACTACAGTATGGTCAGCCCATTCCCAAATACAGCCACCTATAAGGTTATCGTGTTTATAGAAAGTTTCAACGTATTCGAAAACATCTCCGGGGCCGTTACCCATAGCGTGAGCGTACTCACAAAGAAAAATCGGTTTACCAAACGTTTTGTTTTCGCCCCAATTATCAATATCCGTAACACTGCTGTACATACGGGAATAAACGGAGGGGCGCTTCATATTTATTTCGGCCTGTTCAAGTTTTTCCTTTGCTCTTTCAAGTTCCTCTTTTGCTTCAGTTACTCCCTCATCAAGTTTTGTGGCAACATCATAGTTTCGTACGGCTCTATCATAAGCGTTTTTAGTAATCGTATAAAGTCCTGAAGCATTTTCCGCATGTGTAAGGCGCTTTGTATCAACCTCTTTTAGCCATTCCAACATAGCTATATGGTTAGCACCATGACCACTTTCATTACATATTGACCACATAAATATTGACGGATGATTTTTATCCCTATGATAAGCACGAGCCATTCTTTCTATATGCTCATCCTTAAAATCAGGATTAATGCAGGGCCAAATAGTATCCTCTAAATCCCAGCCATACGGCGCGTTTGCTTTTCTTCTTAAGAAGCCGTGAGTTTCCATATCAGTTTCGAGAACAACGTAAAAGCCCATTTTATCACAGTAATCAAGGAAACGAGGAGTAGGCGGATAATGTGAAGTTCTTATGGCGTTTATGTTAAGCTCTTTCATCTTAACAAGGTCGTTAATAATATCTTCGTCGCTCATTACCCAACCCTTATTGGGAGTTGTATCGTGGTGATTTACACCTTTAAGTTTAACTGCTACTCCGTTTACCAAAAATTCGTTTTTATCGGAAATTTCAAAGGTTCTAAAGCCTACGTTTTCGAGTATAACTTCCCCTTCTTTTTTTAGCTCTATCTGATAAAGATAAGGCTTTTCAGCGTTCCATAAAACAGGGTTTTTAACCTGTAAAACTGCAATTCCGTCACTACCCGTAATAGCAAAATCAATAACTTCACCATTATCGTAAAGGGTAATATCGGTATCGGGAGAAGTTTTGACAGTTACTTCTTCACCCTCGGTTTCAATACTAAAATCAACAATATGTCCCTTGGGACGTTCCAAAACATATATGTCACGGAAAATACCGTTACAACGGAAAAAGTCTTGGTCCTCAAGATAACTGCCTACACACCATTTATGTACAACAACTCTTACAGTATTTTTGCCCTCGTTTACAAGATTTGTAATATCAAATTCAGCCTGCAGATGACTGCCCTGAGTAAAGCCAGCATAAGCGCTGTTTACATAAACACTTGCACAGGAAGAAACACCTTCCATAACAAAGTAGGTCTGTTTATTTTTATCTTTAACTATAAAATCCTTTTCATATATACCCACAGGGTTTACGTCGGGCACATAGGGTGGGTCAACAGGGTAAGGATAATTTATATTGCAGTAGTTGGGGTTTTCATAGCCCGTATTCTGCCAGGTAGACGGAACGGTTATTTTATCCCATTTTTTAATTTTACCGGTCACATCCACAGTGTCACCGTTTTCGTTATAATAAAAACGCCACTGGCCGTTTAAAAGATTATAATAGCACTCTCCCTCAGGGATATAAAAAGCTCTTTGAGGAAGCCTGTTTTCGCTTGTTTTAAAAATATTTTCAAAGTAACGCACTTTAATGCACCTCGCCTTTCAAAAGAATTATATAATATCAGGTATTAAAAATCAAGGGCAAAAATAAAAAGCCGAAGCTTAACGCTTCGGCTTCATTTTTTCAACTATTACAGCAGGCTGTTGTAGAGAGCGGTGATTTCTTCAACACTTGTTTCTCTGGGGTTGCCGGGACGACAAGCATCGTCAAAAGCAGACTGAGCAAGGAAAGCAACATCTTCAGCCTTAACAATTTCCTTAAGGTCGGCAGGAATACCAACATCAATGGACAATTGCTTAACAGCATCAATAGCGGCTTTTCTGTACTCTTCTACGCTCATAGCATCAACGCCTTCAACGCCCATTGCCTTAGCGATATACTTATACTTATCACCTGTAGCTTCAGCATTATATTCCATAACGGTAGGAAGAATAATAGCATTAGCAACACCGTGAGGAGTATCATAAAGAGCACCTAAGGGGTGAGCCATAGAGTGAACTATACCAAGACCAACGTTACTAAAGCCCATACCTGCAACATACTGACCGAGAGCCATACCCTCTCTGCCGTCAGCCTCGCCATTAACGGCGGCGCGCAGAGAACGTGCAATAATCTCAATAGCTTTAAGGTGGAACATATCAGAAAGCTCCCAAGCGCCCTTGGTGATATAGCCTTCGATAGCGTGGGTAAGAGCATCCATACCTGTAGCGGCGGTAAGTCCCTTTGGCATAGTAGCCATCATATCGGGGTCAACTACAGCAACAACGGGGATATCGTGAACGTCTACACAAACCATCTTTCTGTTATTCTGAACATCGGTAATAACATAGTTAATGGTAACCTCAGCAGCAGTACCTGCAGTGGTGGGAACAGCAATAATGGGAACACACTTATTCTTGGTAGGAGCAACACCCTCAAGAGAGCGTACGTCGGCATATTCGGGGTTGGTGATAATAATACCGATAGCCTTAGCGGTATCCATAGAAGAACCGCCGCCGATAGCAACGATACAGTCAGCACCTGCGGCCTTGAAAGCCTCTACACCTGCCTGTACATTTTCAATAGTGGGGTTGGGTTTGATATCAGAGAAGATATCATAAGCAATTTTAGCGTTATCGAGAACATCGGTGACCTTTTTTGTAACACCGAACTTAATAAGGTCGGGGTCAGAGGCAACAAAAGCCTTTTTGAAGCCGCGAGCAATAATCTCGTCAGCAACAGCACTAATTGCGCCGGCGCCATGGTAAGAGGTTTCATTAAGTACAAATCTGTTCATAGGTAATCTTCCTTTCAAACTTATTTATTTAATTATATAATACTGCTGACATTTCGTCAATATATTTAATGCTCTTTTAGTTCATCATCGGTCTTAATTTTCTTAATCCATTTTCCGCTTCTTAGCCTTATAACACACCAGAAAGCCTTTAGCACCTGGTCAATTTTAAGGGCAAAGTAAATCCAGAAAGCAGGCAGATGCAAAACAAGACCTGCCACTATGCCAAGAGGTACACTTGCTATCCATAAAAATATATTGTCCGCCAACATAAGCACCTTGGTATCTCCTCCGCCGCGAAGCACACCCTTGGTCATAATGCTGTTTGTGGCCTGAAATACCACTATTATGCTTATTGACCACATAAGTTCCTTTGCAATGCTCTGGGTTTCAAGAGATAGGTTATAGGCATTTATCATAGGTGTGCTTATAAGCATTATAATAACCGCCGCAACAAGACCGAAAATAAAGCCTAAACCGAGAAAGGCATAACCCTGCTCCTGCGCTTTTTTTCTGTCCCCCTGACCGAGAGTGTGACCCGTAACAATAGCGCCTGCCTGAGAAAAGCCCTGTGTCATAACCGAGCTTAACTGCTGAGTAACAGCCGTTATGGCATTTGCCGCCACAAAGCTCTCCCCCAGTCTGCCTATTACCATTGCAACCGAATTGTTGCCCAACGCTAAAATTCCGTCGCTTATCAGCACAGGTATACTTATACGTATGTATTCCTTCCATAAAAGACCTACGGGTTTAAATATATCCTTAATTCTAAAAAATATTTCCTTATCCTTAAAGAAAAGGTAACCGCAGATAATGGCAAATTCAAAAATTCTTGAAATGAGAGTGCCTATTGCCGCACCTGCAACATCCATTTTAGGTGCGCCCAGTTTTCCGAAAATAAACATATAGTTAGCTACTACATTTATAAAAAACGCGCCTATAGAGGTATAAAGGGGCATTTTTACCTGTCCTACATTACGAAGCACTATTGTGCAGGTAAGGGACAGACCTAAAAGAAAATAACTTGCAACCGAGTATTTAAGATACCTGACGCCATAAGAAATAATCTGCGCTTCGTTTGTATATATAAGCATTATGTACTGTGGAAAAAACAGTGTTGCGAAAAAGAAAATAAAGGATAAAAAGATACAAAGACGAAGCATTATTGCAACCGTCTTTTTAAGAGATGATGAGTCACCCATACCGTAATAACGGGAAACAAGCACCGCCGCGCCCATACCTATACCCATACAGAAAATATGGAATATGGTTATAAACTGGTTCGCCAGTGACACCGCCGAAAGCTGAGTTTCACCCACCGCGCCTACCATAATGGTATCCATCATATTAACGCCGTTGGTGATAAGCCCCTGCAATGCTATAGGAATGGCTATTGAGGCGGCTCTTTTATAAAAACTTTTATCCTTTACAATTAAACTGTGCATATTCAGGACTCCTTTCCCCCCATTATACCACAAAATTTACCGGGAAGCACAAAAAAAATAAAGCTGTGACAAAAAAGTCACAGCTTTTATTTAATTAGTTACCGAATTTAGCAACATTAAGCTTTATTCCGGGGCCCATAGTGGTAGCGAGTACACAAGATTTGATGTACTGGCCTTTAGCAGCCTCAGGCTTAGCTTTGATAATAGCACCCATTAATGCTTCAAAGTTTTCCTGAAGTTTTTCAGCACCGAAAGAAGCCTTGCCTATGGGGCAGTGAATGATATTGGTTTTGTCAAGACGGTACTCAATTTTACCTGCCTTTGCTTCAGCAACAGCCTTAGCAACATCAGGAGTAACAGTACCAGCCTTAGGAGAAGGCATAAGACCACGGGGGCCAAGTACCTTACCAAGACGACCAACAAGGCCCATCATATCAGGTGTAGCAATAACTACATCGAAATCAAGCCAGTTTTCAGACTGAATCTTGGTTACCATATCTTCTGCACCAACATAGTCTGCACCTGCAGCTAATGCGGCATCAGCCTTGTCGCCCTTTGCAAGAACAAGAGCGCGTACGGTTTTACCGGTTCCGTTAGGAAGAACAACTGCGCCACGTACCTGCTGGTCAGCGTGACGAGAGTCAACACCCAGGCGTACATGAATTTCTACTGTTTCATCAAATTTTGCAGCAGCGGTCTTTACAACCATTGCAACTGCTTCTTCAGCGTCATAAAGCTTACCGGGCTCGATAAGCTGAGCGCTTGCTAAATATTTTTTACCGTGTTTCACTTTATTTTACCTCCCAATAAGTGGTTAAATCGGAAATTTCCTCCCACGAGAGAGAATCAATCGACTACTTCGATACCCATGCTACGTGCGGTACCTGCTATCATACTCATAGCAGCTTCTACGCTTGCAGCGTTAAGGTCGGGCATTTTTGTTTCTGCGATTTTCTTAATCTGCTCGCTGGTTATCTTTGCAACCTTAGTTTTGTTAGGTGTGCCGGATGCGGTTTCAATTCCGCAAGCCTTCTTGATAAGAACAGCAGCAGGAGGAGTTTTGGTTATGAAGCTGAAAGAATGGTCTGCATAAACAGTGATTACAACAGGGATAATAAGACCCATATCATTCTTTGTGCGTTCATTGAACTCCTTGGTGAAAGCCATAATGTTTACACCATGCTGACCCAGAGCAGGACCTACCGGAGGAGCCGGTGTTGCTTTACCTGCGGGAATCTGCAATTTGATGTAGCCTATAATTTTTTGAGCCATTGTTTGCACCTCCAAAATTGTGGTAACAGTGTTTATTACACTTGGCGGGACATTTTAAAGAGATTTATGCCCCTCCCACTTTAAGCGACACTATTTAAGTGTCAGCGGCATTTGCCGCATAATAAACGGACCTTCCGTATTATTATTTTAGTCAGCCAGAACTATCTGGTCTAATTCGAGCTCGGCAATTGTTTCTCTGCCGAAAGCATCAATTCCTACGCTAACGCTGTTATCAGCGACATTAATTTCTTTAACAACGCCTGCGAACTCTTTAAGAGGTCCACTGACAATAACAACGCGGTCACCCACATTGTAGCCTACCTCAACAGAATGCTTTTCAACACCTAGTGAAGCAACCTCTTCATCAGTCAGAGGAACCGGTTTTGATTCGGGACCTACAAATCCTGTACAGCCGTGAATATTACGAACAACATACCAGGAATCGTTGGTAACTATCATTTTAATAAGAACATAGCCGGGGAAAATTTTGCGCTCTACCTCGCGAACCTTATCATCCTTTACCTCTGTTACCTTTTCGGTAGGGATTTTAATGTCCACAATTAAATCCTGCATCTTACGGTTTTCAACCATAGTTGCAAGGTCGGTAGCAACCTTATTTTCATATCCTGACATTGTCTGTACTACATACCATTTTGCTTGTGATTCAGACATAAACTGTGCCTCCTATTACCAGATAAGCTTAAGTAATTCACTAAGACCGAAGTCCACAAGCCAGATAATTATGCCTATAGCAACAAACATAACAAGTACAATACCGGTGTTTTTGAGAACCTCTTTGAAACCGGGCCATACTATCTTTTTGGTTTCGCTCTTATAGTCCTTAAAGAACTGCCAGATACGCTTAAGAAGGGGCTTCTTCGCGCCTTTAGACTGAAGAACATCAATATAATCGCTTAAAAGAAAATGTCCTACGCCGGCTGCGGTAGATAAGAACATAGCAATAGATGTAAACAGTACAAAAGAAGTATATTCAATACTCTTAACTGCAAAGGGACGTGCATCTATAAATGCGGCAGGTTCGCCCAGGGCTACCACCAGCATAAATACAGCAACTACAGCCGAAGCGGCGGTAGAAACGTATTTAAGCACACGTGACTTTGAGAAGAAGGTGAATATTGCAGTAACCAGAGCAAAGGCGGTCATAAGAATGTTGAAAAGGATTTTCGCACTCTTTGCAACATTAAGACCGTTGTACAGTTCGGTACCAAAACCGATCTGGAACGCACTGGCATTAACAACATTACCGTCAGCCATATTGTACTTTACAAAATTAAGGAAGAAGAAAACCAAAGTAGCAAGGCCGGCAGCTACTGCCAAAACCTGACAAGCTTTATTGAAAAATTTAATCATATCAAGCTCTCCTTATTTGGTTTCCTTATGAACGGTGTGCTTTCTGCAGAACTTGCAATATTTGTTCATTTCAAGTCTGTCGGGATCATTCTTCTTGTTTTTCATTGTGTTGTAATTGCGCTGCTTGCATTCAGTACAAGCAAGTGTGATTTTTACTCTCATAACGGCACCTCCCGCTTTACGGAAATATATTTTTGCTGCAAAATTGCAGTAAACGCCTCCCTCAGTTTAGCCTTTAAGCGCACCTTCCGTCGTATGTCGCCTGACGGAAAGAAGCACACATTGCGCCGTTTAGGCATTGTCAGAACAGAGTCCACACAAAAAAAAAGACTCCTAAGAGGTACAACGATTATATCACAAACGCAACCCTCAGTCAAGCCTTTTTTTATGTTTTTTTAAATATATATAACTTCGCGGTTTTCTTTTGCCGCACAGAACATCAGATAATCCTTTTTATCTTTTGCCCCCGCATCCATAAGTGACGCCTGATTTGTACGCAGCGCCAGAGCAGGCAAATTATTATTTTCACTTATATGACCCAGAACAAAACGGGTTGTGCCATTTTTCAAAAGGTTCGGCAGCTCAGCCGCACAGGCAGAGTTTGAAAGGTGTCCTCTCTCCCCTGCAATTCGTATTTTAAGTTCAGGCGGATACGGCCCGTTTTGAAGCATTCTTAAATCGTGGTTTGATTCTATAAGTACAAGGTTACTGCCCTTAATTTCTTTTCTTACCTGCTCGGTCACAACACCAAGGTCGGTACACACAGAGATTTTATTTTCATCGGGAAGAATTATACTATATCCGCTTGAGCCTGGACTGTCGTGCATGGTATCAAACCGTACCACCCTGCCAAAATCTGTATCTATATGATGTTCTATGGAAATAAGCTGGGTTTCGTCACTTACCGCGCCCAGCTCACAAAGAGCATTTATTGTTTTATCATTTGCCATTACGGGAACACCCAGTTTTTTAGTAAGACCCTTAAGACCTTTTATATGGTCGCTGTGGGTATGGGTAATAAGTATAGCCCTTATATTTTCGATATTTTCATTTATTTCCTCAACAGCCTTTAAAATAGACTTGCAGGAAGCGCCGGCGTCAACAAGTACAGCGCCGCCCGAGCCGCTTATATATGTGCAGTTAGCCTTACTGCCGCTAAACAGTGAACAGAACTTTGCCATCTTCTTTTACCTTACATATATAATATATTATTCTGAAACGCGGCGTATTGAGGCGCCCAGATTTGTAAGCTTTTCAACAAGACCTTCATAACCGCGGTCAATATACATAATATCCTGTACCGTTGTTTTGCCTTTGGTCATAAGACCTGCTATTACCATAGCCGCACCTGCGCGAAGGTCGGTAGCGTTTACCGTTGCAGGAGAAAGTTCCTCTTTACCCACAATTATTGCGCGTTTACCCTCTACACGAATATCTGCGCCCATCTTTTTAAGTTCTTCAACATAGCGGAAACGGTTGTCCCACACACCTTCGGTAACTATGCTTTCGCCCTCAGCCAACGACAGCAAGGTAGCTATCTGCGGCTGCATATCGGTAGGAAAGCCGGGATGAGGCATTGTTTTTACCTGACATCTTCTGGGTCTTTTATCCATCTGCACCCTTACCGCTTCATCATACTGTGTAACAGAGGCGCCTGCTTCTATAAGCTTTGCAATAATAGATTCAAGATGCTTTGGAGTAACATTTGTTATTGTAACATCACCGCGTGTGGCGGCGGCGGCAACCATATAGGTACCTGCTTCTATCTGGTCGGGAATTATATGGTAGGATGTACCGTTAAGCTTTTCTACACCGCGTATTTTAATAACGCTGGTACCTGCGCCCATTATATTTGCGCCCATAGAGTTTAAGAAGTTAGCAAGGTCAACTATATGAGGCTCTCTTGCCGCATTTTCAATAACCGTCATACCCTTTGCCTTAACGGCGGCAAGCATAATATTTATGGTAGCGCCCACAGTTACCATATCAAGATAAATATAATTGCCATTAAGTTCCTTTGCCTTGCAGACAACCATATCCCTTTCACAAGAAACAACGGCACCCATAGCCTCAAAGCCCTTTATGTGCTGGTCAATAGGTCTGACACCAAAATCACAGCCACCGGGAGGCGCCACCTTGGCTTTATTCATTCTGCCAAGCAATGCGCCTAAAAAATAGCTTGAAGCACGCATACCGCTGCTCATATCTTTAGTAACTATATAAGAATTTACTGCCGAAGGGTCAATTTCTACAGTTTGATTATCTATTTTACTGACCTTTGCGCCAAGTTTTACCATGGTTTTTAAAATAAGGTCAACATCGGATATATCAGGCAAATTTTCAATAATGCAAGGGCTTTCCGCCAATAAAACTGCAGGCAGAATTGCCACGGCCGCATTTTTTGCGCCGCTTATATGTACTTCACCGTGTAAAGCTTTTCCGCCCTCAATTACATATTTTTCCACTTTTGCATCTCCATAGCCTTTTTACTTGTGTTTATTATACACTTAAAGAATATCTTTGTCAATTTAATATTTATTTTTCCCACTTCTCTCCCTCTTTACACATAATATATATAATGTATAATAACTTGCATTTTTATACCTTCTGTGGTATATTTTAAATAGTGTATAAAATTTGCTCGGAGGTGCTTTAATGCGTTTACAGGAATCAGGCGAGATGTATCTTGAATCCATTTACGTTTTATCAAAAAAAAGCAATACCGTTCGCTCTATAGATGTTTGTGAGTATATGGGCTTTTCAAAACCAAGTGTCAGCCGCGCCGTAGGTTTGCTTAAAAAAGGCGGTTTTCTTGTTACCGACAAAGACGGTTTTTTGTTCCTGACAAGCGAAGGTATAGAGGTTGCTGAAAGAATATACGAGCGCCACACCGTTTTAACCGAATTTCT
>JAZNQX010000114.1:0-2076 GCA_045590395.1 Acutalibacteraceae bacterium
GAACATCACTTATGGGGCGCTCTATTTCATACTCGTCAATAGTAATTTCATCTCTGGGCGCCATAGTTTTGGTAATACCTGCGGCAGTCTGAACGGGCAGAACATCCTTTTCATTCCACGCCTTCATTTTAGCAACCTTAGTCTTCTCTCTCCAGTCGGTAATAAGGGCGGTACCCTTTTCGCACTGCATATAGAATCTGGGTAATGCTATAAAGTTATAGGTGCCAACCTCTACATAACCGCGCTGTCCTGATTTAAAGCGCATTGTCAGCTTAAAGCCGTCGTCAACTTCCTTGTTTGTTATGTAGGTGTTCTCGCAGTATACAGTGTCAATTTCCTCGTCACCGAAAATCTGAAGCAACTGGTCAATAAGGTGAACGCCCCAGTCAAGAATCATACCGCCGCCGTGAGCCTTTTGGCATCTCCAGTCAGACGGAATACCACGGGAGCCGTGAACACGGGATTCAATATTGATTATCTTACCGATTTCGCCGCTTTCTTTAAGTTTCTTCATAGCAAGGAAGTCTACATCCCAGCGTCTGTTCTGATGAACGCTAAAAAGCTTACCTGATTCCTTTGCGGCGGCAATCATTTTATCAAGAGCGGCTACGCTCATTTCAACAGGCTTTTCGCAAATAACATTTTTACCTGCCTTTAAAGCCTTTATTACCCATTCAAGATGGTCGTCATTAGGAATAGCAATAACAACTATTTCTACATTTTCGTCCTTAAGTATTGCTTCATTGGAATCATAAACGAAAATGCCGTTTTCCTTTGCTGCCGTTCTTCTTACTTCACGAATATCATATGTACCGGTAAGAGCTACAACATCACTGTTTAAAATCTGATTACAGTGCCATGCACCCTGTCCACCGTAGCCTATAACTGCAACATTCTTTTTCATTTTAATCACCTTCTACATTGTAGCAGAAACAACTCAATAAGTAAACCCATTTTTTAAAGTTTTTTCTTTATTTTAGAGCATTTTTTAAAGCTTCAAGGTTATTTTTCATAAGAGAAACATAGGTTTCTCCCTTCTCCCATTCCTCTCTTGTAACATTGTGGCATGAGTGGAAAAGCTGCTTTTTTGCATTTGTTTCACTAACCAACATATCAGCCGTTTTTTGTGATGAAAACTCAGTATAAAAAACGGTGGATATGTTTTCTTTTTTTATAAATTCGATAAGCTTTTTAAGGGTATTTATATCGGGCTCGGTCTGTTCTGTGCAGCCCGGAAAAGCCGCTTTGTACTCAAATGAATATTCCTTTGCAAAATAAAGAAACGGAAAACGGTCGCCAAAAACAAGGGTTTTGTTATCATCATGCGACAAAGCCTTAAACTCTGCATCAAGACCTAAAATTTCATTTTTATACTTTTCAAAATTCGCTTCATAAAAATCTTTATTCCTGCTGTCTTTAGCGCACAGCGCGTCACATACAGCGCGGCACATCTTTACAGCATTCTGGGGAGAGGTCCAGATATGCTCGTCATATTCGTGTGCGTGACCTTCATACTCAGCATGGTCGTCAGCACAAAGAAGGGTTACGCTGTCCTTCAGAGTTACGGTTGTTCTTTCATTTTTTTCGTTCGTGTCTGCAAGGCGCTGTGCCCAGTCTTCACTCTCGCCGCCGATAAGTATAAAAATATCGCAGTCGGCTGTTTTCTTCATATCGGCAGGCGTTGGCTCAAAGCTGTGGCTTTCACTTCCAGGGCGCACCAGCATTGTTATTTCGGCCTTATCTCCTGCTATAGCCCTTGCAAAATCATAGCATGGAAAAACCGTTGTTACAATACTTATTTTATCGCTGTCCTTTTTCGTTTTACACCCCGTAAGGAGAGAAAGTACCGCAAAGACAACCAGTAAAACACATAAAAGTTTTTTCATTTTAATTTCCTCTTTTTTTGCTTATATAACTATTTTACCCTAAAAAAAGAGTTTGTCAACAACTAAACCTTGACAGAGTATGACACCTTATATTATTATATATTAGTTGTAATTATTATACTGTATGTTAGGTGAAATTTAATGGAAGTTAGAAAAGAAAATAAAATGGGTATTATGCCTGAAGGCAGAC
>JAZNQX010000115.1:0-3480 GCA_045590395.1 Acutalibacteraceae bacterium
TAACAGGTGCCGCTACTGTAATTTCTGCTATGGGCGCAGGAAAAACCGCCGCAAAGGCGATAAATGAATATATTAAATCTTTATAAAAAAATTGCTTCTCTTTTCGAGAAGCAATTTTTTATTCAAATCTTAATGTAACAATTTTTTTAGTGCCTATTTCAGACTCATCAAAATGACTGTTTTTATCTTCTGCAAGATTTGTCTGTCCTTTAAGAGAAATGCCGTCAGACTTAATCGAAAACTCTTTATTTTCTTCACTCACATTATAAAGACGCATAACAACATCACTATTGTTTTCAGCCTTTTTAATAGCTGAGCATCTGATAAAATCACCATCAAATTTTACAAAGGTCTTACTTTGTGGCAGTTTACCAGTATGACAATCAGTTTCAAAAGCAAACAAATAATCACTACTAAATGCATAAGCCTCGCTGTACGCCTGTGCCTTTTCCTGTATTTCATAAGGAATAATAGAATACTCAAGGGTAATTTCACCCTTTACCTGCATAAGCGGATTGGACATTTGTCCCCAAGTCCAGTCTCCCAGCGTTCCTACAGCACGAAGTAAAGTTAATGCTATGGTATTGTTCCCATCACGAAGTACCTCGTAGCTGTTTAAGCCTCTGGATGCCACCATCAAGCCATGCTTTTCATTATGTAATTCCACAAAAGCCTGTAAGCGCTGATTGTAGCTGGGATTTTCCCAGTTTTCATAAGGTTGAATTTCTCTTTTTATCACATCAAACTGTCCGTCAGCATAAACATACGGCGTATCTATATCGGTTGTAAAAAGTGTGCGCAAACGGTGGTTTTCACTTTGATTATTAATTGTAAGAGAAAAATCAAGTCTTCTGCTGTCCGAGGTTATTGTAACAAATGTATCAATAATATGAGAATGTGTTTCTTCGCTTCTATTTCTCTGTTCATTCAACCCTTTCGGAATATCGATAACACTTTTAATTTTAAAGGTCGCAAAAAATTCACTTTTTTCTTTAACAGTAATTTCTACAGGCCTTGCATAAACAATTTTTCCATCCTCAGTGCCCCTATAATTATATCCCTCACCCTTATCTCCGCTATCTTCAATAAGGTTCAACCCTTTGTACTTCTTATTTGAAATTTTATCATAAAGGGTAATTGTGCCGTCATCTTCAATAAGAAATTTTATATATTTGTTTTCCGCACCTTTATTGTAAACAATTAAGTCGGTTTTTCTATTTTCTTTCTTGCCGAAATTAACCTTGAAAACAGTATAACCCACACCCGAAAGTACTGCAGGGAATTTCACAGTATATTTATGGTCTCTAATGGCAACGCGGAATTTATCCTTTGGTAATTTAAAGGTAAACTGATTGCCGTGATGCACAATATGAGCATTTACAACATTGCCGTTAATATCGGTTATGTAAAAATCTTTAGGTTCAGACAGCCACACCTCAGCTGTTACCACACCTTTTGTTTTAAAGGGATTTGTATGGAAAACAACGATATTTTTATCCGAAAGACAGGACGTATCAATATTGTTCGCTATATATTCCGCCGCTTCGTTTCTGATATATTCTCCAACATCTTTTGCGCAATCAAAACGCGCCGACATTTGTATAGCAACATCATCACAGCTACAGGCGCAAATAGAATCGTGCGGGTGATTTTGCATAAGTTTTTTCCAGCCGTAACGCAAAAATTCACTTCTGTAGATGTCTCCACAAAGATATGACATAACACTTATAGGTTCACTTTGCTGCTCAAATAAATTTTGCACCCTGTGGTTTTTGTTTTTTAGCGGTTGATGTGTTGATGCCGTATCTGAAATAGGAGATTTTCCCGAGGTCTTCTGACCTGTAAGTTCTCCGTTTACAACAGTGAATTTTTCTTTTTGAGAACGCAACGCAGAAATATACTCATTGAAATTACTATGAACAATTTCTAGTTCATCACCGTAAAGCTCCCGCGCAATACTTAATGCCTCTGTCAAATCCTGCTGAATGGGTTGATGGTCGCTTCCGTTCATTCCAAGCCAATGGCTTGTTTTTGAATACTTCTTGAAAAGCCCAATCATTTTTTCCATCTTTGCCTTGCACAACTGCTTGTCTGTAGGCATTTCATTTGCATTATCATACCATTCGGTAAACATTATACCAATAATTCTTGTATTATCAGCGCCCTCCCAAATAAGTTCCTTATCATCAGCAACCTCACCGACTTTATTATCAGCCATAACAGCGCCAATGCCTCTGCCGAAAACCGCATTATCTATTCCAAAGCCGCTGAGAATCTGGGGTACCTGAGAAATATTAGCAAATGCATCCGGAAAATATCCAACCTTTGTTATAGGATATTCATTTTCTTTACAGAAGCGATATCCCTCAAGCATATTTCTTATATTTGCTTCGCCTGAGATAAGGGTTTCATCCTGCAAAATATACCAAGGTCCCACCTGTATTCTGCCACTTCTAATAAGCGCATCAAGGCGCTGTTTCAGCTGTGGCTTTATTTCAAGATAATCCTCTATTACGATTGTTTGTCCATCAAGATGAAAATATTTATAAGATGGCTCCTTTTCCATTTTTTCAATAAGAGAATCCATAAGCTCTACCAGTCTCGCTCTGTGACTTTCAAAGCTCATATACCACTCTCTGTCCCAATGGGTGTGAGAAATAATATAAAGTTTATTTTTCATTAGTTTTTTCACTTCCAAATAATCTCGTTTTAATTGATAGCCCTATAACACAAGCACATACCATTTTCAACACATCAATAGGAACAAAGGGGATTACACAAACAAAAAGTGCCATATAAGCGCTACTGCCCGTCACTAAAGTGTATTGAAAAGCACCAAGTGTATAACAAATGATACTTCCAACCAAACAGCCTATAAAAGCAAAAATATATTTATAGCTCTTTTTTTTAGTTCTTATTTGACAAAAAGCTGAAACTATGGCAGCTAATAACGGATATGACCAAATATATCCGCCGGTAGGTCCAAACAGAACACCGATACCTCCGCTTCCACCCGAAAATACAGGAATTCCAATAACCCCTATCAAAATGTATGTAACAGATGACATAGCCGATTCCAACGGTGGCAAAACACAGCCCACAAGCATAATACCCAATGTTGCCATAGAAACCGACACAGCGCCAAAAGGGAAATTAATAAAAGAAAGAACACAAATTATTGCCGCAAAAATACCGCTTCTGCAGACTTTATAAAGCATTTTGTTCTTCATTTCATCCCTCCTTGCATATTTTAAATGATAATTTAAAAAATAATAATTGTCAATAGTTCAACTTAGTGTTAAACTATATTTATAGTAGAGATAAATTAAAGGAGTTTTCTTATGATAAACGAAAAGGCACTGAACAATATTTCTTACGGACTTTTTGTACTTAGCGCAAAAAGAGGCGAAAAGGATAACGGCTGTATTATAAACACCGCCCAGCAGGTGACATATTCACCCCTTCGCATTAGCGTCGCCG
>JAZNQX010000116.1:0-10229 GCA_045590395.1 Acutalibacteraceae bacterium
ACGAAATAGTGCTTATCTTGGACGAAAATAATGAGCTTGACGATATGACGTTATATGCTCTCGGTCTTGAATCAAAGGAAGAAATTGACAAAATTATCGATGCCGCTGTAAATAAGACAGAAATAACCTATGAGTCTAAAAGCTGGAGCTATGAGGATATTTGCGCTCTTGAATTTAAAACCGTATTAAATTCTGACTGCTATATTTACGATGAAACAACAAAAACCTATACCGACCTTCGAGATACCTCTACAGGTCTTAAATATCTGTATGACAACGGCATAACTTTAAAGGTAACAGGTATAATCAAGCCTAATGCCGACGCTGTTTCTGCTATGCTTTCGGGCTCAAATATTGCTTATACTCACCTGCTTACCGAATATATTGTTGAGCAGTCTCAGGACTCTGCGGCAATAAAAGCACAGCTTGACGCGCCTACAAGGGACATTTTCACCAATCTGCCCTTTAAGGAAGCTACAGGTGATATGACCGATGTAGAAAAGGAAGCAGAGTTCAAGAAATATGTAAATTCACTGTCAGACAGCGAAAAAGCTGAGTCTTATATTAAAATTATGAGTATACCATCGAAAGAGTTTTTAGACAGCCGTATCAGTGAAGCTCTTAAGGGTATGAACCGCGATAAAATGACAGAAACGCTTACCACTGCCCTATCCGGACAGACAGGAATGAGCAATGCGGATATTGCCGATTATATTGCGGATATGACAGATGAAGAAATTAATGAACTTTATACCGAAATGCTGACACAGCAAATCACTGCTCAGTATGCGCAAGGTATTGCTGCACAGTTATCAGGTGTTGGAGATAAACAATTAGCCGCCATGTTAAATAATGCACTTGGCAGCTACACAACCGAACAATGCGCCCAGTATCACGATAAGGTTTTAGAATTTTCTGATTCCACCTATGAGGATAATCTTATAAAACTTGGATATATTGACCTTGATAATCCTTCAACAATTAATCTTTACGCTTCAAGCTTTGAAAACAAGGATATTATTGAAGAGGTAATCAAAGAATATAACGATGGTGTTGATACCTTGGCTGAAATAACCTACACCGACTATGTAGGAATAATGATGTCTTCTGTGACAACAATTATTAATGCAATAACCTATGTTCTTATAGCCTTTGTTGCCGTATCCCTTATAGTTTCTTCAATTATGATAGGTGTTATTACCTTAATTTCGGTACAGGAAAGAACCAAGGAAATAGGTATTCTCAGAGCAATAGGCGCATCAAAGAAGAATGTTTCAAGTATGTTTATTGCCGAAACCGTAATAATCGGTTTTTCGTCCGGTCTGCTTGGTGTATTGCTGACATATCTGCTATGTATACCCATAAACGCGATTTTGCGCCATCTTACAGGACTGAACAATTTAACGGCAATTCTTCCTGTTCCCGTTGCAATAGCGCTTATAGTAATCAGTGTTCTGCTTACACTTCTTTCAGGAATTATTCCTTCAAGAAGTGCCGCAAAAAAAGACCCGGTTGTAGCACTGAGAACCGAATAAAAAATAAAACCCGAGAAAATTTCTCGGGTTTTAATATTTTTCAAGAAAGGAATGAAGTTCCTCTTTATCGGCGTTACGCCAACCGACAATTTGGGAAAGATTTACATTATGCAGACTTCTGAAAATATTATCGTCTGCCACCGGGTTTGTTTCCTTTATTTTTGCAATTAAATTTTTAATTTCCTTACGTTTTGAAAGCCCTTCGTAAATTTCACTGTCCTCGGTAAAACGGCAGGCACACTGAAGAAATTTAAGCTCGTTATTCCGTGCCCAAGCGACTATATCCTTTTCCTTAACCTTGTAAAGCGGTCGAATAAGCTCCATATTCTCAAAATTACTACTATGAAGTTTTGGTAGCATTGTTTTAATTTCTGACGAATACATCATACTCATAAGCACCGTTTCAATAACATCATCAAAATGGTGGCCAAGAGCTATTTTATTACAGCCAAGCTCCTGTGCTTTAGCATAAAGTGCACCACGGCGCATTCTTGCACATAAATAACAAGGTGAGCCATCAACCTCATGCACAATATCAAAAATAGAATTTTCAAAAATTTCTATAGGGATTTGGAGTAGTATTGCATTAAATTCCAGCAGTTCCCTATTATCTTTTCTATACCCTGGGTCCATACAAATATATAATACCTCAAAAGGTATTTTAGAGTGACGGTGAAGTTCCTGAATACATTTAGCAAGTAACACCGAGTCTTTACCGCCCGATATACATACCGCTATTTTGTCGCCCTCTTTAATTAAATCATATTCATTCAGCGCACCGCAAAACGGATTCCATATAGCCTTGCGGTATTTTTTTATTATACTGCGCTCAATTTCCTTAACGCGTTCCGTTTTGCTCACCACCAAACAAAAAAAAATTACCGACTCCATTATACACAGAGTCGGTAATAAATTCAAGATATTTTACGCTTTAGCTTTCTTTTTATCTGTTATAAGTTTAATAACAAACAGAACAGCAACCATCATAACTACAGCAACAGCCAAAGAAATCCACGCATTCATAATGAAAGGAGCGATAATGAAGTTAACAAAGGATACAGCTGCAACAGTTATGGCATAAGATAACTGGGTAGATACATGATTTAAGTGGTCACACTGAGCACCTGCGGATGACATAATGGTTGTATCCGAAATTGGTGAGCAGTGGTCACCACACACAGCTCCTGCAAGACAAGCGGATATGCCAATAATCATAAGGTTGTGGTTATCGGGGAATATTGCAGTAACGATAGGAATAAGAATTCCGAAGGTTCCCCAAGAAGTACCAGTTGCAAAAGAAAGAAAACAAGCAACCAAGAATATAATTGCAGGTAAGAATAACTGCAGTCCAGCAGCATTATTCATAAGCATAGCAACGTATACCTTTGCACCGAGAAGACCGGTCATATTCTTAAGGGCAGTAGCCATTGTAAGAATCAAGATAGCAGATACCATAGCCTTAAAGCCCTTGGGAATGCTGTCCATAGATTCTTTAAAGGAAACAACACGTCTTATAGCAAAGTAAATAATAGATATAATAAGAGCTATAAGTGCTCCCCAAGGCAAACCGACTGTTGCATCGGTATTGGAGAAGGCTTCGATAAAGTTAAGACCTTTAAGAGAATTCCCGTTACCATTATAAACAAGAGCAAATACACAGCAAACGATAAGAACGATAATCGGGAAAATAATATCAAGGATAATTCCTTTTTCATTTCCCTTTTCCATCTCTTCGTTTTCAGCAGCATTTTCTTTGCCTGAAGTGAAAAGGTCGCCGTTCAAAGCATTAGCTTCATGCTTCTTCATAGGACCGTAGTCAAATTTCATAAGGGTAATTGTTATAATAAATACGAAGGTAAGTAATGAGTAGAAGTTATAAGGAATAGCCTCAATAAAGAGTTTAAGGCCTTGTCCTTCTTCTGCATAGCTTGCAACTGCAGCAGCCCAGGAAGAAATAGGAGCTATCATACAAACAGGAGCGGCAGTAGCATCAATTAAGTAAGCAAGCTTAGAACGGGAAATCTTGTTAGCATCGGTTACAGGACGCATAATTGAACCAACGGTCAAGCAGTTGAAATAGTCATCTATAAAGATGAGTACGCCAAGCACAAAGGTGGCAAGAGAGGCGCCAACTCTGGATTTAATGTTCTTGGAAGCCCATCTGCCAAAAGCGGCAGAACCTCCCGATTTATTAATAAGAGCAACCATTATACCAAGGATAACCAGGAAAACAAAAATACCTGCTGTGCCCGAAACGGCATCAATAAGACCCCTGCCGATAACATTATCAACAGTATGAGTAATATTGAAGTTTGCGGCAAGTAAACCACCTGCAACAATACCAATAAAGAGAGAAGAATAAACTTCCTTAGTGATAAGAGCAAGTGCAATAGCTATAAGTGGCGGGAGTAATGCCCAGAAAGAAGCAAAGGTAGGAATTTCACTTCTTACAGTATCAAGCGCAATTTTAACATTTGTTTCGAAATCAGCATCATCTGATTTGTTTGTGGTATACTCATCAAGATACGCAGAAGCAGCATCAAAATCAGTATACTCAGAGGTTTCAACGTCTTCTGTAACAGATACAGAGCCGTCACTTGTGCCAGTTACTTCGTCAGCAAATGCGGGAACAACCACAAAAGCAAGTAAAGAGATAACCAGCGCAATAAGAAGAGCAAACTTTTTAAAGTTAGTTTTCATCATTACTAACCCTCCTAAATTTTTATACATAAAATGTTAACATATTTTACAAAATAAGTCAATATTTTTTAGAAAACAGCAATAAATACAAAATTATATTGTAAAAATTTTTTCTATGTGCTAATATAAAGGCGGAGTTGATAGAAATGTTTTATGAACAAGACCACGAGGTTGCTCATATATCTTTGGCTAATTATCTTGTAAAAGAGGTTCACTTGCATAATGAGTTTGAAATTATATGCTGTATCAGCGGAAGCTTTGAGGCAATAATTGATTCTGTCTCATATACCGTCCACAAAGGTCAGTCGGTTATATCCTTTCCTAATCAAAGCCACTACTACATTTGTGATAACAATAGCAAATTCAAATCATATAATCTGATATTCAGCGCAAATATTTTCGAGGAATATGCGAAAAAAATTACCTCTTGCGTTCCTGTTAATCCTATCATCAACCACGATGACTGCCCAAGTCATACAAAATATATTAAAAAAATGTATGACAGTAAAATGAACCCGTCAGAGTTTGATGTACTTAAAAGAGTTGCCTACTGTAAGCTTATATGCGCTGAAATTTTTGAAAACTGTAAGTTTGTACCTGCAAATCAGTCAAACCCTGATGTAATTTCAGGCATAATCGACTATTGTAATAACAATTTCACCAATGATATACATCTTGACGACCTGCAAAAAGCTTTGCACATTAACAAATATTATATATCCCATTTATTTAAAGATAAATTCAGAATGGGTTTTAATGAGTATATTCATACACTAAGGATAAACGCCGCCTGCAAAATGCTAAGGAAAACTGACGACACTATTACTTCTATCGCTTCAAATGTAGGCTACAATACAGTTAGAAACTTTAACCGAGTTTTTCAGAAAATAACGGGCGTAACCCCTTGCGAGTATAGAGAAAAAAAAAGAAGATAGTTAACTATCTTCTTTTTTTGTTCTTCTATAGGTATTTGTATATTTATAAATAATTTCTGCAAGCCAGTCGTTTATACATTCAGCTTTTATTCGCCATATCCAGTTATTCCCCAGCGTTGACGGTGTATTTATACGGGCTTCACTGCCTGCACCTATAAAATCCTGCATAGGAATAATTACTGTGTCCGACGCTGTGGCGTACGCTGTTTTTATCATTGACCAGTTAATTAAATCCTCTTTCTCTACCTGCATATAATCTTTGGCAAATTTCAAATTATCGTCAGAGAGTGTCTTACTCCAGCCGATTACTGTATCATTATCATGTGTTCCGGTATAAACAACACAGTTTTTGGTGCAATTATGCGGAAGATACTCGCTGTCAGAACAACTGTCAAAGGCAAATTCCAGAACCTTCATTCCGGGATAACCCGACAAATCAAGCATTTTCTTCACTTCATCGGTCATAAAACCTAAATCTTCAGCAATAATGGGCAGATTTTCAAACTTTTTATTTAGATATTTAAAGAATGAAATACCAGGTCCCTTTTTCCACTTGCCATTTGTAGCATCCTCATCACCAAAAGGTATGGTATAAAAGGATTCAAAGCCTCTGAAATGGTCAATTCGTATTACATCATATAGCTTTAAAGTATATTCAATTCTGCTTATCCACCAACTATACGGCTGAACTTCTTTCTTCATAACACTCCAGTTATAAATAGGATTACCCCACAACTGACCTTTTTTTGAAAACTCATCCGGCGGACAACCCGCTACTACATTAGGCATTAAATCCTTATTTAAGTCAAACTGTTTGGGGTTACACCACACATCAGCACTGTCATAAGAAACATAAATGGGGATATCTCCAATAATTTTAATACCATTTTCGTTGGCATATTTCTTTAAACTAAACCATTGTTTTTCAAAAAAATACTGAAGACATTTAAAAAATTCAATGTCATCTACATACAGTTTCTCGGCTTCTGTAATAGCAGTTTTTTCTCTGAATTTTAATGAACTATCCCACTCATTCCAGCTTTTACCGTTATTTGCATTTTTTATAGCCATAAAAAGCGCATAGTCATCAAGCCACTTTGCATTATCTTTTTTAAATTTTATATACTTTTTATCAGGTGAGTCAATGAACCTTAAGTATGCCTTTCTCAAAACGGCATAGCGCTTTTGATAAAGAAGTGCATAATCTATAGCTGAAGCTTCGCCCCAATTTATTGTATTATATTCGTTTTTTTCAAGATACCCTTCTTCATTTAAGATATCAAGGTCAATAAAATACGGATTTCCTGCATAAGCAGAAAAAGACTGATAGGGTGAATCACCGAAGCTTGTGGGAGAAAGAGGAAGAATCTGCCAATAGCTCTGCCCTGCTTTTTTTAAAAAATCAACAAATTTATATGATTCTTTACCAAAAGTTCCAATTCCGTATTCGGACGGTAAAGAAAATATAGGCATAAGAATACCCGCCAAGCGCATTTATTTCACCTCTAAAAAATATTAACAATAATATTATATACATTTTAATAAGAAAAAACAATACAAAAATCGCCCTCTTATGAGGGCGATTAAAGTTAAAAGATAAACTCTTATTAGATTTCAGCGAAGTACTTAATGGTACGAACCATCTGGCTGGTGTAAGAGTTTTCGTTGTCGTACCAAGAAACAACCTGTACCTGATAGGTATCGTCGTCAATCTTAGTAACCATAGTCTGAGTAGCATCGAAGAGAGAACCGTAGGTAATACCGATGATATCAGAAGAAACGAGCTGTTCCTCAGTGTAACCGAAGGAAGCGCTTGAAGCAGCCTTCATAGCAGCGTTGATACCTTCAACAGTTACATCTTTGCCCTTAACAACAGCAACAAGAATAGTGGTAGAACCGGTAGGAACAGGAACACGCTGTGCAGAACCGATGAGCTTGCCGTTGAGTTCGGGGATAACAAGACCGATAGCCTTAGCAGCGCCGGTGCTGTTAGGAACGATGTTGCAAGCAGCGGCACGAGCACGACGAAGGTCACCCTTTCTGTGAGGACCGTCAAGTACCATCTGGTCGCCTGTCCAAGCGTGAACAGTAGTCATAATACCGCTCTGGATAGGAGCATATTTGTTAAGAGTGTCAGCCATAGGAGCAAGACAGTTGGTGGTGCAGGAAGCTGCAGAGATAATTTTATCATCAGCAGTAAGAGTGTTTTCGTTTACGCTGTAAACGATAGTGGGAAGGTCTTTGCCTGCGGGAGCAGAAATAACAACCTTCTTAGCACCGGCATCAATATGAGCCTGTGACTTCTCTTTTGAGCAGTAGAAACCGGTACACTCAAGAACAACGTCTACACCGATTTCGCCCCAAGGAAGATCAGCAGCATTCTTTTCAGCATAAATTTTGATAGTCTTACCGTCAACAGTGATGCTGTCTTCACCAGCAACAACGGTATCAGCAAGAGCATATCTACCCTGAGCAGAGTCATACTTCAGAAGATGAGCGAGCATTGCAGGGCTGGTAAGGTCGTTGATAGCAACAACTTCATAACCCTCAGCACCAAACATCTGTCTGAAAGCGAGACGGCCGATACGGCCAAAACCATTAATAGCAACTTTAACCATTGGAAAAACCTCCTAAAAATATTACAAGTTTTTGCTTTTATTATTTTATCCTAAAATGCGGTATTTTTCAAGACTTTTTTGTTATTTTTTTGTCATTCCTCACATTTTGGGAAATAATACAATAAAGTAACATATTTATCCTTAGTTTTTGTAAAATTTTATCTAATAGAATCAAGTAAGCTTTCTGCACACATAAGACCGTCAACTGCTGCTGATACAATTCCGCCTGCATACCCTGCCCCTTCACCGCAAGGGTAAAGACCTTTAACGCTTATAGATTCATAGTCGCCGTTTCGAATTATTCTCACAGGAGATGAGCTTCGTGTTTCGGGTGCAGAGATTATTGCCTGCTTTTCGGCAAAGCCTGACAGTTTATTATCAAGCAACGGCAAAGCTTCCTTTAAAGATGCAGTTATAAAGCTTGGGAAAATATCGTTTAAATCGGCAAATTCGGTATCGGGCTTAACGGTAGGCTTTACCTTACCTATTTTTGCAGTTTCACCATAAAGAAGATTTCCTACGGTAGTTATCGGCACTTTACCGTTACCAACACTGTAAGCCTTTTGTTCAATGCTCTGCTGAAGCCGACAGCCTTCAAGAACATCATTTCCCTCTAAATCGTCAGGCGTTACATTTACAAGCAGAGCGCTGTTGGCGTTTTCACCGTCGCGCTTACTGTTACTCATTCCGTTAACCGTAACCGAGTTTTCTTCACTTGAAGCATTAATTACATAACCGCCCGGGCACATACAAAAAGTATAAACCGACCTACCACTCGGCAAGTGCACCGCAAGCTTATATGGCGCGGCACCAAGATATTCACTGTCATATAAATCACCGTAGAGCGATTTATTTATATCCTTTTGCAAATGTTCAATTCTTACCCCCATAGCAAAGGGCTTTCTTTCCATTGCAATATTGCTGTCACAAAGGAATTTGAAAACATCGCGTGCAGAGTGACCTGTAGCTAAAATAACGGCTTTAGTGGAAATTTCGGCACCATCGATGAGTTTTACAGAATTTATCTCACCGTTTTTATACCCTAATGAAATTACTTTAGTGTTAAATAAAATTTCACCGCCAAGGCTTAAAATTTCATTTCTTATATTTTTAACTATTTTCACTAAAATATCTGTTCCTATATGTGGCTTTGCTTCATAAAGGATATTATCAGGTGCACCGAACTCATTAAAGGTTTCTATAACTGTAGAGCAACGTTTATTCTTAATGCCCGTTGTAAGTTTACCGTCCGAAAAAGTACCTGCACCGCCCTCACCAAACTGAATGTTAGATTCAGAGTCAAGACTTCCGCCATCGAAAAATTCTTTTACTTTTTTAATTCTGTTTTCCACACAGTCGCCGCGCTCAATAACTATTGGCCTCATACCCGAACGGGCAAGAAGTAGTGCGGCAAACATTCCTGCAGGACCAAAGCCTACAACGACAGGTCTGAAATCACATTCTGCATTTTTGCACCAGTTATATTTTTCCTCGGTAAACAAAACCGCATTTTTATATTTTTGTAGAATACGCTTTTCAGTTTTTTCATTTAGTGAAATTTTAAAAGAACAGCAAAAACAAATCTGCTCTTTCTTACGCGCATCAATAGATTTTTTATGAAGCTTAGCGCTTAAAATTTCGTTTGGTTTAACCTTTAAAATCGGACACAAAACTGCAGGGATATTATAAAAAGAGGTGTTTAGCGGCAAATTTATGTTATTTAGCAGTATCATTACATATCCCCTCTGCCGCCGCAGCAGCGCTTGACCAAGCCCATTGCAGATTAAAGCCGCCGCAGTCACCGTCAATATCCAGAATTTCACCTATTGCATATAGACCTTTATGTCTTAATGATTCCAAAGTTTCAGAGCTGAATTCATCGGTTTTAATTCCGCCTGCAGTTACCTGAGCGTTTTCAAAGCCGTTATTGCCTATTACCTTAAGCTCAAAACCTACAATATTTTCCGCAAGGGTATTTAGTTGATTATCGGTTATTTTGCTAATACCATCCTGCAAGGAAATACCGGCTATTTTAAGCAAGGTATGTCCCACCATTTTTGGAAAAACACCCGTAAAAAAGTACTCTGCATTTCGTCCAGTGAACATTTTTCTTCTGTTTATCAGCAGTTCTTTAACCTGGACAAAATTTTTATCGCACATAAAATTGATTCTAACAGAAGCTTCATTTAAGTTTACAAAGCAACGTGAAATCTGTAAAACAGTGGGGCCTGAAATGCCGTATTTTGTAAAGAGCAACTCCCCTGTTTCACTGCGAAGCTTTTTGCCGTTACTAATTGCTAAAACCTCACAGTTAAGCTTAATTCCCGTAAGGGCTTTAATTTTAGTTAAATCGGTTTTAAGCTGAACAAGGGATGGATTAATCGCCGTGCTTTTATGACCTAAATCGTTAAGTAATTTATAAGGGTTTTTATAAGAAATTA
>JAZNQX010000117.1:0-9143 GCA_045590395.1 Acutalibacteraceae bacterium
GTAAAACCGCTTAATATATCTTCTTTTCTTTTCTCATTTAACTTATTTAATAAGTTTTCTGCTTCTACACAAGGTTCATATAAAACAGAAAAATCTTCTTTTTTACCCGAAATACCGCTATAAATTTCTTTTATAAATTCTTCTGATATTTGAAGATATCTTTTTCTGTATTTTATAATATTACTGCCCTCTATACTCATTTGCTGTTCAAAGGGTAAAAGAAAATCTTCTTCTTTTCCGCTTTCTTTTATTTGCTTTAATATAAAATTTCGCTGAGCAAGGGCTCTGTTATATCTTCTTAAAACCTCTATGTATTTAGGATATATCTGAGAAATGGCAATATCTAAAAATCTTCTTCTTTTTTCAGGTGAGCCCGATATTAAGTTTAAATCATCGGGTGAAAAAACAATGGCACAGAAATTTCCTGCAAGAAGGGAAGCAGAGTTTAACTTTTTTTCATTTAAAACTGCATTTCTTCTCTGTTTTATAATAATACTTGCGCTGTTTTCTGTTGTTTCTTTTTCAAAAACCATATTTATCTTTGTTTCCTCTTTATTTAAGGAAACTAAAAGGTTGTCCTTTGTAGTACGAAAGCTTTTTGCCCCCGTAAAAAGCCACATAACCTCTAAAAGATTTGTTTTACCCTGAGCGTTCTGTCCGTAGATTATATTTGTTATTGGCCCCGGCTCTATTTCAAAGGGTAAAAGGTTTCTGAAATTTACTCCGCTGACCTTTTTAATCAGCATTTTTAACAACTACTTTCAATTGTTCATATTCGAGAAAATCGCCGTTTCTCATTTTTTTGCCTCTCATAGTGCAAACCTCGCCGTTTACCTTTACCTCGCCGTTTTGTATAACAATTTTAGCGTGACCGCCGGTAGCAACAAGGTCAGATAACTTCATAAGAGAATCAAGTCTTATAAAATCTTCTTTTATTTTTACTTCTTTTAAAGCCATTACTTTAACCTCATAGGCATTATCATATACATATAGTCGTCACCCTGCATAGGTTCTATAACAACACCCTGTTTTGAAGAGTCAAATTTAATCTGTACCATATCGTCATCAACTGCTTTTAAGGCTTCTGTTAAATAACGGGAAGAAAGACCAATTTCAAAGGGGTCTCCCTGCAGGTCTACCTCATAAACCTCTGTTGCCTTACCAGCGGCAGTAGCACAGGAAAAATTAATATTTTCTTCATTTACAATACATCTTACAGGTGTAGAGAAGGAATCGCTTATAAGAAGTGAAATTCTGTCAAGAATTCCTAAAATATCACTAACAACTACCGTTATTTTCTGTTTGTGTGCAGCAGGAATAGTTCTTTGATAATTTACAAACTCTCCCTCTATAAGACGGCAGATAAGATTATATCCGTCAATATTAAAGGAAATCATTTTACTTCCTACACTAACGGGTATTTCTTCGTTTCTGTCTGCAATTAAACGAATAACCTCATTAAGCATTCCGCCGTTTATAATGAAGTTAAAGTCACCTATTCCGTCAACCTTCATTTTTCTAATAGCAAGACGGTAGCCGTCAATAGCAACAAATTTTAAAACACCGTCTTCGCAGGAAATATTTATACCCATTAAAACAGGTCTTGTTCCCTCAACATTTGCTACGGCAAAGGAAGTACCCTCTGTCATTTCAATAAGGTTTTCTCCCTTTATGCTTATTTTCTGTCCGTCGTAGAAATTTGGAATTTCGGGGAAGTCAATAGCATCCATACCGGGTATGTCAAAAACAGCGCCCTGACTGCTTATTTTGCAGACCATTTTATCGTCACAGCTTATCTGAACGGTAGTGCCTGAAAGTCTTTTAAAAATATCACCTAAAATTCTTGCCGAAACAACAATGTCGCCTTCTTCTTCAACTCTGGCGTAAATTGTCTTTTTCATGCTCATTTCAAGGTTATAGGCTATAAGGGTTACCTTGCCCTGTTCAGCCGATAAAAGAATACCCTCTAATACTGGATAGCTTGTCTTGTTTGATACAATTCTTGAAAGACGGGAAACAACCTCTAAAAATTCGTTTCTGTCAACTGTAAAATTCATTTTGTAAGACACCTCTCAAATTTTAAAAATGCAAATTTTTTGCCTTAGAGAAATATATAAATATAACAGTCCTCATAATAGTGTCAGTTCTGTTTAAAACCGTTATAAAGCATTATGAATAAAGGAAAACTATTGTTAACAATAAAATTAATAAAATGTTGATAAGTAAGAGCCTTAAATTTTTATAAACAGCCTTGTTTAAAAGTTATTGTTTTATATTGTTAACTTTGTTTATAACTTTTTTAAAAATTTACTCTCTCTGAAGGTTTTTAATAATGTCTTCTATGACATTTTTTTCATAAGGGTTGTCCCTCATCATTTCCTTAACCTTTTTCTCGGTATAAAGAACAGTTGTGTGGTTTCTTCCAAAGGTTTCGCCTATTGCCTGATAAGGAAGCTCGGTGGTTTCTCTGGCTATATACATAGCAACCTGTCTTGCTTTAACAAGGTCGGCGCTTCTTCTGGAGGATAATATATCACCCTCACTGACATTATAGGTTCTGGCAACCTCGGTAATTATCTGTTCTATTTTTATAGGCTCCGGCTTAGTATCGCTTACAACCTCTCTTATAAAGCCCTGAACAATGGATAAAGTGGGAACCTTCTGGTCTATTAAAATAAGAGCCTGAATTTTTTTAACAACGCCCTCAAGCTGACGGGTATTATCCTGAATGTGCTCTGCAATATAGTAAACAACATTTTCGGGAATATCTATTGCCAGCTGTTGCTGTTTGTTTTTTATAATACCAACCTTGGTTTCAAAGTCAGGGGGAGTAATGTCAGCAATAAGACCGCTTTCAAAACGGGAACGAAGTCTGTCGTCAAGAAGCTTTATATCCTTAGGCGGACGGTCACAGGTAACAACTATCTGCTTTTTATTCTGATAAAGAGCATTAAAGGTGTTAAAGAATTCCTCCTGTGTCTGCGATTTACCCGCAATAAACTGAATATCATCTATAAGAAGAACGTCGGTGTTTCTAAAACGGTTTCTGAAGCTGTCAATAGAACCGACGCCAAGCTTACCATCCTGCAGGGCAGAAATAAGCTGATTTGTAAAATCTTCACAGCGAATATACTCTATCTGCTTTGTGGGATATTTTTTTCTTATATGGTTTTTTATTGCAAGAAGCAGATGGGTTTTACCAACACCGCTTCTTCCGTAAATAATAAGGGGGTTGTAGATTATATTCGGGTTGTCTGCAACAGCCATACTGGCGGCGTGGGCAAAGCGGTTGGTAGAGCCTACGATAAAGTTGTCAAAGGTATATTCGCTCTCAAAGGAGCCGTCGCCAATGGGCTTTGAAGGTTCAACAACCTGTCCCATCTCGTCTTCTACCAAAATGGTAACGGCAAGCTCTACACCCATAATGTATTTAAGATTCTGATGAATCTGCTCAAGATATGTAGATTCAACTATTTGTTTTTTATAATCAGAGTTTATGCCTAAGATAAACTCACCGTTTTTAAGGTCAATGGGGTGAAGGTCTTTAAGCCATACATCAAAGGCAATTTCGCTTACATTTTTCTTTATTTCATCACAAACCAGTGTCCAGATATCACCGGGAGATTCTATTTTCATAAACTATCACACCTTTTTAACGTAAATATACAAATAAATTATATCATTATAATCTTAAAATTGCAATATAAATATTATATTATTATATAATATATAAAAAGAAACCTCTGCAAAAAGGCTTGCAGAGGCGAAATTTTGCTAAATATAGATTATTTTTTTATCCCTTGTTACAGCGTACTGCAAAAGCTCTCCTGTATAGGGGGCAAATTTATCCCAGAAGCAAAGCACAATATCGCTTTGTTCTATCATATAGCGGTCCCGCTTTGTTTTACAGCCAAAATCACGCTTTCGGCTTACAAAGGACAGGGTGTCACAGCTTTCGCAAAGGCAAAAATATTTTTCCCTTTCTCTTTCAGAATAGTTTTTTGCCTGCTCCTCAAAGGCTACGGCACATTCAAGGCTTTCCTTTTCACCCTTTGTTTTCATTATGTAATCCGTGATAAAAATGTCAATACCTTCTTCAAGGGCAGATATGAAATTTTGAACACCGTCATTTCGAAGCCTTGTAATTTCTTCGACGGCTTTTGCTTTTATTTTTTCTTTTTCCTTTTTTTCCTTTGATAAAAAATCAAAATTGCAAAAATCGTTTGTAATAATACAGCAGGTTTTTTCTTTTTTCATAATTTTTACTTCCTTTTTCTATAAATTTGGTGTTTCTTCAGAGATTATAGCATATAAAAACTGCAAAATTTGTCGAAACAAGGAAGGTAAAAAGAAAAAATTTTAAAAAAATTTCCGCCCTCTTTCGAGAGCGGAATATTTTTAATATGCTTTCTTACCGTTTTCTTTAAGATATTCTATATATGCGCGGGTGTTTTCGTAGGACTCGTAAATGTTTAGTGTTCCGTAATCGTCCCTTGCAACCCTTCCGCTGATATACACACGGTCTTCATAGAAAACATCGGGAGATGCCTTTCTTATATCCTTTGCATAGGCAGAAAGAAGCGCCCTGTACTGCTCATCGGTGAGTCTATAGGAAGCATAATCTTCATTCTTATCACTGTAAACAGAAACATCGGTATCATCGGGAATAATAGGGTTATCGTAAAAGGCAAGTCGGGTTTCGCTTTTAAGATAAGCGAGATTAAGAGCATTGTTGTAAAGGGTATAGTGACGGCGAATTCGTCTGCCGTTTCTAAGTGTATATTCAATATCGTAACTGTATACAAATTCTGCGTAACTTGTAGTCGGGGCATCTATATCTTTGATTGCTGTTTTGTGAATCTGCAGAATGGTATCAATGTCGCTGAGCATTACCAAATCATCATTTACGGTAATGCTTTCAATATTTTCAAAATCAGGCACAAATCTCGCCGCATAAGCGGTATAAACCTTTGTGCCGACAAAGACCGCTAAGACAGTAAAAAACGCGATACAGCCCAAAACCAAAGATTTTAAGACGGTTTTAAAGTTTTTGTTCTGTATGGCGCCGACGGCAATGGCGCAAATTATGGCGCCGAAAAGCAGGAACAGCCAGAAAGAAAGACTTTGAAGTTCTCCGAGAGAAAATACCGTACCGATAAATACGCCGCCGCAAAGTGAAACGCAGATAAGGGTAATAACATTAACAAATTTAAATGAGAAGGGTTGTTCTGCCGTTTCGGTTTTACGCTTTTTAAAGAAAAACAGCGAAAGACCGATAAACAGCAGTGAAAAAAGAATACAGCAGACAAAGGAAACTATAGAAAACTCTGATACGTCATCTATATGTCTTTCCTGAGCCATTAGTTTAACAACCGCGTAAAGATAGGGAGAGGTATAAATCGTGGAAAGCCTTGAAACTACTATACCGTAGCCCTGCTCAAGCCAGTAGCAAACCAGTATGACTATAAGGGGAAGCGCCACGCTGACAGAACCAAGAGAAACAATGAAATTAAAGTAACTGCTGGAAAGGGTGGCAAAAAGGGCGGTAAAGCAGGTGCAAAGCAGAAGAAGCAGGGTCATTGACAAAAAGTATTCCCCGCACTCTTTAAGGCTTATTCCCTTTACAAAGGGCAGAACATTTATTGTTACAAGAGCGCCAAAGGACACCGCCAGTGTGAAGAAGGCGCCCACAAAGGAAGCGGCTGTTTTAATTATAAAAAGCTGATTTTTTGTAAGAGGCAGGCTGTGGTATAAATCCCCTGCCTTTTTTGAATACAAAAAGCCAAAGTTGGAAAGCACCAGAATTAACATAGCCACAAGGCTGACAATGAAAATTATAATTGCAACCGAGGGGAATTCGTGATTAAAGGAGTAGGGAAGACCTGTATAAACAAAATCGTCATACGCCGCGAGAATGTTTCCTACCAGCATACCGGGGCAGATAAGCAGTAAAAAGGCGGTAATAAGCAGGGAAACAGGGGTTTGTCTTTTAAGGGACAAAAGAAAGAAATTAAAAGGAATTTTTTTAACCGAGCAGGTCTTTAACATTGTAGTTCTCTCCTTCCATTTCGTAAATAAAGATTTCCTCTAAGGAGGGCTCTATAGCCTCGGCAAAAAGAGGAGTTGATGCGTTTATTTTCTGCATAATTTCATCAAGGTCGCCTCTGATTACCATACGGTAAAGAGAGCCTGTTTTCTCGGTCTTTAAAATGTTAAGACCGGAAAGTAAAGAGTCGCTTGGGGGAGAAGAAAAAGCCACCTGCACCTTGTGAAGATTATTTTTTATATTTTCAAGGCTGTCATTAACAACAATTTTACCCTTGTGAAGAAGTAAAACCCTGTCACATAAATCTTCAAGCTCTCTGAGGTTATGGGAAGCAATGATAACGGTTGTTTTGTTATCGGTGGCTTCAATAAGCAGACGTTTAAGCACATTTCTCAGCACCGGGTCAAGACCGTCAAAGGCTTCATCCAGCAAAAGATAACGAGGACGTGCAGAAAGCGCCAACATCAAAAGAGCCTGACGCTGCATACCCTTTGACATATTGTCAATACGCTGTGTTATATCTATGGGAAAAACCTTTGATAAGGATGAAAAAAGCTCAAAGGAAAAGTTTGGGTAAACAGCGCTGAAATATTTTGCCATAGAAAAGGTGGTAGCGCCCTTAAAAAAGAAGGGGGTATCGGGAAGGAAGAATATTTCTGCCTTCTTTTCTACGTTATCCCAGATTTTTTCTTCATCGGCAAGTATTTCTCCGCCGTCGCTTTTATATACACCTGAAAGCAAACGCAGCAGCGTAGATTTGCCCGAGCCGTTAGAGCCCACAAGACCGTAAATGCCGCCATCGGTAAAGCAGGTATCAATACCGTCAATGGCGGTAAAACGGTCAAACTTTTTAGTAAGTGAAGTGCATTTTATCATAATGAGCCTCCTTCAAAAAGGTTTTGTATAATTTCGTTTAAGCGTTTACTTGAAACACCGCTGTCCCTTGCCTTTTTTACGGCAGAAACAAAATCTTCTTCTGCTGTGGCGCGAAGAGCATTTTCGGCGGCGTCATTTTCGCTTATAAAATTACCTTTACCCGAAACCGAGTATATTACCCCCTCGTTTTCCAAAATGGCGTAGGCCTTTTGTACTGTGTTGGGGTTTATACCAAGGTCAAGGGCAAGGCTTCTGACACTGGGAATTTTATCCCCTGCCTTTATTACCCCTAAAGCCTTAAGCCGCATAACGCCTGATACTATCTGGTCGTATATGGGAACACGGCTCTTATAGTCTATGGTTATCACAAAACCACTCCTTACATTTTGTGAGTAATAAGTGTACTATTACGGTTAGTACACTTGTATAATAACATCTCCTTTTCACTTTGTCAAGAAAAAAATAAGCGGTGTTTTTCACACCGCTTAAATTTTATTATTTTTTCTCTTTGGGTTTCTTAATTTTATTCAGCTTTGCGTTCATATCAAGCAGCTGTTCTTTGGTAAGATTAATACCCATTGTGCCTATCATACCCGAAAGACGAAGCACGGTAAAGCCGCCCAGCATAGACATCATCGCGTCGTTCATTTCAAAGCCGCCTGCAACCTTATCGCCTTTTTTAGGCATAAGCTTTGCAAAAAGACCCATAAAGAGCATTTTGCCCTGCATGGTAGCAAGAATGTCGCCAATTTTATCGTTAAGAGAGAAGTGTCCCTCAACCTCGGTAATATCGAACCAGTTAAGAATAGCGTTTTTCTCTTTAAGACGGTAAGCCTCGTTAAATTCTTCTACCTTTCTTATCTTGCCGCAGTCCTTAAATTCGCCGGCAACAGCAACAAGCTTGGTTTCACCCTTATTTTCAACATCAAAATAGAAGAAGTGGTCCTCGGCAGTCTTTTTGCCCAGAGATACACCGTTTGCAAAAAGCTCAACCTCGGGAAGATTAGAGTAAACGGTAACCTTGGTAACATCTTCAACTCTGTCAACATAGCGTTTTCCACAGAGGTGAACAAAGGGGTCGGCTGAAAGCCAAGCCTTGTAAGCGTAGAAGGAGTCCTTCTTATACTTTCTGTCAAAGGTAACAAGACCCTTGTGGTTCTGTCCGTTTTCGCCGCCCTCGCTTCTGGCGTCTGCGCCGAAGTCAAACATATTCCATACGTGAGTAGCCCACATATATTTTCTTGAGAAAAGCTGTTTAATAAGCTCTTCATGATAATATGCCTGATATTCCTCGGTATAGTCACCCTGAACGGGTTTAGAGGTATGCCAGTTAAGAGCCTCACAGCCGTACTCACTGCAGCCGATGGGGATATTGGGGTTAACCTTGTGGAAGTTATCAAACCAGGGGCCGTTCATAGAGGTGTCGCCGCCGTACCAGCCGAAATAGTGATTATAGGAAACAAGGTCCGGAATCTTAATATAGGGGCTGTCAATGGGGCAGGGAGAAACTGCCGCAATGGTGGTAAGTCTTGTCTTATCCATTAAGTGACAAAGGTCATTTAATATGGTGTGGTTTTCAAGAAGGTCGGGGTCGGTATCGCCCTTCATAGAAATTTCGTTAGAAAGTCCCCAAACAACGATGGAGGGGTGGTTATAGTTCTGAACTATAAGCTCCTTCATCTGTGAAATGGTGTTTTCTCTTGCTGTGGGCATATGCTGAGAAATATAAGGAATTTCTGCCCAGATAATAAGACCCTTTTCGTCGCAAAGGTCATAGAAATACTGGTCGTGCTGATAGTGGGCAAGACGGATAGTGGTAGCGCCTACTTCACAGATAAGCTCAATATCCTCCTCGTGATGCTCAGGAAGCAGAGCATTACCATAACCCCATCTGTCCTGATGACGAGAAACACCGCGCAAAGCATATTCTTCACCGTTAAGGATAAAGCCGCGCTCTGCGTCAACACTAAAGGTTCTGCAGCCAAAACGGGTGCAAACGTTGTCAAGAACTTCGCCGTTCTCTATAAGCTCGGCTTCAATACAGTAAAGATAAGGGTCGCGTCTGCCGTGCCACAGATGAACGTTTTTGATATCAAAGTAAACTAAAGTATCGGTAGACTCAATGCTGTCTATCTCGTTTTCCTCTTTGTCATAAAGAGTATAAAGAATTTTCTGGTTTTCTAAAAGGTCGGCATAAACCTGTACCTCAACCTTTGCGTCC
>JAZNQX010000118.1:0-2607 GCA_045590395.1 Acutalibacteraceae bacterium
GGCTGTTCAAGGGAAATAAGACGGTTTAAAATATTTATAAAGCCGTAAACCGCATTTGTAGGAACGCCCTTTGAGGTGTAAAGCAGACGAATTCCGTAAAAAGCGCGGTTTATTATGCTGTTTCCGTCAACGGCAAGAAGCTTCATTTTTATTCCCCTTTATTTTAGAAAATAATTAGTCAATATATATTATAACAAGTTATTATATATTTGTCATCACTTTCTTTTAAAAATTTTCAAATTTGACATAATTTCAAAATAAGGGTATAATTACCTCGTTATGAAGATAGGAAATATAGAAATCGGCGGTTTTGCCTGCCTTGCACCGATGGCTGGCGTTGCCGACCGCGCTATGCGGGAGATTTGTATGAAATACGGTGCGGGATACTGTGTAGGAGAGCTGACCAGCGCCAAGGGTGTAAGCCGCGGCGATAAGAAAAGTCAGCAGCTGCTTTTTTGCTCTGATAAAGAGCGTCCTTTTGCCTCTCAGCTTTTCGGAAGCGATGCTGTTTCAATGGGCGAGGCGGCAAAAAGAGCGGCAGAGCTGAACCCCGATTTTATAGATATAAATATGGGTTGCCCTGCGCCAAAGGTGGCAGGTCACGGCGGCGGCAGTGCGCTTATGAAGGATGAAGTGTTGGCAGGAAAAATAATAGAGGCAGTGGTAAATGCCGTAGATATACCCGTAACGGTTAAAATGCGCTCGGGCTGGGATGAAACAAACCTTAACGCCCCCACACTTTCTAAAATTGCCGAGGAATGTGGTGCTGCTGCGGTAACAATACACGGCAGAACAAGACAGCAGATGTATGCGCCGCCCGTTAATACTGATATAATAAAAAAGGTTAAAGAGTCTGTTAAAATTCCCGTAATTGCAAACGGTGATATAACCGATTATAAAACGGCTGAAATAATGATGAAAAAAACAGGCTGTGATTATCTTGCAATAGGCAGAGGAGCTATGGGAAACCCCTTTATTTTCGCCGAAATAAATGCGTATTTCAAAGGAGAAAAAATTCCCGAGTTTTCCTTTGAACAAAGGCTTTCGGTACTTAGAGAGCAGGTTAGCCTTATGGTAGAATACAAGGGAGAAAGAACGGCGTTGCTTGAGAGCCGAAAGCATACTGCATGGTATATAAAGGGTATGCGCGGTGCGGCGGCACTCCGCAGAATGTGCGGCGAAATATTATGCCTTGACGATATTGACAGAATAATAGAAAAAGCTCTTGAATCACAGGAAGTATTGTGATAGAATACTTTTGATAATTTCCGAAAGGACTGTATAAAAAATGTCAGGACACAGTAAATGGAACAATATTAAACGTAAAAAGGAAAAAACCGATGCGGCTAAGGCTAAAATCTTTACAAAAATGGGCAGAGAAATTGCTGTTGTTGTAAAGCAGGGCGGCCCTAATCCTGCCGAAAACAGTAAGCTTAAAGATGTTATTGCCAAGGCAAAGGCTGCAAATGTGCCTAATGAAAATATAGAGCGTATTATCAAAAAGGCTGCAGGCGACGGCGAGGCTAATAACTATGAAGAATTAGTTTACGAGGGATATGGTCCCGGCGGAGTTGCCTGTATAGTTGAAACCCTTACCGATAACCGTAACAGAACTGCAGGGGAGATGCGCCATTACTTTGACAAATGCGGCGGAAATCTCGGTCAGGCTGGCAGTGTTGCCTTTATGTTTGACCGCAAGGGACAAATAATTATTGAGGCCGAAGACCTTGATGAAGACACCGTAATGATGGACGCTATTGAGGCAGGCGCTGAAGACTTTAAGAGCGAAGAGGATATTTTTGAAATTATCACTGCGCCCAACGATTTAGGTGCCGTTCGTGATGCACTCGAAGAAAAGGGTTATGCCTTTGTTTCGGCAGAGGTTGCCTATATTCCTCAGAATATGACCGAGCTTAATGATGAAGAAAGCATAGCGAAAATGGAAAAGCTTATTGATATGATGGAGGATAACGACGACGTTCAGGCCATCTGGCATAATTGCGATAACATTTAAGCTTAAAAAATATGACACAGACCACAGTTTTAGCTGTGGTCTGTTCTTTTTTTTATCCTTTGGACATACCCTTTTATTGAGGTATTGTTATGAAAACAAACGGTTCTTTAAAATTCGACGGTGCGCTGTACGGGGTAGGAAGCCGTATAGGCAGAATTTTAAATTTTATAGACGAAGAAAATAAGGCAAAAATTCAGGAAATAAGGCTTCGCGCCGAAAAACCTCTTGCTGTAACAGTGGACGGAAAGGTTTTTTTCGTAAACAGCCGCTCACAGCTTATAAGCAGTCCAAATGATGCTGAAAAGGTTACAAAAAGTGACATTGATGAGGCCTTTTTGGGTCTTACCGCTTCCTCGGTTTATTCCCATATGAGTGAGCTAAAACAAGGTTTTATAATGCTCAAAAACGGCAACCGCGCAGGTATTGCGGGAAGCTTTAGCGAGGGCGGCGGAATAACCGATATTTCCTCAATAAATATACGAATTTCGCGGGAAATTTTCGGGGTTTCAAATGCACTGTTTCAAAAATATAGCGGTGGCGGTGTGCTTATTTGCGGTGGGGCAGGAAGCGGAAAAACAACCTTGCTTCGAGAT
>JAZNQX010000119.1:0-12819 GCA_045590395.1 Acutalibacteraceae bacterium
TGGCCGTGGCAGTAGTATATACGGGTATTATCAATAGTTTCGGTATTAAATGATTTATAAGCTGACGAAAAATCGCAGTTGCCTGAAACAATATGAAAAATACGGTGGGTGAAGAAGCCTTTTATATTTTCAATATCATCGGTATTGTCGCCGAGGAAAAAGATATGTACTATATCAGAGTGCTTTTCTATGATTTTTTTAAGAACGGCGGTATTGTGGTGGGAATCGGAGAGAACTAAAATTCTCATATATTTTTACTCCTTTACATATTATATATAGGGTGAGTATTATGAATTACGATATAAATAAGATAATGAAAGCGGCAAAAACGGGAGATATGCAGGACGTTATGTCAAAACTAAACCCGAATGACGCCGAGAAAATAAAGGAAATTTTAAAGGACAACGCAAAACTTAGTGAAATATTAAACAGCGACAAAGCAAAAGCTATAATGGAGAGGCTGAAAAATGGATGAGCTTTCCGAAAAAATAAACAGCATACTGTCTGACCCTGAAAGCGTTGCAGGGCTTAAAGAGATGGCGGAAAGCCTTTTTGGTGAGAAAAAGCAAGAGGTGCCTGCCGTAGTTCCCGACACCGACGGGATAGACATAGCATCTCTTATGACGGTGGTGGGAAAATTAAAGGACAGCGGAAAAAGCGAAAACCAAAAGCTGCTTTTGGCTCTTAAGCCTCATTTAAGCGAGGAAAGGCAGAAAAAGGTGGACACCGCCGTTAAGATATTAAAGCTTTTAGAGCTGGCTCCCTTTTTAAAGGAAAGCGGAATTTTAGGGGGTATACTATGACCGATTTTCAGCGACAAAAAGAGGAAGCGGCAAATCGGGTTCGGCGAATGAACGAGAGGTACAAGCAAAAGGCAGGGATAAGCGAACCGCCAAAGCAAGGTGTATCTCAAAGTAAAAGCACCTTTGATATTTTGCGGCTTTTTCGCTTTGACAGTATTAAAAATGACCCTGACCGACTTATAATAATGTTTGTGTTTTTACTGCTTGGCAGTGAGAAGTGCGACGAAAAGCTTTTGTACGCGTTACTCTACATTATGCTGTAGTAAACTTAGAAAATAAGTTACAAAATTATTACAAAACTCCATAAATTTTGGAATTATGTAAACTTTGAAACCAAAAAAGTTATTAAAGTTATGAACAGAGTTATTTACAATTTTTTGGTCAAATAACGGTTTATAGGGCTCAAAAAGGGATGTTTTTGTTCAAAACACGGTGCATAACTTTAAAAACTTTGCCTATGGGCATAATGACCAGTAAATATTATGTAAACCGAGAAAAAGTCGAAAATACCTGTCTTTTGTAAAAATATGTTTACTTTCATTATAGAATATGGTAAAATAACCGTAAACCTAAACCGACACGCTCGGTGTAAAACCAGGGGTAGAAACGTATGAAAGTAACGAAATTTTTATGCTGTTTGCTTACCTTCTGTATGGCAGCCACCTCTTTTTGCGCCTGTAAAAAACAGGAAAAGCTTACCGTAAAGCAGATAAGTGCAGAGCTTGAGGAAATATGCCTTGCAGACGAAGATATATATGAAGTAAGCAAAGCCGATATTGAAAACCGTTTTAATTTTGACGGAAATTTGCTTGATGAATGTGTTATTAAAATAAGCAACAACGAGGAAAAACTGGTGCTTGTTGCGGTAATGCAGTTAAAGGAAGACAAAGACAGACAAACGGTAATAGACGGTATTAATTCCACCGTAAAAGCGGCGTCGGCATCCTTTAGTGTTCTCGGGGATAAGCAGCTTTCTCAAATACAGCAAAGGCTGTTTTATGAGTATGAGGATATATTAATTGTTGTAATAGCCGAAAAGTATGAGGCATCAACAGAATATCTTGAAAAAATTAAAGCTAAAAAGATTATTTAAAAACAGAGTTGTGAAAACAACTCTGTTTTTTTAACCGCTATTGTCCCTCGGGGTCTGAGGGAGTTTCTGATGGGGTAGAAGCAGAAGACGAGCTTTCCTCAGGAGAAGATGATGAGCTTTCCTCAGGGGAGGAGCTGCTTTCCTCACTTGACGAGCTTTCTTCACTTGATGAGCTTTCCTCGCTTGACGAGCTCTCGTCAGGCTTTGAGCTGCTTACGGGCGGAACATAGGACGAGCCGCCGTCGTTATACCAGCCTGTAAGGTCGGCGCCGTTTGCCGCAATATAATCCTCAGGCAATATATTATCATAGAAAAATGCGCGTATTACCTTACCTGCATATTTATAGTTATAGTAAACGCTGGAAGCGCCTGTTCCGCGATAGTCGGCATTTATAATGTATTCATCGTGTGGAACACGGGTCTGAATAAGAGTAGGCTTTTTTGCAAGCTGAGCCGCAAGGGACAGCATCTGTGTATTGCTAAGCGAAGTTTTAACATAAGGGGTAAGCTTATTTACAAGACTGGGATATGTTGTAACATCCATAGCCAGAGCCTTTTCCATAATCTTCTTCATTACAACCCTTTGACGTTCGGTTCTGCCGAAGTCGTCGGTACTGCCGTAGGCGTTAACCGCCTTTCTTATACGGGCATAGGCAACCGCCTGCATACCGTTAACCTTGTGGGTGCCCGGCTCGTATATATAATAGGGTGTGGGGTCCTTGCCGATATTTACATAATGCTCTTTAATAAGGGCATTAAGGCCGTAAACCGTATCGTCAATTTCTGCCTGTGTTACCTCTATTTCAATTCCGCCTACAGCCTCAATAATATCCGCCATACCGTAGAAGTTAACGGTGGCATAAGCCGAAATATCAAGACCGAAAACGGTATTAAGGGTCTTTACCGCAAGGGCAGGGCCACCGCGGTTATAGGCAGAGTTGATTTTGTTATAGCTTGTCTTACCTTTATGTTCAATAGGCACAAGGCTGTCACGCATAATAGAAACTATTTTTACGGTGTTATCAGCCTTGTTTACGCTTAGTATCATAATAGAGTCGCTAAGTCCCGTAAAGTCGCCTTTTTTACGTGAGTCAACACCGAAAAGGGCGATATTGAAAACATTTTCGTTAATAACATTTTCAATACCAAGGTCGCCGCTGCTAAGCTTTGAAAAGTCGTTATCACTGCCAAGTTTGCCAAGAATTACGGCAACATATATACCCAGAAAACTGCCCAGAAAAATAAGGGTAGCAAGAATTGACGCCACAACACTTAAGGTAACACGTTTTTTCTTTGTAAGGCCTGTCCACCATTTAGCAAAGCGGCTGCGCTTTTTTCTTTTTTTATAATTTCTTTTTTCAGGCGCACCTGTATAAAAAGAATTAAGGTTTATATCATTTTGTTCTTTGCTCATTTGTTCATCCCTCTGTAAATATCACCTTTTTTAAGGTCAGTAACCTCCGCCGCCTTTTTTGCCGCAAGAGAGGCAGGGTCACCCTTTTCGCAAAACTCCCTTGCCAAATTAACAGCTTCTTCAAGGGAATATTTCTTTTTCTCCTCTGTATAACCGCTTACTATAAGTACAAATTCACCCTTTGGCGCAGAGTCTTTATATTTTTCAAGAGCCTCCTTAAAGGTGGTATGAATAACCTCTTCGTGAATTTTAGTCAGCTCTCGCACAAGGGCAATTTTTCTGTCCCCGAAAATTTCCAGCATATCCGAAAGGGTAGCTATAAGCTTATGGGGGGCTTCATAAAAAATCATAGTGCGTTTTTCGTTTTTAATTTCGTTTAAGTGGGCGCGTCTTCCGGGTTTGTTTACCGTTAAAAAGCCCTCAAAGGTAAATCTGCCCGAGGGCATACCCGACATAGCAAGGGCGGTCACTACAGCGCTGGGGCCGGGTACCGACTCAACGGTTATGCCGTTTTCATAAGCCAGTCGCACCATATCTTCACCGGGGTCGGAAATAGCAGGCATACCTGCATCGGTAACAAGGGCGCAGTTCTGGTTTGACAGCAAACGGTCTATAATTTCGCCGCCGCGCGATTTTTTGTTATGTTCATAATAAGACAGCATAGGCTTTTTAATGCCAAGGTAGTTTAGAAGTTTAACCGTAACTCTGGTATCCTCAGCCGCTATAAAGTCTGCTTCCTCAAGGGTTTTTGCGGCACGGGGAGAAAGGTCGCCAAGATTACCTATAGGCGTACCCACAAGATAAAGCTTTCCTGCCATAAAAACCCTCCTTTAACATATTACTTTCACTATTTTAACACAAAACCGCTAAGATTACAATTACTTATACAATTTAATTTTGTTGAATTTTTCGTTTTTTTATGATATATATAAATTAGTCTTTAAAGGAGATTAAAATTATGAAAAAATTTATTGCTGTTTTGACAACACTTTTACTGGTTTTAACCCTTACTGCCTGCGGTAAAAAGGTTGACCGCTCAAAATATGATGAGGGTGAGCAAATGGATGCCGATTCAAGCTCACAGTACGCTGAGGAAAATAAGGGCGACCCCTATGCCCAGTCTGAAATAGGACATTACAGGGCCCATAAAAATCTTATAATTGCTATGGGTTCTTATGACAGCGAAAAAGAGAGCTATGTCACCTATGAATATGTAAAGGACGGCTATCACGAGGGCAAACCCTGTTATTTCTATTCTAAAAGGCTTTCAAAAACACAGTTCGGCGAGTATAAGCACGACTGCTACATGGCGGTTTATAAAGACGGCTCAATGGTAGCATCCGACGTAGATTTAACCTAACAAAAAAACCCGACGTAGTCGGGTTTTTTTTATTCTTCTCTTGCCTTCATAGGAACAAAAGGTTCGGCTTCTTTATCCTTAATATCGCGGATTATGATAAAGGGAGTAAGCTCGTCGTCCTGACCTGCAGGGTTGTCCCTTACGGTTTCGCAAAGGAAATCCTCGGAAACCTCTTTTAAAGCAGGGCTTACACCCAGAATTTCAACCGAAATATCGTTAGCGTCTATTATCATAGCGTTAATGCCGTGCGCCTCGGTAATTTTTTCGCAGGCGCCGTCTGGGTTTTCGGGGTTCAGCACCGCAAGGTCGTGGTAGGTTTCAAAAGAGGAGTGCATATAAAAGCCGTCGATACCGGCAACGTCTTGTCCTACAACCTCATAAAATACACCGCGTTTGCCGAAAAGTTTGCCTACAGCGCCAAGAAAAGAGCCCCAGAGAATAAGAGGCGCACCCTTCATATTTATGGCAAGCTGAAGCTTATAGGGTTCACCCATACCGATACCTGCCTCGCTGTTTTTGGTTGCAAAGCGAGAAAGGGTACGGGCAAGAAAACCGATTTTAACATCCTTTTTCTCAACGGTGTTATTCTGACACATAGCAACAACCTTTTCGCCTATGGCCAGAATGTCGCCCTCCTCATAAAGAGGCTTTACATAACGGCCCACAAGCTCACAAAGGTCTTCGCCGCGCTCAATAAAATGGGTGTTTATGGCATAGCGCTCAAGGCGCTTGCCCTCCACCTCGCGCACACCGCGAATATAGTAAACAATACCGTCTTTTTCACGTTTGTTTTCAGCATAGTTTTTATTTCCGTCATACCAAAAAGCCATAAAAATAACTCCCCCAAAATTTCTTTTACAAATATAGTATAAACTTTTTTCCCGTAAAGTCAAGGAAAGGAACAAAATAAAATAGCATAGGAATCTTTTATTTTGCATTCTCCTTTGAGGTGCTGATAGAGGCAATGAGAATTCTGCGAATTGTATCGCATTGATTATATTTAATGAAATATTGCTACGCAATATGAAATAATCCTTACGGATTATGAAATATTTTTGCTGACGCAAAAATGTGAAATAAAATAAATCCCTCATACGCTGTAGCGTATTTCATAGCGTCAGCTATTTCATAACGCGAAGCGTTATTTCACAAATCCCGCAAGGGATTTATTTCATTGAAAAGAACCCACACTTGTCGGAGACAAATGTGGGTTCTTTTCTGGTGACCCGGACGAGATTCGCCCGTGAAGCTTCTGCGCTTCACGGCACGCACGCGGGCATCAAAACAGTCCCCCGGACTGTTTTTATACCTTCGGTATTGCCCTTTTCGAATCTCGTAATACATACAAAATAAAAAAACAACCATACCTAAAGGTATGATTGTTTCTTTATGGTGACCCGGACGAGATTCGAACTCGTGTTACCGCCGTGAAAGGGCGGTGTCTTAGGCCTCTTGACCACCGGGCCGTATTGGTGGCGATAGTGGGACTTGAACCTACGACACCGCGGGTATGAACCGCGTGCTCTAGCCAACTGAGCTATATCGCCGAAAATGAGCCACTATGCGTGACTTTGACATTATATCAACTGTGTAGTAGTTTGTCAAGTATTTTTTAAAAAATTCTCGCAACCGAGCACTTAGATGTTAAAATTTTATTCTTGATTATGATATATAAATAATGTATACTAAATACTGTATAATTTATAGTTTGTTTACAAAGTTATAAAGTTTTTATTGTAAACTGTAAACGATTAAACATTTTAAGGAGTGTGTGAAAATGATTGAAGTATCCGCGCTTACCAAAAGATACGGCTCTCATCTGGCAGTTAAGGATGCATCTTTCAGCATCAAAAAGGGTGAAGTTGTAGGCTTCCTCGGCCCTAACGGCGCAGGTAAATCTACAATTATGAATATCCTTACCGGCTATCTGTCTTTAACACAGGGAAAGGTGGAAATTGACGGTTATGATATTATGAGCGACCCTGAGCTTGCTAAAAAGAGAATAGGCTATCTGCCTGAAATACCGCCCCTTTATCTTGATATGACAGTAAGAGAATATCTTTACTTCATTTACGATTTAAAGAAGGTAAAATTCCCGAGAGGTCCTCACATTGACGAAATTATCCGTCTTGTTCGAATCAGTGAGGTGGCTGAGCGTCTTATTAAAAACCTTTCAAAAGGCTACCGTCAGCGTGTAGGTATTGCAGGCGCGCTGGTGGGCAACCCCGATGTACTTATTCTGGACGAGCCTACTGTTGGTCTTGACCCCAAGCAGATTATAGAAATCCGCGACCTTATTACAAAGCTTGGCAAAAACCACACTATTATTCTGTCCTCTCACATTTTATCTGAGGTTCAGGCGGTATGTAAGCGTGTTATTATTATTAACCGCGGTCACATAATTGCCGACGATACCCCTGAGGAGCTTTCAAAGAACCTTTCAGCCGACCATTCCTTAGTTGCCCGTGTAATAGGCAAGGAGGAGGACGTTTTGGGCGCTATACAAAGTGTCAGAAACGTTGAAAGCGTTGAATGTATGGGTGAGCTTGAAAGAGGCAGTAAGGATTATAGAATTTTCCCCAAGGAAAATGCAGATATCAGAAACGACCTTGCAAAACGTCTTTGCGAGAAAAACAAAATCGGCCTTTTATCTCTTACAAGTAACGAGCTGACTCTTGAACAGATATTCCTGCGCCTTACAGGTGAAGACGATATGGGCAGATATTTTGAAAAAGAAGAAATTTCTGCCGAAAGGGAAGAAGTATTAGAGGCAGTAGATGAGGCTATAAGAAGCGAAAGTGAGGAGGAAAACTAATGGTTGCTATTTATAAAAGAGAAATGAAGGCATACTTTACTTCTCTAATTACCTATTTCTTTTTCGCCGTATTTTTTGCGGTACAGGGACTGCTTTTCAGCTACCTTTATCAGAACGGAAGCACCACCGTATTTGCAATTCCTTTTGCATATCCTATGTATCTTACCATCTTCCTTATTCCTCTCCTCACCATGAGAACAATAAGCGAGGATAAAAGACAAAAGGTTGACCAGGTTCTGCTTACAGCGCCTGTTTCGGTTTCCGCCGTTATATTGGGCAAGTTTTTCGCCTGTCTTAGTGTTTATGCAATAGCCATTTCACCCCTGCTTATTTATCAGGTAATTGTGGCATACTTTGCAACTGTTAACTGGCTGCTTTTTGCCTATGCAATACTGGGAACTCTGCTTCTGGCGGCCACCCTTATTGCCTGCGGTATATTTATTTCCTCTCTGACAGAGAGCACCGCCCTTGCCGCTGTGCTGACGGTTGGCGCAAACATTTTCCTTATGTTTATAAATTCTATAGTTTCAATGACGGGTATTGAATGGCTTACCGAGGCAACCGATGTTATAGGTCTTATGGACAGATACGCCGCTTTTGCCGACGGTGTGTTCAGTATTCCCGATGTGATTTACTATTTATCATTTATAGTTGTGTTTATTTTCCTTACCGTGCGCAGTGTTGAAAAGCGCAGATGGGCATAAAGGAGGGGCAAAAATGAAAGAAAAACTAAATGTTATTATAAAAGCGGTTATTTCCTTCTTCCCCCGACTTTTTAAATATGTCTTTGGAAATAAAAGCGAAAAGGTTAAAAACAAACACCTATTTAAGCGCGGCGGTTACGCTGTGGCTATTATTGCTCTGGTTATAGCGGCGGCTATAATAGTAAATATGCTTGTTGGTTTTCTTGCAAAGCGAGTAACCCTTGAGTTTGATATGACCAGTGAAAAGAAAAACTCTATAAGCGAGGAAAACAAGGATTATATTAAAGCAGTTGACAAGGAAATAAATATTTATGTGTTCGCCCCCTCTGCCGAGGAATATTACGGCGGCGGTATGGCTCAGGCGGCACAGACCAAAATGTTTTATGCAAACACCAGCGAATATTATTTCCAGACCACCGTACTTCTTGAGCAGTATGACAAATTAAGCGACAAGATTTCTCTTGAATACGTAGACCCCAACGGCACCGAGGTTGGCGCTATTATAAGTGAATATGGCACCAACTATTCCTACGGTGATATTCTTGTCACCTGTACTTTCAAGGACGAAAGCGGAAAAGAGTTTAAAAATAACCGTTCTTTAACCCTTGCAGATATTTACACCTGTACCGAGAATACCGAGTATGCCGCAATGGGTATTACAATGTACGAAATTGACGGAAGCTGTCTTGAAACAGCCCTTACCAGCGCTATTGCATCGGTAATAAGCGCAGAATCCCTGAAGGTTGGCTTTATTGCTTCCCACAGCAATCCCGAAGCCTTTGAGTACTACAGAGAGCTTCTTAAAATGAACAACATTACCGTTGAGGATATAAACGATAAACTGGTTACCGAAATTTCTTCCGATTTTGATGCTATTGTTATTGTAGCCCCCACAAAAGATTTTGTTAAGGAAGAAATTACTGCAATAAGCGAGTTCCTTTCTAACGATGGAAAACTAAACAAGAGTCTTCTGTTCTACGGTGATTCTTCTTATCAGAATCTGCCTAATTTCTATAACTTCCTTGCTGAATGGGGCATTGAGATTCAGCCGGGTATTGTTTTTGAAACAAGCGACTCTGTAAGAGGTACAGACTATTCTACCTACTTAAGCCTTTCCTCTTCTACAGATTATCCCTTTATCAGCGCAGGTCAGTATTTCGCCAGCGGATATAACATTGCTATGAAGGAAAACGACAGCAATTATGCAGGCAGAGCCACCGATACTGTTCTTACCACCAACGGCACCAGCGTTGTTGTGCCCGTAAGCACAGATAACACAAAGGCACCAGGGGATAATTACGAGCTTACAAAAATGTCTACCTGTATAGTTTCAACCGAGTCTGAATTCGTTGAAAATATACCTGCCTACAGCAGAGTAGTTGCTTTCTCCAGCGTAGACTTTATTTCGGAACTTTACTCACTCAGCTATGGCAGTGTAATGGACTATGATACACTTAATGTAGACGTTATGCGCTATGTAACAGGCTCAAGAGATGAATCTGTTGTGTTCGATGCAAAGACTATTGACCCCACTTCAGAGCTTTATGTTGTTTCCTCTGCTTCTGCAAAGGTTATGCGTGTAATTTTTGCCGCTGTTATTCCTGTTTTAATTCTTGCAGTAGCCTTTGTTATATTCTTCAGAAGGAGAAACAAATAATGTCTGAGCATGAGAAGAACAATATAAATAATAACGAGCAGGAAGAAGTCTTGGAGGAATCCACCATATTTTCTGCCCCTACCGAGCATACGGACAAGGGCAAAAAAGGCAAATTTTCACTTCTTAAAAAGATAATTACCGCCCTGCTGTGCGTGGCAATTCTTGCAGGAAGCACCGTACTTGTTGTAAAGCTTATCCCCGAAAAAGAGATAGAGCAAACAGATATTAACCAGGGCTATCAGATTTTAAATGTACCCACCGATGAAATAAGTAAAATAACCGTTTCTCACGCGGCAGGAAGTCTTGTGCTTCTCTCAACAGTCACAGACGGCGAGAAAAGTTGGCTTCTTGACGGATATGATAATGAGCTTATAGATGCGGCGTCACTTTCGCAAATAGCAGACTATGTTTCGGTTATGACGGCATACGGTGAATACGAGATAGCAAATGCCACCGATTACGGCCTTGATAAGCCTTTTGTTAAGGTGGATGTTGTAGGAAGCAAAGAGGGTCAGGAATACTCAGTAATCTTCGGCAACAACACCGCAGACGGCTCTTATTCCTACGTTCAGCTATCCTCTGAGCCAAGCAAGGTTTATCTTGTGCAAAAGGGTATTGCCAGCGGTCTTACCGTTTCTCCTCTTGACCTTGCTGTCAGCACCGTTATTCCTGCGGTAGAGAAAACTGATGCTAATGCAGGTTACTTTAACTCGGAGGGCACACTTTCTACCTTTGATACTCTGACGGTTTCGGGTAGTAAATTTAAAAAGCCCCTTGTGTTTAAGCCTAACACCGATAAGTCCTTTAACGAATATGCAACATATATCTGTACCTCACCGCTGCTTCGAATGGCAAACGGCGTAGAGGATATTATGAATATATTTGCAAGCGGTCTGGCTTCTTCATCAGCCGTTTCCTTTGACCAAACGAAAGAGAGTCTTAAAAAATTCGGCCTTGATAATCCTCAGTGGCTGATTACTATGAAGGTGGCAGGAAAGAGCTATACCTACCGCATTACGCCTACCGACGAAACACTTGTTGAATTTTACGTTGCTTCTTCAACCGATAAAATGATAAGAACCGTACCGGTAAGCAATATGCCCTTTGTGGAAAATAAGGAAACCGATTTCTATTTCGGCTTTATGGCGGTCGAGTCTATTAAGAGTATCAGCAAATTTGTGCTGTCGGGAGAAGTAAATACCTCCTTTGATATTCAGTACGACGAGGACAATGAAGAATACATTATAAAGAACGGCGGACAAAAAATTGTAGCCGACGACTTCCAGAGCTTTTATGCAGATTTTATACAGACAACGGCTATTGACTTTAACACCGTTAATACTTCTTCAAAACCGCAGCTTACCCTTACTATAAAACATAATGATGAAAGCAAGGATACCGTACTGACATTTACAAAGATAAGCGAATCTCGCTATCAGTATACCTCAGGCGGTAAAGCAATGGGACAAATCCCTGCAACCTCTTATGACAGAATAGTAAAACAGATAAACAAATTAATTCCATAAATAAGACAAACACCCAAGGAAAACCTTGGGTGTTTGTCTTTTAAGGGGTTTGAGGAGAGAGTTTCTCGATTACGAGAAACTGTCAAAAGCGGGATGCGGCTTCCCTCATTTGACAATTATATTTTAAAATATGAATTTTAAATTTTCGTGAACACAATTTGAATTTTTGATGTGAATATAATTAAGAATTTCGTCAAAACTTCTATTGGGTGATAATTTTGAAATTCTATAAATCTAAAACAGCAAAATTTTTAGCAGGCAAGGGCTTTTACCTTGTTCTTGCAGTTTGTATGGCGGTAATGGGTATAGCGGTGTACTCTGCTCTTGATGCTACCGAGCTGAAGGCACCTGAGGAGAGCAGCAGCATAACCGAAAGCCCGTCAGAAATTACTGTGCCCTCTGTTCCCCAAAACAGTGAAAGTCAGGAAGAACCCCCTCCCGAAGAAAGCTCTCCTGCCGATACCGATACTGATACAGGATATTTTATTATGCCAATTGAGGCACAGGTTATAAAGGGGTATGACAGCCAGTATTTACAGTACAGCGCAACCTATAATGATATGCGCCTTCACACAGGCACCGATTTAAAGCCCATTGGCAGTAATGATGTTTTGTCGGCAGGTAAGGGTGTTGTTACATTGGTGGAGGAAAACACTCTTTTTGGCAATGTAATAACCGTTGACCACTATGACGGAATACTGATTCGCTATTGCGGAATCAACAACATTACCGTTAAGGCAAACGACGAGGTTCAGGCAGGGGATATTTTAGGCGAGGTCGGTACCGTTACAAATGAGAGCAGTGACGGTGCCCATATTCATATTGAGGTGTTCAAAGATGGCAAAGCCGTAAATCCTGAAGAATTTTTTGGAATAGCAAACTAAAGTGAATAAAAGCAAAAACCCTGCAGAGTTAGTTTTCTGCAGGTTTTTTTATACCGTTTTTGCTTATATATTTAAGGTTGGCGGTTATGCTGTCCAGCGCTTCGTAGAAAAAGGCGCGTTTTTCGTCACTTAACTCTTTTCCTGCCGAATCTACCACAAAGCTTGCCAGCTTTGAAATATGACGGGCAAGTTTTTTGCCCTTTTCGGTAAGAAACAAAAGAGCGCGGTATTTGTTTGCTTCCCGCCTTATTACAAGGTCTTTTTTCTCCATAATGGAAACCAGGCGGGAAACATCTGATTTATCCTTTCCGCAAAGCTCGGCAAGGTCGGCAGAGGTTATACCGTCTTTGTGGTGGTACATAGTGGTAAGATAAATGGCGTGGGTGCCCTTAAGCCCGTGCTTCTCCATTTCATCACCCGCGATTTTATGCCAATAGCGCGATATCTGGGAAATAGCGATAGAAAATCTCTCAAATCTGTTCACTTTAATAACTCCTATATACTTTATACCCTAAGTATATTTTAAAAAGGTTGAAAAGTCAACAATAATGTTGAAAAAACAA
>JAZNQX010000120.1:0-3343 GCA_045590395.1 Acutalibacteraceae bacterium
GGTGTTTTTTTGTCAAGCACCTCGCCTGTATAAGAGCAGAAAACGGTGGGGATGTACAGGGTGTTGCCCATGATAAAGGCATACGATGTGGGGTCCCAGGCAGTGTAGCCGCGTGCTTCAAATGTGGCACGGATACCGCCGTTGGGGAAGGAGGAGGCATCGGGTTCACCTTTGATAAGCTCGGAGCCTGAAAACTCCATAATAACCTTGCCGTTCTCACCTATGGTCATGAAAGAATCATGCTTTTCGGCGGTGATGCCTGTCATAGGCTGGAACCAATGGGTAAAATGGGTAGCGCCCTTTTCGATAGCCCAGTCCTTCATTGCCCCGGCTACAACACCTGCAATACCTGGGTCAAGGGTTTTACCCTGCTGGATGGTCTTTTTCAGCGCCTTGTATGTATCTTCGGGCAGATATTCCTTCATAACTGCATCGTTAAATACATTACAGCCGAAATAATCGGTAATCTTTTCCATAAGAAAACTCCTTAGTATATACAAAATACTTATAACTTTTTTAATTATATATTATATAACGGCGTTTGTCAAATCAAGACTTAAAATAGATAACACAGGTGCCTGACGGAAAGGATATAGTCTGAAGTTTGAACTTCATTTTACCCATTTTATCTATTATGGTTTGCTGTATTTCTACTACATAGTCCTCATAGTTTTCCTTGAAATCCTTTTGATAGTCGGAATTTTCAAACAGCATTTCAGCATAGGTTTCGCCATTTTCATAGGCTGAAATAAGAGCATCCGAAAAGGCTTCAACACCGTTTTCACCAAGCACAAGCCCGTTCTTTCTGTAGTAATTAAGTGAGGTGGCGGTAGCCTTTGGCACTGAAAAATTATATGAATTACCCTGTGCAATAAGAGTATAATCGGCGCGGCTATAGTTGATATCAATATCGTGGTCAGCGCGAATAAAAAGCTCTGTCACATTTAAATATGTATGTAGTGGCTCTGCTCTTAAATCGTCCCAGGTTATATCAACGTGATACCAGTCGTTTTCAATATTTACCATATTCCACATATGGCCTACGCCCTTTGAGTCACCCGTAACAAGTATGCACTCTATACCTGCATATTTGCAAAGCAACTTAAAGGCTCTTGCATAGCCCTCACATACTGCGCGTCCGTAAACCAAGGCGCCAAAGGCAGAATATAAATCACTTTCCTCCTGACCTTCAAATTCACTGTCGTAGGTTACAACTTTGCAAAGCTGGTCGTGGATTATTAATTCCTTTTCGAAAGGTGTGTTTGCCTTATCGGTTTTTTCTATAATCCGCTGTATTGCATCGCTGAATTCTTCGGCGTTGGAGGCTACCTCCTCTGCGGTGTAGCCGTAACAATTTTGCGCGTCATTTTTCTTAAAAGAAACAGAGGTTTCGCCGCTGCTTAGGTTTATATAGTATGAACTTGGCATCCAGTAATACTCGGGAAAATCGTTAGCTAAAGCGCGGTAGGCTTTGGCTACGATAACAGAGCTGTCTTTACCGAGATAACCCATATTTGCCCAGCCCTCACTTAAATTCCGCACCATAGTAAGCATAATGCGGTAAACCGACTTTTCATCGTCATTTAAGTGTCTGTACGACCATAAAGCCTTTTCTTCACTAGGGCTTATTTTAGCTTCCTCTATATTTACGGCAACTACGTTGCTGTTATTTTCTGTTTGTGGAATAAGATCCTCAATACCCTTGTCAACACTGGCTTCTCTGTCGGGGTTATCATTGCTTTTTTTACAGCCGGTATTTAGTATAAGGCTTAAAACTATGCTAAGGCATAAAAGGTACTTAATAAAGCTTTTCAAAATTCTACCTCTCATTCAGTATATTAAAGGATTTACACAGCCCACTCATATTCTCGCACCAGCCGTAGCAGGAGGGCATAGAAAGGGTTGTGTCTGTGTCTTCTATTATACAGTAAAGGGCATCACTTGAAAAGCCTGATTTTGAAATTTTAGTAAATACCGCCTCTAAAATTCTGGCTCTGAGTGATGTATCGTCTTTAAAGGAGGCAAGCAGGTTGCAAACCTGTACCCCTGTGTAGCGGTAATTTTCACCCTTTTCCATAAGCTCAACACCGCCTATAGTATCAATAAAATCCATTATAAAGGGATAATCGCAGTCGGCAGTGTACTGTATATCAAAGCCGTAGTCCTTTACCGACTGCTTGGAGGCGTCTTTAAGTAATAAAGCTCTTATAAAATTTTCGCTGAAATTAAGCTCTATAACAGCCCCGTAGCCGTCGGGAAATGTAAAAAGTACGGTGGTATCGGGCGGAACAAAGGACGTGCTTTCGTAGGGCACGTCGGTTTTCGGTACATCTGCGCCTATAAGATTTTCTCTTGACAGCACGAAAAAAATACCGCCAAAAAGAAGCGCACACACCGTAAAAACGCTTATAAAAACAATAAAAAGCTTAGTTTTCATAAAATCACCGAGTATAGTATTGACCGCAAAACGAAACTTATGTTAAAATGTAAGACAGAAATAATAGTGGAAGTGATAAATTTTGTATTTTTCCGTTAGTGGCGCAGATGTTTCTTTCGGCGGCGTAACCCTGCTTAGCAATATAAATATTGAAATTAAAGACAAAGAAAAAATAGCAGTTGTCGGCAGAAACGGCTGTGGTAAAACTACTCTTTTAAAGCTTATTTACGGTGAAATAGAGGCGGAGGGTGAAAACGCGGCAAAAACCTCATCAAAGAATATAGAAATTGGTTATTTAAGGCAGATATCTTTTGAAGATTTGTCGGTTTCTCTTGAAGATGAGCTTGAAAAGGCATTTGATAAATTTGCAAAAATAAGAAGTGAAATGGACAGTCTTTTGCCCTTTATTGAAAAGGGAGATGAGGAAGCGGCATCAAGGTACAGTACACTTGAGGAAGTATATAAAAATCTTGGCGGATATTATTATCAGAAAGAAAAGGAAACGGTTATTTCAAGGTTTGGCTTTCAAAATGAAAAAGAAAAGCCGTTAAGAGAGTTTTCGGGTGGTCAGCTTACCAAAATAGCCTTTATGAAATTATTGTTGTCAAAACCAGATATACTGCTTCTTGACGAGCCTACAAACCACTTGGACCTTGAAACGATAGAGTGGCTTGAAGAATATCTTAAGGCTTATCCTCAGGCTATTGTAGTGGTATCACACGACAGAATGTTTATAGATAAAATTGCAGATACCGTGTATGAAATAGAGTACGGAAAAATACACAGATACAAGGGAAATTATAGTGATTTTATAAACGCTAAGGAGAAAGATAAGGAAAGGCGCCTTAAGGAATATAAAGCGCAGCAGAGAGAAATAGAAAAAACAAACGAGCTTATCGAACGCTT
>JAZNQX010000121.1:0-11095 GCA_045590395.1 Acutalibacteraceae bacterium
TTTTAATTCAATGTATAAGGCAGGAAACTTTGCTATCTGCGGAAGCCGAGGCTGGCTTTATGAATCAAAAGACGATAAAGTTATTGCACTTCGTGAGGCAGGCAGACTTAAAGCATCTTTAGAGGCGGCAAAAAAAGAAAATCTTACACCTATAGTATTTATGCATTATCCTCCTGTATACGCCGAACAGGTGAGTGAACCTATTATGGAGATTATAAAGCAGTACGGTATTGATAAGATTTACCATGGACATATTCACGGCGGCGGAATGCATCATACTGTTAAGGAATATGATGGTGTTTCCTTTAAGTTACTGTCCTGTGACTACATAGATTTCACCCCACATTTCATTATTGATGTAAAAATATAAAAATATTAATAAAAAATTCCAAATAATTGTAGAAATTTCTTTAAATATATGCTATATTATATTTTGATAAATTTTGCGGAGGTATTTCCATGAGTTTAAAAAATGCAAAAAAAGTAGACACAAACCGTTATGAGCTTGATATAGTTATTGACGGTGAAAATTTTAGAAAGGCACTTGCCGATGTTATGCGTCGCGAAAGCAAGAAGATTACCGTACCCGGTTTCCGTAAGGGTAAGGCTCCTATCAGCTTTATTGAAAAGTATTACGGTGCTGAGGCTTTCTTTGAAGAAACACTTAATTCTCTTTACGGTGCTGCTCTTGAAGAAGCCGCTACAGAGGCAGGCGTAGAAATCGTAGACGATAAAATGGACTTTGACCTTGTTTCAATAAGCAAGGAGGACGGTGCTAACTTCAAGGTTACCCTTACCGTTGTTCCCGAAATTGAAATTGGTGAATATAAAGGCCTTAAAGAAGAACGTCTTAAGGTAAAGGTATTAAAGGCTGAGGTTGATGAAGAAATCAAGGCTATGGCTGAAAGAAATGCACGTATGGTAGAGGTTACCGACAGAGCAGCAGAAAACGGTGATTCCACCGTTATTGATTTTGACGGTTATGTTGACGGCGTTGCTTTTGAGGGCGGCAAAGGCGAATCTTATACCCTTACCCTCGGCTCCGGTCAGTTTATCCCCGGCTTTGAGGAGCAGATTGTTGGCCACAACACAGGTGATGAATTTGACGTTAACGTTACATTCCCCACCGAATACCATGCTGATGACCTTGCAGGTAAAGAGGCTGTATTTAAGGTTAAGCTTCACGAAATCAAAAAGCGTGAGCTTCCTGAAATCGATGATGAGTTTGCAAAGGACGTAAGTGAGTTTGATACACTTGCCGACCTTAAGGCAGATATTAAGAAGAAGGCTCTTGAAAGAAAGAAGAAGGCTGCTGAGGATGAAACCGAGACCAAGCTTCTTGACCAGGTTGTAGCTTCTATTAAGGGTGAAATTCCCGAGGCTATGTATGAAAACAGAGTTAAGCAGAATCTTCAGGACCTTGACTACAGACTTCAGTCACAGGGTATGAGCCTTGAAAACTACATTAAGTACACAGGCGCTACCATTGAGGATATTTCAAAAACCTATCGTCCTCAGGCTGAAAAGCAGGTTAAGATGCGTCTTGCACTTGAGAAAATTGTTAAGCTTGAAAATATCACTGTTGATGACAAGGATATTGATAAGAAGTATGAGGAAATGGCAGCACAGTACTCAATTCCTGCTGAGCAGGTTAAGGCTGCTATCCCTGCTGCAGAGCTTAAGAAAGACCTTGCTGTTGAAAAGGCTCTTGAGCTTATTAAGTCTACTGCGGTTATCACCGATGTTGATGCTTTAAGCGCTAATGAAGAAAAGAAGCCTGCCGCAAAGAAGACCACAACCAAGAAGGCAGAAGGCGAAGCTGAGAAGAAGCCTGCGGCTAAGAAAACAACTTCTACCGCTAAAAAGGCCGAGGGCGAGGCTGAAAAGAAACCCGCCGCTAAGAAGACTTCTACTGCAGCAAAAACCACCACTGCTAAGAAGACCACAACCAAAAAGGCTGAGGGTGAGGCAGAGAAAAAACCTGCCGCTAAGAAGCCCGCAGCAAAGAAGACAGCAGAAAAAGCAGATAAATAATCTGTTTATAAACTTTGATTCTTGTGCATAATCATAAAAACGGAGGTAATTGATATGGATATGAATTTAGTTCCTGTTGTAGTAGAGCAGACAAGCCGTGGAGAACGCTCCTATGATATTTTCTCCCGTCTGCTTAATGACCGTATCATAATGCTGAACGGACAGGTTGACGATGTGTCTGCAAGTCTAATAGTTGCACAGATGCTTTACCTTGAAGGTCAGGACCCTGACAAAGATATAAGCTTTTATATCAACAGCCCGGGTGGCAGTGTTTCGGCAGGTCTGGCCATATATGATACAATGCAGTATATTAAATGTGATGTTTCCACCATTTGTATTGGTATGGCTGCAAGTATGGGCGCATTTTTGCTCTCAAGCGGTGCAAAAGGCAAACGCTACGCACTTCCTAATGCAGAGGTTATGATTCATCAGCCTCTTGGCGGCGCACAGGGTCAGGCAAGTGATATTCTTATCAGTGCAAGACATATTGAGCGCACCAGAGAAAACCTTAACAAAATTTTATCAGAGAATACCGGTAAACCCTTAGAGCAGATTTCGGTTGATACCGATAGAGATAACTGGATGACTGCAAATGAGGCAAAAGAATACGGTATTGTAGATAAGGTAATTGCTAAGAGAGGTTAATATGCCCAGTAAAGATAATGATAAAAAGCAGATACGATGCTCCTTCTGCGGTAAAACGCAGGAGGAAGTCGTAAGGCTTATAGAGGGCCCCGGTGTATACATTTGCGATTCCTGTATAAATTTCTGTAACACTCTTTTATACGGTGAGGCAATGGATGAAAAGCCCCGTCGCAAAGGTAATGCTAAAAAGAACGAAGAATTTGTTCTTCCTACACCCAAAGAAATTAAAGAAAAACTTGATGAATATGTAATAGGTCAGGATGATGCAAAAATCACCCTGTCTGTTGCTGTTTATAATCATTATAAGCGTATATTCAAGCAGAAGGATAATGATGTAGAGCTTGTTAAAAGCAATGTGTTACTTTTAGGCCCTACAGGTGTTGGTAAAACCCTTTTGGCGCAAACGCTTTCTAAGATTTTACAGGTGCCTCTTGCCATAACCGATGCAACCACACTTACTGAAGCAGGTTATGTAGGTGAGGACGTTGAAAACATACTTTTAAGGCTTATTCAGGCGGCTGATTATGACGTAGAAAAGGCCGAACGCGGCATTATATATATCGACGAGATAGATAAAATTGCCCGTAAAAGTGAAAACACCTCTATTACCCGTGATGTGAGCGGTGAGGGTGTACAGCAGGCTCTGCTTAAAATTCTTGAGGGTACTGTTGCTAATGTTCCGCCTCAGGGTGGAAGAAAGCATCCCCAGCAGGAGTTTATTCAGATAAACACAACTAATATCCTTTTTATTTGCTCAGGTGCATTTGACGGTATTGAAAAGGTTATTGAAAGAAGACTTGGCGGTTCAAGTCTTGGCTTTGGCGCAGATGTTAAGTCGCCAAAAAGTATGGAGGCTCAGGCGGTGGCCGAGCTTGCAACTCATCAGGACCTTGTAAAATTCGGTCTTATTCCCGAGCTTGTAGGCCGTCTTCCTGTTATAACAGGTCTTAAGGGTATGGATAAGGAAACCCTTGTCCGTATTATGACCGAGCCTAAAAATTCAATAGTTAAACAGTATCAGGCACTTTTTGCCCTTGACGGCGTTGAGCTTGTATTTGAAAATGATGCCCTCGAGCGTATTGCGGAGCTCACCATAGAACGAAAAACAGGTGCGCGTGGACTTCGCTCTATCGTAGAAGCTACTTTGCAACCGTATATGTATAGTACACCATCAGATAAAAACATAAAAGCAATTAAAATTTCTGCAAAAACCGTTGACGGAAAGCAGGCGGAAATTGAGAAAAAAAAGTAAAATTTATGGCATCATCCTTCTGAAAGACGGAGGATTGATGCCATTTTGTTTAATTTCTATCAGGAGGAGATATAAATGAGAGAAATTTGCAAAATAAACAGAGATTGGCTGTTTTGCGAGGGCGATTTAAAGGTAGAAAGACCGGTATCAAAGGGCCCGACATACGGACAGTCAAAAACCGAGCGTAAGCTTCAGGGTCCTGCAAGCTACAATTATTATGATAATCCTGAGGGCTGGTGGGGAACCGATAAGGAAATCCGCAGTATCGGCTGGAAAAGAGTTGAGCTGCCTCACGATTTTATAATAACCAAAACCCCCGAAGAGAAATATAACAACGCTACCGGTTATTTTGAATATACGAACGGTTGGTACAGAAAGCATTTTAAGCTTAATGAAGAGGATAAGGATAAGAGAATTACCATTATCTTTGATGCTGTTGCAACCCATGCCACCGTATATCTTAACGGCTGTCTTATGAAGCACAACTTCAGCGGATATACCACCTTTGAGGTAGATATTACCGATAATGTATATTTTGATAAGGAAAACATACTTGCCGTTTATGTAAACACCGAGGAATTTGAAGGCTGGTGGTATCAGGGCGGCGGTATTTACAGAGATGTATGGCTTAAGAAAACCGACAGAGTATGTATAGATATGTACGGCGTTTACGCTAAGCCTGTAAAGGTAGACGATACTACCTGGAATGTAGAGTTTGAAACTACTATTCGTAATGAAAACTATGACGGCAGAGCAAAACGCGTAACCGCTAAAAGCGTAATTAAGGATAAAGACGGCAATGTTGTGGGCGAGGCTCAGGGTAATGTACTTGTAGCCGCAAAGGAAAAGGGAGTTGCAAAGTATACTGCAACGGTTAAAAACCCTGCACTCTGGGATATTGACGACCCCAACCTTTATTCTGTCGAAACCGTACTTATTAAAAACGGTAAGGAATGTGATAAAGACGATACCCGTATAGGCTTCCGTACTGCATATTGTGACCCCGATAAGGGCTTCTTCCTTAACGGCAGACATATTAAAATCAAAGGTGTTTGTACCCACCAGGACTTTGGCCTTACAGGTCTTGCTGTTCCCGATAACATTTTAAGACATAAGATTAAAATGCTTAAGGATATGGGAACAAATGCATACCGTTGCTCTCATTATCCTCATCCTACCGCTACTATGGATGCTATGGATGAAATGGGTATTATAGTAATGGATGAATGTAGATGGATGGAGTCTACCGAAGAAGGTCTTGCACAGCTTGAAATGGTAATGAAGCGTGACAGAAACCGCCCAAGCGTTATTTTCTGGTCACTGGGTAATGAGGAATATCACCATAAAACAGAGGTTGGCAGAAGAATCAATAAATCAATGTACCGTTTTGCCAAAAAGCTTGACAGCGAGCGCTATATACTTGCAGCTGTTGATAAGGCGGTTGGAAGCACCATATTCGGTTGCCTTGATGCAATAGGTATTAACTATAATCTTCAGCATTACGAAGATATACATAAAATGTATCCCGATAGAGCTATATTTGGTTCCGAATGCTCCTCTGCAGGTACTACAAGAGGTTACTACTACGGTAATATCAATCTTTCGAGTACGCAGGGCTATGTAGAGTCTATTGACCATGATACAAGCAACTGGTTTGTAGGCAGAGAAACTACCTGGAAGTTCGTTATGGAAAGAGACTGGGTAATGGGTGAATTTATGTGGGCAGGCTTTGAACACAGAGGCGAAGCCTCCTGGCCCAGAATCTGCTCTCAGTCAGGTGTTATTGACCTTTATCTGCAGAAAAAGGATGCTTACTACCAAAAGGTTTGTCAGTGGATAGATACACCCAGCGTTTACCTTATGCCTCACTGGAACTGGTGCGGTATGGAGGGTGAAGAAATCCGCGTTGCCGCTTATACAAACTGCGACTGTCTTGAGCTTTTCCTTAATGGTAAATCTATTGGTAAAAAGGATATTGAGCTTTACGGCCACGGTGAGTGGAAGGTTCCTTTTGCACCCGGTGAACTTAAAGTAGTTGCTTATAAAGACGGTAAAAAGGTTGCCGAGGATAAACGCATAACCTCAGGAAAATCTTATGCACTTAAACTTCGTCTTGAAAATAAAGAACCTTTAAAAGCAGGGGATATTGCTCTCTTTACCTGTTATGTGGTAGATGAAAATGGCATTGAAGTTCCCGATGCAGCACCTTATGTTCGTTTCTATGCTTCACCTAATGCTAAAATTGTTGGTACAGGTAGTGATGTTTGTGACCATAACCCTGTTCATCTGCCTAACCGTCAGATGCGCGCAGGTGCAATAAGCGTTGCACTTAAAATTTGTGCTGATGGCGAAGAAACAAGACTTTATGCAGAAAGCGATAACCTTAACCGCGCAATGTATAAAATTGAATTCTAAACAAAAAGAACTCCTTATATAAGGAGTTCTTTTTTATGCTGTTTCGTTGACAATACTCGTATTTTGGGGTATTATAATAAATAATCAATATTTTTGCGGAGGCGCAATATGGACAAACGAAATTTAAGTATGCTGATGGACCTTTATGAAATGACAATGGCAAACGGTATACTGGACAGCGAAATGGAAGGCACTATTGCTTATTTTGATATGTTCTTCCGCCGTGTTCCCGATGAGGGCGGTTTTGCTATTATGGCAGGTCTTCATCAGCTTATTGAATATTTTGAAAATCTTTCCTTTAGCGAGGAGGATATAGATTATCTCAGAGGTCTTGGTCTTTTTGATGAAAGATACCTTGCTTTTTTAAGAGATTTCAAATTCAAATGTGATGTATGGGCTGTGCCTGAGGGTACACCTATTTTTCCGAAAGAGCCTATTTTAACCGTTCGCGGTCCTATAATGCAGGCGTTTTTAGTTGAAACTATGGTACTGCTCACCATTAACCATCAATCTCTTATTGCTACAAAGGCAAACAGAATTGTACGCGCCGCAGAGGGACGTCCTGTGCTTGAGTTTGGCTCGCGTCGCGCCCACGGCTATGATGCGGCTATTAACGGCGCAAGAGCGGCTGTTATTGGCGGTTGCACAGGCACCGCCTGTGTTCTTGCAGGTAAAGACTTTGATGTTACTCCATCGGGTACAATGGCGCATAGCTGGGTTCAGCTTTTTGACAGCGAGTATGACGCCTTTAAAACCTATGCAGAAAAATATCCTGACAGTACAACTTTGCTTGTGGATACATATAATGTGCTTAAAAGCGGTATCCCCAATGCAATAAAGGTCTTTGACGAGGTATTAAAGCCGATGGGTAAACGCCCGAGAGGTATTAGAATTGACAGCGGTGATATTACTTATATTACCAAAAAAGCAAGAAAAATGCTTGATGATGCAGGATATCCTGACTGTAAGATAGTAGTTTCAAACTCTCTGGACGAGTATCTTATCCGCGATATGCTTATCCAGGGCGCAAAGGTAGATATTTTCGGAGTAGGTGAGCGACTTATAACTGCCGCAAGAGAGCCTGTTTTCGGCGGTGTTTATAAGCTTGTTGCGGTGGAAAAGGACTCAAAAATTATTCCTAAAATCAAAATTAGCGAAAATACAGCTAAAATTACCATACCCGGTGTTAAAATTCCGTGGCGACTGTATGATAGGGACACAGGCAAGGCAATAGCCGATGTTATGACACTGGGCCACGAAAAAATTGATGACAGTAAGCCTTATGAAATTTTCCACCCCGAATACACCTGGAAAAGAAAGACTGTTGAAAATTTTGTTGCCAAAAAACTGCAGGTAAAGGTATACGAAAAGGGAAAACTTGTTTATGAAAGCCCTTCTGTAAACGAAATTGCAAAATACTGCAAAGAGCAGGTTGATAACCTTTGGGAAGAGGTTAAGCGTTTTGAAAAGCCCCATACCTACTATGTTGACCTTTCACAAGAGCTTTGGGACCAGAGAAGTGAGCTTCTGCACAAACACTCAAAATAGGAGAAATATTATGAAAAAGGTAATTGCACTTTTACTAACACTCAGTTTACTGTTTTGCTTTGCAGGCTGTGATAAAAACAATGATAATAACGGCTCGGGCTACGGAATTGATATAAATTATTATATCGGCGTAGGACAGATAAGTGAGGCAAAATACGGTATTGGTCTTAATCCTGATGAAATTGAAAATGACGCCGAGAACCAAAGCGGCGAGCATAATCATGAGGGTGGCGACGGTCACGAGGGCATAATTTCCTATGAAGATTATCAGGGTAAAGAAGCGTATATTGTTGACGGCTTTTATTACTGCTTTGAAACCGGCGAAGAAGAAAACGGTATTTCCTGCATAATAGGCACCGATACCGTTTACGGCTTTACAGCAGGTGTGGCTACCAAATTTGAAATAAATGAGGCAATTTCAGGGCTTTCTCCCGAAACGAAAGTCTCAGGTGAGGAAGATTTCTTCTATATGCCTTTTGCTATGGAGAATGTTGATACACTTATTTGTAAAAATGGCAAAAATGTGCTGAAATTTTACTTTGAAGAGGATATTCTTATAGCCGCCTGCGTATATGACAGTGAAAAGTGGGAGTTCTGATATAAATGAAATTAACCTTTAAAAAAGGTGTGGTTCACGGCTTTCCTGTTTTTCTCGGGTACTTATCGGTTTCCTTTGGCTTTGGAATAGCCGCCGTGGCAAACGGTCTTACACCTCTTGAGGCAACCGTTATTTCGGCCAGTAACCTGACCTCTGCAGGACAGGCGGCAGGTATTGGTATAATAGCCCAGCTGGGAAGCTACATTGAAATGATACTTTCACAGTTTATCATAAACCTTAGGTATGCCCTTATGGGTATATCGCTGTCCCAGAGAACAGATGAGTCTTTTACTCTGCCTCACAGAATGATAGCGGCTTTTGGTATAACCGATGAAATTTTTGCAATATCTTATTCGCAGAGTGAAAAAATTACGCCAAAGTATATGTACGGAATGATTCTTATTTCTTGGCTTGGCTGGACATCGGGTACATTGCTTGGCGCACTTGCAGGAGAGGTATTACCCTCCATAATCACAGGCGCAATGGGTATAATGCTTTACGCTATGTTTGTTGCTATATTTGTGCCGCCTGCAAAAGAAAATAAAAGCGTTCTTGTTTCGGTCGGCATTTCTATAGCATTAAGCCTTGTCTTTTATTACGCCTTGCCCTTTATCTCAAGCGGCTTTGCCGTAATTATCTGCGCGGTAGTTTCTTCTGCCTTGGCGGCTCTTATATTTCCCGTTAAGGAGGGCGAAGAATGAGTATTATAATCTATATCGTCCTTATGGCAGGGGTTACATATCTTATAAGAATGATACCCTTTACTCTTATGAGAAAAAGTATAAAATCCCGTTTTATAAGAAGCTTTCTCTATTATGTTCCGTACAGCGTACTGTCGGCAATGACCTTTCCCGCTATTTTTTATTCAACAAATGATATGTTAAGCGCTGTGGTGGGAACGGTGACGGCACTAATTCTTGCCTTTTATAAAAAACCGCTTATAGTGGTGGCTATAGCGGCGGCAGGGGCGGCATTTGTAACCGCACTCTTAATGAAATTTATATAAAAAATCCGCAGAAGACTAAATCTTCTGCGGATTTTTTTTAGGCTTCAATGTTTGCCGATTTTTTATTTTTTCTTATAAGAAGCAATATTACTGTTGTTGATGTTATAATCAGCACACAACCACCGATGATTATATATGGAAGGTAATCGGTTTTATCTTTATATGTACCGTCTTCTATGGCTTGTTGTTTTGCAACTCTCTTTTCTATTTTATCAATATATTCTATAAGTTTATCAATCTTATACAGTTTACCATTCTCAAAACCGGAGAGCTTAGGGTTATTAGAAAAATGTATAAAATATTCTTTACCCGATAAATTTATGTAAACAACTTCACCGAGACCGTAATATGGGAAAAAGCTGGCACATTTCACTATAAGGTTTTCATTCTCAAAATTACCGCCTAATGATTCTATAGCTTTTTCAACAATAGAAAAATTGACTGTGTGGTTTTTTTCAGGATTATGAAAACGTCCTACTGTATAAAAATCACCTGTTGCTTTTAATACAGCATCGCCATCTTTTGAAGTAAAGACCCAATAATCGAATTCATCACCGATTATTTCGTTGAAATTCTTACAGCTTTTATAAGATTTTGCTATTTCTCCAAGCACAAGATATCGTTTATGAACAGAAATCAAATTATATTCCGATTTATTTTCGTCAACAACTACACCTTCATCTTCATAAAAAGAATTCTTAAGTTTCTCCATAATAGGAATACATGAATCATCATATAGGTTCTTATGTTTTTTATAGGCATCACTGTCCGCAAAAACATTTATACTAGAATTCATAATAACAAAAGGCACTATTAAAATAAGCAATAAGTGTTTAATATGTATCATAAGTTTATCACCTAATAATCGGCATATGTGCTACTCTGATAAGTAGCTGAAGTCAATATTCCTACATTATCTTGAAATTGCGAATAACAAAATTCAGAGAACTCGTGCCAGTCAGAATCACCAGGAGTAGGGTCGAAAAGATAAATAGATTCTGTTGCTACATTTGTATCAGGATGAATAATTAACCTATATCCATGAATTATCATAGAATGCTTAGAACCTGGGGAATAATCATGAGCAACTTCAATTATATATCCATCATCGATTATTGCTCTGATTTGTGCAAAGGTCAGGGCACCGTCACTCACAAATGTTTTTCTCCCTTGGCAAACATATTCGGCTCCATCAGCTACATCATCGGAATCTCCACCGTAATCTAATAGTTCTGAAACATCAGAACTATAATTCATGCGAATATATCTTACCACACCTTCTTGAGTTAATGTAGAATTTGGATATATGTTTTTGCCTAACATTAGTGCCGCTACTGCCCAACACCAAGAAGAATTTACTGGTTGTTGTTCTTGATATGAAGAACAATCAATAATTTTAGAATTATTCCATACAAAAGTATTAGGGCTGTTAGACAGAGCTACAAGGCCGCCGCTAGCATTTACACCATATGCGTAAATTGTATACGTGCCACTGGGAACTGTAGTCCAATCATAATTATAAATAAATTCATGATATCCGTTGCCGTAGCCGGTATTATACAAATCACTGCTGTACTGATTTGCGGATATTGTTGTA
>JAZNQX010000122.1:0-3074 GCA_045590395.1 Acutalibacteraceae bacterium
GCGGTTGCTTTGGTGCCTGTAATTTCTGCGCCCTTGCTTACCATCAGGGCAGAACTATTTCTTCAAGAAGTCACGAATCAGTAATAGAAGAAGTTGAAAAAATCACAGAAATGAAGGATTTTAAGGGCTATATTCACGATGTTGGCGGTCCCACTGCCAATTTCAGAAAACCCTCCTGTTCTGCTCAGCTTAAAAGGGGAGTATGCGCGGATAAAAAGTGCCTAGCACCTAAACCTTGTCCTGCGCTTGAGGTCGACCACAGTGATTATCTTAATTTGCTTAAAAAAATTAGAGCTGTTCCTAAGGTCAAAAAAGTATTTATAAGGTCGGGCATTCGTTTTGACTATTTACTTGCAGATAAAGACGAGACCTTCTTTAAAGAGCTTGTATTAAATCATACAAGCGGTCAGTTAAAGGTAGCGCCCGAGCATTGCTCAGATAATGTTTTAAAGTATATGGGCAAACCGCCCATAGCGGTTTATAACCGCTTTAAAAAACGGTTTTATGAACTGACCGAAAGCTTTGGCAAAAGGCAGTTTTTGGTGCCGTACCTTATGTCTTCTCACCCCGGCAGTACCATTAACGATGCGGTTGAATTGGCGCTCTTTTTAAAACGAGAGGGTATTCATCCGGAGCAGGTACAGGATTTTTATCCCACTCCCGGTACAGTTTCTACTTGTATGTTCTATACAGGTATTGACCCGCTAACAAATGAAAAGGTCTATGTGCCCAGAACTGCAGAGGAAAAAGCAATGCAGCGAGCATTACTTCAGTATTTTAAACCTGAAAATGCTGACATTGTAAGAAAGGCTCTTAAATCGGCTGGCAGATACGACCTTATAGGTACGGGTAAAAACTGTCTTGTGCCGCCGTCAAAAAAACGTCCTGTAGTGGCTAATCAAAAAAGAAAAAAATACAGAAAATAAGAGGATTTTATGTTTAACTTTTTTGTAAATGAAAATTCACTTACCGAAAACGGTTATGAAATTATCGGCAGTGACTATAATCACATTAAAAATGTTCTTCGTATGAAGGTTGGAGAGCAGTTGCTTGTGTCTTATAATGGAAAAAGCGACCTATGCTTTATTGAAGATTTTTATGATGATAAAGTAATTGTAAGTATTAGTGAAAAGAATTATAAAAACTGTGAATTGCCTATTGAAATTCATCTGTTTCAAGGTCTACCTAAAAGCGATAAATTAGAACTTATTATTCAAAAAACCGTTGAGCTAGGTGTTACTGAAATTTATCCCGTTGAGATGAAACGCTGTGTTGTAAAGCTTGACGATAAAAAGAAAAACAGCAAAATTACGCGTTGGCAGGCTATTGCCGAAAGCGCCGCAAAGCAGAGCAAGAGAAATATAATACCTAAGGTGTCAACCGTATTGTCGTTTAGTGATATGCTGGATATTGCAAAAGAGCTTGACTTATTTATTGTGCCCTATGAGTGCAAGGACGGTATGAAGTCAACAAAAGAAGCCTTCAAAAAGATAAAAAAAGGTATGAAGATAGGAATTCTTATAGGCTCTGAGGGTGGCTTTGATGATGGTGAAATTGAAAAGGTTTCTGCTATGGGTGCAGAAATTGTTTCTCTTGGCGGCCGTATTTTGCGCACCGAAACAGCCGCTATAACTGCTGTATCTGCAGTAATGCTTTATTCTGAATTATATATTGGCTGTGAGGATGAGTAATGCTTTTACCTGAATCTTTTCTTATAAGAATGAAAAGTCTTTTAAAAGACGAATTTGACGACTTTTTAACCGCTATGAATGAGGAGCCTGTTAAAGCCTTTAGGGTAAATACCGATAAAATAAATTTGAGCGATTTTGAAAAAATAAATATTTTCGGTAATAAAAAAATACCGTACACCGAAAACGGTTTTTATCTTGAATATGATAAGGCAGGTAATCATCCTTATCACCATGCAGGTATGATTTACATACAAGAACCGTCTGCTATGGCTCCTGCCGAGTGTGTTGATGTAAAGCCTGACTGGAAAATTCTTGATATGTGCGCCGCCCCCGGTGGCAAAAGCACACAACTTAAAAATAAGTTGTCAGACGAGGGTGTACTTGTTTCCAACGAAATTATTTATAACCGCTGTAAAATTTTAGCAGGAAATATTGAGCGTTTAGGCCTTAAAAACTGCGCTGTTACGTGTAAAGATACAAATTCTCTTTCAAAAATTTTCCTGAACACCTTTGATATGGTAATGGTTGACGCGCCCTGCTCTGGCGAAGGAATGTTCCGAAAGGACAGTACTGCTATTTCTGAGTGGAGTGAAGCAAATGTGGTTAGGTGCGCTATCAGACAAAAAGAAATTTTAAGTAATGCGGCATTGTGCCTTAAGGACGGCGGATATATAGTTTATTCTACCTGCACTTATTCTCTCAACGAAAATGAAATGGTTATTGATGATTTTCTGCAAAATAACAGTGAATTTGAACTGGTACCTACTAATGAAAAGGTAATAAAATATAGTAGCGACGGCATAAAATTTGATGGCTGTAAAACTGAGAATATTCACTATTGCAGACGCTTTTATCCTCATAAAAATAGGGGAGAAGGTCAGTTTGTCGCTGTTCTTAAAAACAAAAGACAAAAATGTGATACTATAAGCAATAAAAAAACAAGTAAGTGCAATAATACAGTTTTTGATTTTCTTGACAATACCCTTACTGACTATAAAAAGGAAGATGTTATAGAAAAGGATAATACTTATAATTATTTCACGCCTGATTTTGAAATAAAGTGTGACTCCGCCTTTCTACTTGGTGTAAAATTAGGTGAGAATAAGAAAAATTATTTTCAGCCGCATCATCAGTTTTTTATGGCACTTGGTGATAAATTTAAAAATAAAATTGAGCTTTCAAGTGATAGTGAGGAGATTAAGAAATATCTTCACGGTGAAGAATTTTACTGTAACGCGCCTAACGGCTGGGCAGCTATATTGGTTGATGGCTGTTCTGTCGGCGGCGTTAAGGTTACAAACAGTATTGCAAAAAATCATTATCCAAAAGGGCTAAGAACTCTTTACTAATTTTACAAAATATGGTATAATACAAAAAAGGGGT
>JAZNQX010000123.1:0-17694 GCA_045590395.1 Acutalibacteraceae bacterium
GAAGTTTTTGTTTGTGTTCTCGCTAAAATCCCTTTGCAGTCTTTTATCAAGCTGCTCCATACTTAATGCAGGCTTTAAATCAAGCTCACAGTAGTACTGCTTTTTGCCTATATACCGCATATGCGCCGAGGCGCTTAGCACTAACGGGCCGCTTATACCGAAATGGGTGAAAAGCATTTCGCCCTGCTCTGAGAAAACAGGCTTATTTTTGCCCTCTTCATAAACAGACAAAGCCACATTTTTAAGGGAAAGTCCCATAAGCTTAGTGCAAAAGCCCTCTTTAATACAAAGAGGAATAAGGCTGGGACGAAGCTCATTTATACTGTGTCCTACCTTTTCCGCCATTACATAGCCGTCTCCCGTAGAACCTGTACCGCTATAGGATAATCCGCCTGTAGCAAGAATAACCTTTTTGCAGTCTATTTTGTCACCCTTTTCGGTGAGCACACCTGTAACAGTGCCGTCGCTATGCAAAATTTCACTTGCTCTACCGTGAAGTACTGTGACCCCGTTTTTACGGGCACCCTTAAGCAAAGCGTCTGCAATATCCATCGCCTTGTCCGAAACAGGAAAAACGCGGTTTCCCCTTTCGGTTTTAAGGGGCACACCCAAAGACTCTATGTAATCAATAGTATCTCCCGAATTAAAGGATTTAAAAGCGGAATATAAAAACTTGCTGTTGCTTCTTACATTGGCAATAAGGGTATCCGTCGAGCAGTTGTTAGTAACATTACATCTGCCCTTACCCGTTACAAGAATTTTCCGACCTGTTCTTTCGTTTTTCTCAAGAACAGCTACTTTTCTCCCCGTTTTTGCAGCAGTTGCCGCCGCCATAAGCCCTGCGGCGCCGCCGCCTATAACTACAACATCAAAACCCATACTAAAATCTCATTATCCTTTTTATTTTTTCGTGAAGCCTTATTATATAAAGCCCACAAAGTCTTGCAAGGCATATATCGTAAAGTATAAAGGCGATATTGCCAACAGTATAAAGAATTAAAGCCGTATATTTGCCGAAATCGTCCACACTGTCCAACGGAATACCAAATATCTTTGCGAAAACAAAGTAAACCAGCGTAACGACCACATTAAATGTTAAAAGCTTTAAAATGTACTCTGCTACCCTGCTTTTTATACCCTCAAACACACTTTTTAAAATTGGATAATACCCGAAAAAGCAGACATACATAAGCTTTGCCTCAGGCTCGGCAAACAAAAGCACCAATAGAGAGGAAACAAAGTAGGTAGCAACTGCACCGGCTTTTGAAATCTCAACAAGAGGAAGTATTATAAGCGCACCGGCCACAGCAGGAACAGCATAGGTAAGATAAGGAAAATACGATGCTGCCATAAGTGCTGAAATCAGCGCGGATATGAGAGCGCAAAAAGTAATGTAAGAGGTTTTCTTTTTCATATTAACAGCACCTTATAAGGTCGCCGCCCATACACTCACAGCAACAGTCAGCGCAAATAAGAGTCTGACAACAGTCACAGGCATCAGCACCGCCCATATTTGTTCCGCTTCTGTAGGGGTTACCGAAATTGCCCCGTCCCTGATGCTGAATTTTGCGATAAGCCTCAGCATATTCCGGATTAGTTGGGTCAAGTCTGCAGGCATTGGCAAAGCTTGAATAAGCACTGTCAAAATAACCGCGTCTGTACTGCACCATACCGCTTAAAAAATACCATTCAGCGCTACGCTTGTCAACAGGCACACCGTCAAGCACCACTTGTGCCTGGTCAATTTGTCCTCTGTTTATCATGTCTCTTATGTCTTTAAACTCGCCTGATGCGGTATATCCGCCTTTACTGCCTGAACCTGTACCGCCTCTGCGCGAGTTCATAATAGCATCATAGGCTTCGTTTATTTCCTTCATTTTTTCTGCAGCAAGATCTGACAGCGGATTATCGGCATAATGGTCGGGATGGTACTTTCGGGCAAGTTCCCTGTACGCCTTTTTTATATCCTCATCACTTGCATTTTTATCTACGCCCAGAATAGAATACGGATCTGTCATTTTTTCTTCTCCATTCGGTTAATTTCACTATTCATTGTGTCTTCAAGACCTACATAAATTATGTTGCCTAAAATATTTTTAAACCTTTTAATGTCCAGTAGTTCAAAGGTTTTTTCAGCCTGATTTATAACTATATAAAGCTGTTCTTTAATTTTTTTCTTTGCTTCTTCCTCACTCATATTTTTAAGAGGATTAAAAGAATTCTTTTTAATATCTGTTTCTCTATCCACAAGACAGTCAAGCAGATAAATATATCTGCCAAGCAACATACCAAGATGGCTTAATACCTGCTGATTTTGTCTGTCATTACTGCACATAGCAAAAAGACGGGAAAGCATTTTACTGCTGGGACCAGCAGCTTCGTCAAGGGAGCAGTTTTTATCCCTTTCCGCCGCATTTTGCTCTTTAATATATCCTGCCGCTATCATTTCAATCTCAGGATATTTAGTTTTTGCCTTTTTGAAGGCGCGGCTAAATAGCTTTGACAGTAAAAGGGCGACAAGCTTTTTTAAGCCTTTTTCATCATTTATATCATCTGAAAATTTATAGTAGCTAAGTATTATAAGCGCCGCAGAGGAGGTGGAAAAGGGGGCTTCTTCTTTACAATATGCGCATTTTTTAAGAGGATTGCACACACACTTTTTATTAACCGTACCCTCAAAGCCATCCTTTAAAGCAAGCTCCAGTAAAGCGGTAAAAGCAAAATCGTAATTTAAGGCGAAGCGTGTTATAAAGCCATAATCCTTACCTAACTTTTTACAAAGCGAACAATATACCGCCTTATACATATCGTATTCCTTAACCCTCATTTCAGGTTTTGATATACGTATATAACCAAACACTTACCTCACCCCTTTACTTTATTTTACTTTATAAGCGCTCTTTTTGGTGAACAATTTATTAAATATTAAACTAAAGCAGTTTTTTAAGGTAGGCTCCTGTAAAAGATTTACTGTTTTTTGCCACCTGCTCAGGTGTTCCTGATGCAACAATTTTTCCACCGCCGTCTCCCCCTTCGGGGCCTAAGTCTATGATATGGTCGGCGGTTTTTATAACATCAAGATTATGCTCAATTACAAGCACCGTATTTCCAGCAATAACAAGTCTCTCAAGCACCTCTATAAGCCTGTGAACATCAGCAGTATGAAGCCCCGTTGTAGGCTCGTCAAGAATATATATGGTCTTGCCCGTGCTTCTCTTTGAAAGCTCGGTGGCAAGTTTAACACGCTGGGCCTCTCCGCCAGACAGGGTTGTGGCTGGCTGACCCAGTTTTACATAGCCAAGACCTACCTCATAAAGAGTTTTAATCTTTCGGTGTATTTTCGGTATGCTTTCAAAGAAATGCATACCCTCTTCAACCGTCATTTGGAGCACATCAGATATGCTTTTACCCTTGTATTTTACAGATAGAGTTTCTTCATTATATCTTCTTCCCTCACAAACCTCACAAGGTACATAAATATCGGGTAAAAACTGCATTTCTATCTTTATAATACCGTCACCCTCGCAGGCTTCACATCTGCCACCCTTAACATTAAAGGAAAACCTACCCGGACCAAAGCCCTTCATTTTAGCATCCTTTGTTACGGCAAACAGTTCTCGTATATCATTAAATACACCTGTATAGGTGGCAGGGTTAGAGCGCGGTGTTCTGCCTATAGGTGACTGGTCAATATCTATTACCTTGTCAAGATGCTCTATTCCCTCAATCTTTTTAAATTTTCCCCATACAGATTTTGCCTTGTTAAGCTTTGAAGAAAGATATCTGTAAATAATATCGTTAACAAGGGAGGATTTACCCGAACCCGAAACACCCGTAACACAGGTAAATGTGCCAAGAGGTATCTTTGCATTGATTTTCTTAAGGTTGTTTTCCTCAGCACCATAAACCGTAAGGAAATTGCCGTTACCCTTTCTTCTTACCTTTGGAACAGGAATTTCCTTTGTTTTGCTCAGATACTGGGCGGTTATTGAGTCTTCACATTTATAAAGGCCCTCTACATCGCCCGAATATATTATTTCACCGCCGTGAACACCTGCACCGGGGCCGATATCAACTATATAATCAGCCTCTTTCATAGTGTCCTCGTCGTGCTCAACTACAATAAGGGTATTACCTAAATCGCGAAGATTTTTAAGTGCCTCAAGCAGACGGTCATTGTCCCTCTGATGAAGTCCGATACTGGGCTCGTCAAGAATATACAGCACACCCGTAAGACCTGAGCCTATCTGGGTAGCAAGGCGTATACGCTGACTTTCTCCGCCTGACAGCGTTCCTGATGAGCGCGAAAGAGAAAGATAAGAAAGACCTACGCCGTTTAAAAATTCAAGACGCGCCTTAATTTCCTTTATAATAGGCCCTGCTATTTTCTGTTTTTGGTCACTAAAACGAAGTTCCTTTAAAAGCTCAAGCTCTTCGGTTACCGAAAGACAGCAAAACTCCTCTATATTTTTGCCGTTCACCGTAACGCAAAGTGCCTCGGGCTTTAGCCTTGCACCCTTACAGGTAGAGCAAACGCTTTCACTCATATAGCTTTCTATTTCCCGTTTTGTATAGTCAGATTCGGTTTCACGGAATCGTCTTTCAAGGTTATTTACAACGCCCTCAAAGGTGCTTTTATAAATTCCTCCGCCCCATTCAATGAGCTTGTCAAAATCTATTTTTTCTCCCTTTGTACCGTAAAGCAAAGCATCCTTTTGCTCATCATTAAGGTCTTTAAAGGGGGTATCCATAGTAAAGCCGTAATGCCGTGCAACACCCTCAAAGTACATTCTGGCAATACTGCCCCTTGAAAATGAGCCCTTGCTCTTAATATTCCAGCCCGAGCAGATAAAAACACCTTCATTAAGTGACAGATTCTCGTCCTCGATTATAAGGTCGGGGTTCACCTTCTGAAAACGGCCTATGCCCGAACAATCAGGACAGGCGCCTAAGGGATTATTGAAGGAAAAAAGCGTAGGAGTAAGCTCCGGAATACTCAGTCCGTGCTCGTCACAAGCATAATTTTGGGAGAAGTGCAGTTCCTCGCCGCCTATAACATCAATAAGAATTATTCCGTTTGCCAGCTTTGCCGCAGTTTCTATACTGTCAGAAAGTCGGCTTTTAATATCCTCTTTTATAACAAGACGGTCTACCACAATTTCTATATGGTGCTTTATATTTTTGTCAAGAGTTATTTCTTCTGCCAAATCATACATATTGCCGTCTATTCTGACTCTCACAAAGCCTGATTTTTTGGCAGATTCCAGTTCTTTTTCGTGTCTGCCCTTTCTGCCTCTTACAACGGGAGCAAGTACCTGAATTTTTGTGCCTTCCTCTAAAGTTAGTACCTTTTTAACTATCTGGTCGGTGGTCTGCTGTTTAATTTCCTTTTTACAAATAGGACAGTGCGGTGTGCCTACTCTTGCATAAAGAAGTCTTAAATAATCATAAATCTCGGTTACGGTACCAACGGTAGAACGGGGATTTTTAGAGGTTGTTTTCTGGTCGATGGATATGGCGGGAGAAAGTCCCTCTATGCTGTCCACATCAGGCTTATCCATTTGTCCCAAAAACATACGGGCATAGGAAGAAAGGGACTCAACATAACGACGCTGTCCCTCGGCATAAATAGTATCAAAAGCAAGGGAGGATTTACCCGAGCCTGAAAGCCCCGTAAAAACTATAAGCTTATCCCTTGGTATTTCTACATCAATATTTTTAAGATTATGAACCCTTGCACCTTTAATGGTTATTTTTTCTAATGCCATATTATCCCTCTTAAAAAAGATGTGAGCCAAATTCTGCTACTTTATTAAAATCAGTTCTTCTTTGAGCCAAAAGCCAATCCATAAGGTCGGTACTTTCGTAGGCATAGTTAATGGCATCGTTATGCCCCATGCCCTCTAAAATTTTAAGTGTTGCATTTCCGCTATTTGCATTTACGGCTTTAACGCAAAGTTCTGAATATACAGGCGGTACTAAAGTGTCTTTATCTCCGTGAAAAGCGTATACGGGTGTAGTTTTTAAATTTTGCATACGCCAGGACATACCTCCGCCCGAAATAGGCGCAATACCTGCAAAAAAATTATTATAGGTAAGCCCCATCATCCAGGTGCCGAAACCACCCATACTGGAGCCTGTAATAGTTATTCTATCCTTTTTAATGCCGTATTCCTCAATAACAGTATCAATAATATTCTTTAAATCGGTCACAACATTATCCCATACTCTGTCAGCAGGACACTGGGGAGTAAGAATTACCGCATTATACTCTTTGCCTTCTTTTAAAAGCCGAGGTATAGCGTGACGTTCAAGGTGAGAAAAATTTTCGCCTCTCTCCCCTGCACCGTGAAGATAAATAACTAAAGGAAGCTCATTATAACCACTTGGAAAATATATTCCGTAATTCATTTTAGTTTTTCCGCTATCATAAACCTTCTTAATAAAATTCATTGTTATTCTCCTCTAAGCTTTTTAATTTTATCTCTAAGCATTGCGGCGTGTTCAAATTCAAGCAGTTTTGCGGCTTCCTTCATCTGTCGGGTTAGAATTTCTATTTCCTTTTCTTTCTCCGCCTTGGTAAGACGCTTATTCTTCTGCTTTGCTATACTGCTGCCCGAAATTTCAAGTATTTCTCTGACATCCTTAACAATGGTTTTGGGCACAATGCCGTGTTTCTCGTTATATTCTGTCTGAATTTTTCTTCGTCTTATGGTTTCGCTAATAGCCGCTTCCATACTGTTTGTCACACTGTCGGCGTACATTATTACCTTGCCGTTTTCGTTTCTGGCGGCGCGGCCTATGGTCTGTATAAGGGCAGACTCACTTCTAAGAAAGCCCTCTTTATCAGCATCAAGTATAGCAACAAGGCTTACTTCGGGTATGTCAAGACCTTCGCGAAGCAGATTTATACCTACAAGTACATCAAACTCGCCTTTACGTAAATCTCTTATAATCTCCATACGCTGGATTGTGTCAATATCGTGGTGCATATATTTTACCTTTATAGACACATTGATAAGATAATCGGTAAGGTCTTCCGCCATCTTTTTGGTAAGGGTGGTAACAAGTACACGCTCCTTTTTTTCTACCCTCTCATTTATTTCGGAAATAAGGTCGTCAATTTGACCTTCACTCGGTCGCACCGAAATTTCTGGGTCTAAAAGTCCCGTAGGGCGTATTACCTGCTCTACTATGGCGGCAGAGCGCTCTCTTTCAAAGGGCGCCGGTGTAGCCGAAACAAACACCGCCTGATTTATATGAGAATAAAATTCATCAAAGTTAAGGGGGCGGTTATCAAAGGCAGAGGGCAGTCTGAAGCCGTATTCCACAAGGTTGGATTTTCTTGCAAAATCTCCGCCGTGCATACCCCTTACCTGAGGCAATGTAACGTGAGATTCGTCCACAAAAAGCACATAGTCATCAGGGAAATAATCAAGCAGTGTTGTGGGGGTACTGCCACGCTTTCTGCCCGATAAAACACCCGAATAATTTTCAATTCCCTTGCAGGTACCAACTTCTCTCAGCATTTCAACATCATACTCGGTACGCTGTCTTATTCGCTGTGCTTCAATAAGCTTTCCGTTTTCAATAAATTCCTTTTCCCTGTCATTCATTTCCTTTAAGATGTTTTCTATCCCCTTTTCCATCTTATCTTCGGAAATTATATAGTGTGAAGCAGGATATATAGCCACGTGGCTTAAGGTGTTTTTAATTTCACCTGTTACGGTGTTGATTTCACATATTCGGTCAATTTCATCACCGAAAAATTCTACCCTTATGGCATTTTCATAAGAGTATGCAGGGTAAATATCAACGGTATCTCCGCGCACTCTGAATTTATTGCGAATGAAATTCAGGTCATTTCGCTCATACTGTAAGGTAATAAGCTTTCGGATTAGCGCGTCTCTTTCCTTCTGCATACCTGTGCGAAGTGATATAACCATTTCTCTATAATCAATAGGGTCGCCCAGAGTATATATGCAGGAAACCGAGGCAACTATTATTACATCCCGTCGTTCAGATAACGCGCAGGTGGCACTGTGGCGAAGCTTGTCAATTTCGTCGTTTATTGCAGAGTCTTTTTCTATATAGGTATCAGTGCCGGGCAAATATGCCTCGGGCTGATAATAGTCGTAGTAGGAAACGAAATACTCAACCGCGTTTTCAGGAAAAAATTCGCGAAACTCAGAGCACAACTGTGCGGCAAGAGTTTTATTATGAGCGAGAACGAGGGTCGGGCGGTTCACATTTGCTATAATATTAGCCATTGTAAAGGTTTTTCCCGAGCCTGTAACACCTAAAAGAACTTGTTCTTTTAAGCCGTTTTTAAGACCGTTTGAAAGCTTCTCAATAGCTTCAGGCTGGTCACCTGTCGGCGCATAATTTGAATGTAAAATAAACTTATCCGGCATGTTCTCACTCCTCTCTCTATTTAATTATTCTCTGCCATTTTACTCTGCAAATTCACTTAAATTACAACCACCGAAACTCCGTCAGGAATAGCCGTTATTGTCACATCATCTTTTGCCAACATTTTTTTGGCTAAGCTTATAGCCTCACTTAATGTACTTGCAGGAATCATATGCATTTTTTCGGCAATTTCAGGCTCTAAGCTTGACACGTAAATAACCTTGGCTTTGGTCAGAATCCTTAACAGAATTTGCGTCATCCATTGGTCAGTTAAAGTTTCATTTCTTGAGCGCGAAAGTATATTATTCATAGTTTTAGCAGCATCAGGCTCGTCTGCAAGTTGATGATAAAAATGGTCTCCGCCAATGCCGTCATTAGCCTTTGCAAGCATTATTATAATTCCGCCCTCTTTAACGGTTGCCTCTGCAGCAGTCATTCCCTTAACCGACTGATACACATTCTGGTCAAGCGGATAACCGCCATTAGTAGATATAACTATATCTGCCGGAACCGACTTGACAGCACAAAGTGAGGATATAAAATCAGTTCCCTTTTTATGCGCTTTTTCAAGGTCACCTGCAACAGCAAAAATAGGCTGTTTTTCCGAATTCAAGACCACATTAACTATAAACGAAAGTTTAGTCGCCTTAGCCGCCCAAATCATATCATTATGTATCGGATTATTCTCTAAAATGCCGGTTCTGGAATTTTCGTTAGCAATAAATTCAGAACAATGATTGGCAAGTACGGTGCTTCTTCCCGAAATACCGGGCAAAACACTTTTGCGACCGCCCGAAAAGCCTGCAAAGAAATGAGGCTCTATAAATCCTTCTGCCACAAGCAAATCAGCCTCTATTGCAATTTTATTGATTTCGCACTGTCCGCCGGAGGGCAAAACTCCTATATTTACAAGCTTTTCTCTTTCATCACAATCGTGAACATAAATATTTTCTCTCGCAACTATTTCTTCACCGAATTTATTTATAAGCTCTTGCTTAGTAGTTTCTCTATGACAGCCCGTTGCAATAAGAATTGTTATGTCCGCAAACGGATTTCCCCGTCTTATCTCACTAAGCATTTGCGGGATAATAATCTTACTGGGCACAGGTCTGGTATGGTCACTGGCAATAATTACAATATTTTGCTTACCACGGCTGAGTTCTGACAGTCTTTGGCTTCCTACAGGAGATTCCAGCGCTCTTTTCACAAGCTCTTGCCCATCAGCCTCGGGAACATATTCTTCTATAGAAGAAGTGAGCACTCCTACAAGTTCTTTTTCATCAAATTCATAATCTAATTTCTCTTGTCCATACGGAAAAAACAGCCTTTTCATTTAATTATCCCCCTTTTATTTATAAGCTCCATAATTAAAGGAATAAGAATAAGTTGAAGTATTATTCCGGGAACAGCATCAATAAATCCACCCGTTATAAACATTGATACTGTAAAAGCTTTGCCGTTTAAACCCAATAAAACAGCCTTACTTATTCCCCATGTCACCCTTCCTGCTATCATAGCAGACAGCAAGCTTATGTATACACCTTTTGTGCTTTTTAACTTGATACGAAAATACAAAAATCCAACAAAAAATCCATACGTTGCCAACTCTATTGACATCCAGACAGCGTTTGGATAAAGCGGCGGCATTCCAAATACAAAGCCGCGAAGCAACGGCAAAATCAAGCCTACAAAAAAGCCGTACTTACCACCGCAAATAAGACCGCAAAGCAGAACAGGAATATGCATTGGAAGCAAAGTATCGCCAATTTCTTTAATCTGACTTGTAAATATCGGCAACACAAAGCCTAAACTCAAAAACACCGCAGCTAATGTTATTTTATTAATTTGATGCTTTGTTATTTTCATCTCTATACGCCCTTCTTGTTTGTTCTGATTATTATATCATAAATTGTTCTATAAGTAAATAAATAGCCGATACTTTTCATTGAAAAATTCTAATTGTTAAAATGTGAAAAAAGGGGCTTTTTCGAGGACTGCTTTTTTAACATTTCTTACAAAATTTACAAAAGTGTAAAAAAAGGTTGCAATTTTGTAACTTTTTGTTATAATAGTAAATGTGCCCTTTAACAAGGCGCAATTATTATATGAAAGGAGCGGCAAAAAAGTGGCTTTTAAGAATTTTCTTATGAAAACTAAAAACATATGCGTAAACGGCATTAAAAAGGTTCTTCTTACCTTCCGCTATTCAAGAATTGCTTTATTTGCTGTTTCCTTAATTATCGGTACTGTGCTTACTGTACTGTTTTCGGGCATAACCCTTGCCTATAATGTTGAATACAACGGTACTATTATCGCTCAGATAAAAACAAAAGACCAGTATACTCAGGCTTTAAATGTTGCTCAGGGTATGCTTTACGGCGGTGAATTTAAAGATTTTGCCTGCGCTCCTAAATTCCATTTTACCTTTACCACCAAGAAAAATCTTGATGATTCTTCAAAGGTTGCTGTTGGAATGATAGAGCAAACCGATTCTATAAACAAGGGTACCGCCCTTAAAATTGACGGTGAAATTGTTGCCTGCGTTTGTAAGGAATCCTGCATTGAGGAATATATCGATACTTATCTTACTAATTATGTTACAGGCGGCGAGGTTTCCTCTAAGTTTGTAAATAAGGTTGAATGTGTTGACGGATATTATCCCGATAACATTTTCTTTGACATAGAGGCTGTTAAGAATAAAATTGCTGCTCTTGATGTTAAAACAGTACAGACCATCCGCAGCCAGAAGAGTATTCCCTACACCACCGTTACAAGAAAAAGCGACAGCCGTGTACGTGGCGATGTTCAGACCGTTGTTAAGGGTGTAAGCGGTGTTAAGGAAACCGTTGAAACTATTGAAATGCTTAACGGCAAGGCCATAAACACCACCGTACATTCCGAGGTTATTATTTCTCAGCCTGTTCAAGAGGTTATTGTTGTTGGTACCAAGAAGGATACATCTGTAAACAACGCTTATGTTTCTCAGCTTGGCTGTATATGGCCCTTAAAGCGTGTTGCTAATCAGGTTGTTACCGCTTACTACGGTGACGGCAGAAATCATAAGGGTATTGATATTGCAAGTCCCTCAGGTACACCTATTTATGCTGCTCAGACAGGTACGGTAGTTACCTCAAGATACAGCAACAGCTATGGCAATTATGTAGTAATTGACCATGGTAACGGTTACAAAACCCTTTATGCACACTGCAGCAGACTGCTTGTCAGCGTAGGTGAAACAGTTAATCAGGGTGAAGTTATTGCACTTGTAGGTACAACCGGTATTTCTACAGGAAACCACCTGCACTTTGAGGTTCAAAAAGACGGTGTTAAGCTTAACCCCGCATCTTTTATAGGACTTTAAAATAAAGCAAAATTAAAGGCACAGAGTTTTAGCTCTGTGCCTTTTTGTTATGCTTCGGTATCGCAGTAAATACAACGATAAACTCTTTTTTCTTTGTCGGTAAGGACAAATTCATGAGAAAGTTCTTGCTCGGTAGAGGTTATACATCTGGGGTTTTTGCAGAAGATTATATCGGTAAGCTTCTTTGGAAGCTCTATTTTTTTCTTTTCCACAATAACCGAATCTTTAATAACATTAACCGTTATACCCGGGTCTACAAAACCCAGTATATGTGTGTCAAGCTCAATATCGGCATCAATTTTTATAACGTCTTTTTTGCCCATTTTTACGCTTTGTGCATTCATTATCATAGCAACCGGACATTCAAGCTTTGAAAGCCCTAAAAGCTTATAAATCTTCATACCCTTGCCTGCGTCTATATGGTCAATTACAAAACCGTTTTTTATAGAATCAATATTCACAAACATTCCCCTCCTACTCTATGTTAAGAAGTTTAAGTATAAGCGCCATTCGCATATACTTACCGTTAAGTGCCTGAGTAAAATAACAGGCTCTGCTGTCGTTGTCCACAGCTACAGAAATTTCATTAACTCTGGGTAGCGGGTGCATAATGACAAGGTCACTCTTTGCAAACTTCATCTTGTCGGTATCAAGAATATAGCTGTCTTTAAGGCGCAGATATTCTTCCTCGTTAAAGAAGCGCTCACGCTGAACTCTTGTCATATAAAGTATGTCAAGGCTTGGCATACTCTCCTCAAGGCTTTCGCACTGCACATAGCTGTGGCCTGCTTCGGTTATGGTATTCAGAACATAATCGGGAACACGAAGCTCTTTTGGAGAAATCAGCACAAACTTTATGTTTTTATATCTTGACATAGCAGATATAAGAGAATGTACCGTTCTGCCGAACTTAAGGTCACCGCAAAGGCCAATGGTCAGGTTATCAAACCTGCCCTTTTCTCTATAGATAGTAAGAATATCAGCAAGAGTCTGGGTAGGATGATGATGTCCGCCGTCACCTGCATTTATTACGGGAATAGTAGCATTATTTGCGGCAACCAACGGCGCACCTTCTTTGGGGTGGCGCATAGCAATTATATCTGCATAGCAGGATATCATTTTTGCGGTATCCGCAACGCTCTCGCCCTTTGCAGCAGAGCTTGAGCCTGCATCCGCCATAGTAAGCACATTACCGCCCAGCTCGTACATAGCCGCTTCAAAGCTAAGTCTTGTTCTGGTAGACGGCTCGAAGAAAAGGGTGGCAAGCTTTTTACCCTCGCACTTTTTAGCGTATTTTTTGGGGTTCTCTATGATGTCCATAGCGGTTGCTACAAGCTCATCAAGCTCTTTGGTAGACAGTTCTAAAATATCAATAAGATGTCTCATTATGCTTTAGCTCCGTTTATTTCAAGATAAGCTTTAATTCTATCAACATTTTCTTTATTTTCAGGCTTTTCTTCAAGGTATTCGATTATATCGTATACGTCGACAACCGAGTATACGGGGAAGCCGAACTCCTCGCCTACCTCAGCCATAGCTGATTTTTCGGTTCTTCCCTTTTCTTTTCTGTCTACCATAACAAAGGTTGCGGCAACCTTGGTGCCTTTAAGAGAGGATAAAATTTCCATACTCTCTCTTATGGCGGTACCTGCGGTGATTACGTCTTCTACAATAACGATTTCTTCATTCTCCTGAGGCTTATAGCCAACAAAAACGCCGCCTTCACCGTGGTCCTTTTCCTCTTTTCTGTTAAAGAAGAAAGGAACATCAAGACCTTCTTTAGAAAGTGCGCAGGCAACCGAAACGGCAATAGGAATACCCTTATAGGCAGGGCCGTAAAGAACAGTTCTTCTGTTTCCTACCTTTTCAAAATAAGCCTTTGCATAAAACTCACCCAGTTTTGAAATCTGGTCACCTGTTTTAATATCACCTGCATTTATGAAATAAGGGATTTTTCTACCGCTTTTTGCAGTAAAATCACCGAATTTAAGCACTCCTGCAGACTCTAAAAACTGTATAAACTCTCTTTTATAGCTTTCCATTTTAATTCTCCTGTTCTTCAATTAGTCACAGAACTCTGCTACACAGCGCTCATAGGCTGCAACGGGGTCTTCGGCGGCTGTAATGGGTCTGCCTACAACTATATAGTCAGAGCCGATTTTCTTTGCCTGTGCCGGAGTCATAACACGCTTCTGGTCGCCTATATCACCGTCTGCAAAGCGCACACCCGGAGTAACGGTTAAAAAGCCTTTTCCGCAGGTATCGTGTACCTTCTCAGCCTCAAGAGGTGAGCATACGACACCGTCAAGCCCTGCCTTTGCGGCATTACTTGCATAATGCATAACCACCTTATCGATAGGTTCATGAATTAAAAGGTCATCCTCCATACGCTGCTGGTCGGTAGAGGTCAGCTGAGTAACTGCAATAAGCAAAGGTCTGCTGCCGTCTGGACGGGTAAGTCCCTCAAGAGCCGCCTCCATCATACTAATAGTTCCTGCGGCGTGGAGATTTGTCATATCTACATCAAGATTAGAAAGCACCGCCATGCTCTTTTTAACGGTATTAGGGATATCGTGAAGCTTTAAATCAAGGAAAATTTTATGTCCTCTTGCCTTTATATCCTTTACAATTTGTGGGCCTTCTGCATAAAAAAGCTCCATACCGATTTTAACAAAGGGTTTTCTGCCGGTAAACTTGTCAAGAAAGGTCATTACCTGCTCTTTTGACGAAAAGTCACAAGCAATAATTACATCTTTACCCATTAGTGAGCACCTCCGATAATTTCTTTTAAATCTTTAATGCCGTACTTTTTCATAACGCGCGGCAAATCATCAATTATATCTTTACAAACAAAGGGGTCAATAAGGTTTGCGGCGCCCACCTCTACAGCCGTGGCCCCTGCAAGCATCATTTCAATAACATCCTCAGCACTGCTTATGCCTCCCATACCTACAATGGGTATATTTACGGCATCATAAACCTGATATACCATACGAAGTGCAACAGGCTTAATTGCAGGGCCCGAGAAACCGCCCATTTTATTTGCAATAACAGGCTTTTTGGTTTTAAGGTCTATACGCATACCAAGCAAAGTATTTATCATACTTATTCCGTCTGCGCCAGCCTCCTCACACGCCTTTGCAATAGACACAATATCGGTTACATTAGGCGAAAGCTTTATAATTACGGGCTTAGTTGTTACCTTTTTAACGGCTTTTGTAACCTCTGCCGCCGCCTCGGGTGAAGTACCAAAGCTCATTCCGCCGCCGTGAACATTAGGGCAGGAAACATTTACCTCAAACCAGCCTATCTGGTCACAGTTATTTAACTTTTCACAGGTGTAAGCGTAATCCTCAATAGAAAATCCGCTTACATTTGCCATAACAGGCTTATTAAAACAGGTTTTAAGTTTTGGAAGCTCCTCACTTATTACCTTTTCAACACCCGGGTTCTGAAGACCAACGGCGTTTATCATTCCTGCATCACACTCGGCGATTCTTGGCGTAGGATTACCAAAACGAGCATCCTTTGTGGTACCCTTAAAGGAAAAGGTGCCAAGGCAGTTGATATCGTAAAGCTCGGCGAACTCATAGCCGAAACCAAAGGTGCCCGAAGCGGGTATTACGGGATTATCAATGGTAATACCGCAAAGATTTATTTTTGTGTTTACCATATAATTTCCTCCCTGAAAAGCACAGGTCCGTCCTTACAGATACGCTTATTGCCGTACTTTGTTTTACAGGAGCAACCCATACAGGCGCCAAAGCCGCAGCCCATTCTTTCTTCAAAGCTGTACTGTCCGCTTGTCTTGGCTATACCCTCTATAGCCTTGAACATAGGCATTGGGCCGCAGGTGAAAAAGTATGAATAATCAAGGTCACAAAGCACATCGGTAACAAAGCCTTTTTTTCCAAAGCTACCGTCGGCAGTTGTTACATAAACCTCGGCACCAAGAGCCTCAAATTCAGCCTTATAAAAAACATCATCTATAGAATTAAAGCCTAAAATCACCTTTGATTTAATGCCTTTATTTTTAAGCTCTTTACACACATTATACATAGGCGGAACACCAACACCGCCGCCTATAAGCACAGGCATAGCACCTGAATAAGAAATATCAAAGCCGTTGCCAAGACCAACGAGAACATCAAGGGTTTCTCCCTTTTTCATTTCTGCCATCTGCTCGGTACCGCTTCCCACTATTTTATAAATAATGGTGATGCTGTTCTCATTATAATCGCATACCGATATGGGACGGCGAAGATATTTGCCCTCCAGCTTAATATTTATAAACTGACCGGGTTTAGAAAGGGAATCGGTTTCCCCCTCTAAAACCATTTTCATAATATCCTTGGCAATTTTTTCGTTTTCAAGGATAGTCATTATTTGTTGTTTCATATTTTTCCTCACGCATCTATTGTGGAGATAGTAAGTGTAGTTTCTTCAAGTACGTCAAGAAGTACCTTAACGGTATCAAGTGCAGTGAATATGGTAACATTGTTTTCGGTTGCCAGTTTTCTTATTTCCACACCGTCGCTTGTTTCTCCCTGAGAAGAAATGTCCCTAGTATTTATAACATAGGCAATATATCCCTGGCGAAGTGCCTCCGGAATTTCGTCACTGCCCTCGTTTATCTTACCGAGCACATGGGTGCGGATACCGTTTTCCTTTAAAAACTGAGCAGTGCCGCTTGTAGCCTGAACATTAAAGCCAAGCTCATAGAAACGCTTAATAAGGGGTAGGGCTTCCTCTTTGTCCTTATCGGCAATGGTAGCAAATACGGTACCGTAGTTCTGAAGCTTCATACCGCTTGCCTGAAGCGCCTTATAAAGTGCGCGGTTTAATTTATCGTCATAACCTATAGCTTCACCTGTGGACTTCATTTCGGGAGAGAGATAAGCGTCAAGTCCTCTGAGTTTATTGAAGGAGAACACAGGAACCTTTACATACCAACGCTTTTTCTCCTCGGGATAAAGGTCGAATATACCAAGCTCTTTAAGGCTCTTGCCTAAGATAACCTCGGTAGCGATATCTGCAAGACCGTAGCCTGTTGCTTTAGACAAGAAGGGTACAGTTCTTGAAGAACGGGGGTTAACCTCGATAATATAAACATCGTCCTTTTCGTCTACTATAAACTGAATGTTATAAAGACCTACAATGCCTATACCAACACCCAGCTTTTTAGCGTACTGAAGAATTGTGCCCTTTACTTTATTCGAAATACTGAAGGTGGGATAAACGCTTATAGAGTCACCCGAATGGATACCTGTTCTTTCAACAAGCTCCATAATACCGGGAACAAATACATCTTTACCGTCACATATAGCGTCGATTTCTACCTCTTTACCCTGAATGTATTTATCAACAAGAACAGGCTTGTCCTCATCAATTTCAACGGCGGTTTTTAGGTAGTGGCGAAGCTGCTCTTCGTTGGCTACTATCTGCATAGCCCTGCCACCCAAAACAAAGCTGGGGCGCACAAGTACGGGGTAGCCTATTGAAGCCGCAGCAGAAAGTCCTGCCTCTATACTTGTAACAGCCTTACCCTTGGGCTGAGGAATATCAAGCTCATGAAGCAGTTTCTCAAAGCTATCGCGGTTTTCGGCGCGTTCAATTGCAGCGCAGTCGGTACCTATAATCTTAACACCGCGCTTCATAAGAGGCTCAGCAAGATTTATAGCGGTCTGTCCGCCAAGAGAAGCAACAACACCCTCAGGCTGTTCAAACTCAATAATATTCATAACATCTTCGGGGGTTAAAGGCTCAAAATAAAGCTTATCCGCAGTAGTGTAGTCGGTGGATACGGTTTCGGGGTTATTATTTATAATTATAGCCTCATAGCCCGAATTTTTAATGGTAGTTACGGCGTGAACGGTAGAGTAGTCAAACTCAACACCCTGACCTATACGGATAGGACCTGC
>JAZNQX010000124.1:0-1986 GCA_045590395.1 Acutalibacteraceae bacterium
CAACGTTCGTTGCTCTTTTCTTTTATCTGTTACTTATTGTTAGGTATATGCTCAATAATATCTGATACAGAACAATCTAACAATTCACAAAGGTCGTCCAGCGTATTTGTTGAAATCGACATATTTCTGCGCAAACGCTGAACAGTACTTCCGCTTATATTAAACTTAACTCTTAAAGTGTATGTTGACATTCCCTTTTTCTTCAATGTTTCCCATAACGGTGTATAAACAATCATAATATGCCTCCAAAATATCTTGCATATTTTTATTATGCTCGATATAATGGTCATATAAAATGCTCTAATATTGGGCATATATTGGAGGTAATTATGGTTTGTACTTTCTTCGGTCATAGAAATGCACCGGAAACAGTTAAAGAGACTTTAAGAACAGTTTTGATTGATTTAATTGAAAATAAAAACACAAATATGTTTTATGTAGGAAACAACGGCGCTTTTGACCGAATGGTAAGAGAATTACTTAAAGAATTTAAGAAAACATACAAAATAGATTATTACGTTGTACTCGCATATATCCCACAAAAAACGGACGGTAATGATTATTCTGATAGTATTTATTTTGACGAACTAAATTCAAAACCATACAGAGTAAGAATTATAGAAAGAAATAAATTGATGATTAGCAAATTAGATATAGTAGTTACTTATGTGACGCGTATTGCCGGCGGTGCAGCCGAATTTAAAACTCTTGCCGAAAGAAAGGGTAAGATAGTTATAAATATTTCACAATAAAAACAAGGGAGACAACTCGCTTATGGAGTGTCTCCCTTTTAATTATTTTTTATCTTATTCCGTAATTTTCAATTATATAGTCCATATCCTTATCGCCTCTGCCAGAAAGGTTAATAAGAACACTTCCCTTTTTCATTTCTCTTGCCAGCTTCATACCGTAAGCCACAGCGTGAGAGCTTTCTATTGCAGGGATTATACCTTCAAGACGGGAAAGGGTAAAGAAGGCATCTATTGTATCGTCGTCGCCTATAACATCATATTTTACTCTGCCCAAGGTATGCAGGAAGGCGTGTTCAGGGCCGCTTGAGGGGTAATCAAGACCGCTGGCAACCGAGTATACAGGAGCAGGCTCGCCCTTTTCATCCTTTAGCATTATACTGTTAAAGCCGTGCATAACACCCTCACTGCCGTACTGAAGTGAAGCGGCATGGTCACCCATTTTTGTTCCTCTGCCAAGAGGCTCAATACCGTAAATATCAACAGGGTCGTTAAGAAATCCTGCAAAAAATCCTGCAGAGTTTGAGCCGCCGCCTACACAGGCAACAACCGCATCGGGAAGCTCTCCTGTCATTTCCACAAACTGCTCTCTTGCCTCAAAGCCTACTATGCTCTGGAAATCTCTTACCATCATTGGAAAAGGATGAGGCCCAACCACACTGCCGATACAGTAAATGCTGTTTTCATAGTCTTTAGCATAGGCCTCAAAGGCTGCGTCAACAGCCTCTTTTAAGGTAGCAAGGCCGTGTGTTACCTCTATAACATTTGCACCGAGAATTTTCATTCTTGCAACATTGGGAGCCTGTTTTTTAATATCAACGCTACCCATATAAACATCACATTCAAGACCAAAGTAAGCCGCAGCAGTAGCAATGGCAACACCGTGCTGACCTGCGCCCGTTTCGGCAATAAGCTTTTTCTTGCCCATATACTTTGCAAGAAGAGCCTCACCCATACAGTGATTAAGTTTATGCGCGCCTGTATGGTTCAAGTCCTCTCTCTTTACGTAAAGCTGAACATTACCAAGGCTGTTAGACAGACGCTCAAGATGAGAAATAGGGGTAGGTCTTCCCTGAAATTCTTTTCTGATTCTTCTTAGTTCATCTATAAATTTTCTGGATTTACAAATTGTAAAATACGCTTCTGTAATTTCATTCATAGCCTTTTTAAGCTGGTCATTTACATAAGCGCCGCCGTATCTGCCGAAATATAAGTCGGAGGCCAAGCGGTCTTAGGA
>JAZNQX010000125.1:0-2620 GCA_045590395.1 Acutalibacteraceae bacterium
ATTCTGCCTCCATTTCGCGCTTTTCACCAGTAAAAGTATCCATAACAAAGGGTCTGAATTCACCCTTAATAGTTACATAATACTTCTCCATATCATCAATGCTCTTTCTGAAGCTGTTGTTAACATGGCAGATAAAGAGGTTTTTAGCATCACCGTCATTTCTCATACCGTACATAAGATTTGAAGACGGCATACCTGCAAAGGTTTTGATTTCTATATTTCTATAGGGGGCTACCGCATCAATAAGACTGCATTTATCCCATTCTATTTTTTCGCATTCCTCGGCAAATTTTGCGCCTTCATCGTTATCAATAGCATCAATCATTGTGGGCAGATTACCCATAAATATAACCTTGCCGCCCTTTGCTCTGAATTTCTTTAAGGCATCAAGTGTAGTAGAGCGCAGAGTAAGACAGGCAGGAACTACAACAACATCGTATTTCATTTCGCCGACAGTAAAGCCGATGTCACTATCTTTATACTGCTCAGGAAGCAATGATTCGCAGATATAGTCAAAATCGAGAGTATTATATAAAAGCCAGTTTGTAACCTCTTGGAAACGCTTATTTAATTCAACTCTGATATTTGTTGTCTGGTCATTAGGGCCAAAGTGCACCCACATAGACTCAATAGGATGAACGACACCGATTTTAACATCAGCCTTGCCTCTTGTCATAAGAATGTTTACACGGGCATAATGGTCCTCAATAAAGGAATATTCCTTGTACCAGGCAGACTGATGACCGATAGAAGCAGGATAGTCACGCTTTGCCACACCCTTCATAGAAACCCAGTATAGATGAGGTACACGAACGCTGACACCGAGAGCCGCCTGCCAGTCGCCCTGCATTTTGTGGCCTCTGAAGTCAAAATCCCAGAAGGTAACGCCGTAAAGTTCACTCATAACGCCCTCTCTGCCGTACTGATGGGCAGCGCTGGCAGCCTGTTTTACGGTGGTGAATTCTCTTGCATCGCACAGCATATCTACACCGGGAATACCGAACTTACGGAAAGAACGCATTGCTTCACCGTTACAAGAAGTTTGACCGGTAAGGCTTGCTTCCATTAGCATATGACCTGTAAGATGAATACCGTTCTTTTGGCACCACTCGCCAAGATTATCTGCATATGCAGAAACAAAACGTTCTGTTGAATGGTCACTAAAGCGATAACGGGTGGTATTTGCTACACCCTTTTTATCCCACATTACTTCAGGCAGTTTTTCAATAATGCTTTCGCCATAGGTAGCCTTATATGTATCATCAAAATCGTCGGTAAACGGTAAGAAAACATCTTTCTCTTTACGGGCAAAATCAAGAATAGTTTTATGTGTCATCTGAGGCTCGTCGGTAAAAATTGCAGGTACAGTTTTGCCGAATTCATCACCTAAAACCTCTTTATATCTTTCGTGAGTAACCTTAATAAATTCATCAATTGTTTTCTTGGAGAGTGTGTCGGAATATGCCTGGAAATTATACCAAGGGCCAGTGTTTTTGTGACAAAAATATGTATACCAAACCTTGCCCTCGGTTGCTTCTTCGCCGTCCTTTAGCATACGGTAAGAAACAAGGTAGCCCTCATCATCAAGCACAACGCTGTGTATTGCAATAAGTTCTGAATCTGGAGTACGTGAGCCCAGCGCGTTAGAGGAAACATTATCCTTAATAACATCATTTTCAGACACAGGAACAGTTGTAAACATAAGATATTTTTGACGGTTTTCTTTTTTTGCAGTTACATAACCGCCGCCAAAACCAGACGGCCATTTATCCTCGTCATAAAGCCAGGAAAGCATATTTTCCTCTTTGGCTTTTTCGTTACACGCTTTAACCAGCGCCATATATTCATCAGACAGGTATTTGGTGGTCAATCCAACGCGGGTATGCATATGGAAACCGCCCATACCCATTTCCTTCATAAACTCAATTTCTTTTAACAGTTCGTCTTTTTTAAGTTCGCCATTCCACGCCCAGAAGGGTGTGCATCTGTACTCAGCGGTAGGATTTTTAAATAACTCCATATCGAGAAAGACTGATTGATTTTTAGGATATAACATTGCGATTTCCCCCAAAAACAATTTGTATAGAAATTATACCATCGGCAATATTTAAAGTCAATACGAGTTTAGTTGCTTTTTAGCGTTATTTGTGCTATATTTTGTAAGGTGAATTTATATGAAAATTTATGCTCCGTCTTATTATAACGCTTTTAAATGCACAGCCGACAAATGTCAGCATAATTGTTGTATCGGTTGGGAAATAGATGTTGACAGTAAAACGCTACTAAAATACTCAAAATATGATGAAATAATGCAGTTTATCGATAGAACCGATACACCGCATTTTAAACTCGCAAAAAATGACCGTTGTCCTTTTTTGAACAGCGATAATCTTTGTGAGCTGATTATAAAATACGGTGATGATTTTTTGTGTCAGATATGCCGCGACCACCCGAGGTTTTATAATTTTTTTGACAGCAAAACAGAAGTGGGCTTAGGTCTTACCTGCCCTGCCGCCGCAAAGCTTATTATTGACAATAGATTTTCACTTTGCCTTTACTCAGAAGATGCTGAAGAAGCTTACAAAAACCCTGAGGAAGAAGCATTTTTAAAACAGCGTGA
>JAZNQX010000126.1:0-5048 GCA_045590395.1 Acutalibacteraceae bacterium
GCAGGCCATGCCAGAACCCTTATTTCTGCTGAGGGCGAAAAACAGCAGGAAATGTTTAAAGCTGCCCTTAGTGGCGCCTCGGTACGAGAGCTTGAGGCGATGCTTAAAAAGAAGGAAAAAGGCGAAAAGCCTACTCCTAAAACCGACAATTATCACAGAGAGGTGGCTCTTGCCCTTAAGGAAGCCCTGCGCCGAAGAGTAACGGTAAAGACAGGCAAAGGCGGCAAGGGAACGCTTACCATAGAATTTTACAGCAAGGACGAGCTTTCTGACTTTGCAAAGCGCCTTGCAGACAAGGATATATGAATGAATCTTGCCGATATAAGAGTTGTTGAAAAACTGTTAAAGCCTATCGGGTTTTCCTTTAAGAAATCCTTGGGTCAGAATTTTCTTATAGATAGTTCAGTTTGTCCTGCCATGGCAGAAAGCTGTGCCGATAAAAATACCGGAGTCCTTGAAATAGGCCCCGGTATTGGTGTTCTCACGGTAGAATGTGCCAAGGTTGCAAAAAAAGTTGTGGCAATAGAGCTTGACAGCCGCCTTAAAAGTGTGCTGGAAGTCACCCTTGCTGATTTTGATAATACCGAAGTGGTATTTTCTGACGCTATGAAAATAGACCTTGAAGGTCTTATTAAAGAAAAATTTTCTGATTGCGAAAGGGTGGCGGTTTGCGCAAATTTGCCCTATTACATTACTTCGCCCATAATAATGAAGCTGCTGGAGAGCAAACTGCCCATAGACAGCATCACCGTTATGGTACAAAAAGAGGCGGCTGACCGCCTTTGCGCCGAGGTTGGCACAAGAGATGCAGGGGCAGTAACCGCCGCAGTTGCCTACTACGCAAGGGCAGAAGAACTGTTTTTTGTTGACAGAAGCTCCTTTATGCCGCCCCCGAATGTTGATTCGGCAGTTATAAGACTGGATATTTTAAAAGAACCGCCCGTAAAGGTAAAGGACGAAAAATTCTTCTTTTCTCTTGTCCGCGCCTGTTTTGCTCAGCGCAGAAAAACACTTGTCAACACCCTGTCAAACACTATGAATATTGAAAAAGGCAAAATTTTAGCCGCAATAGAGCAAATAGAAGAACAGCCAACTGTCAGAGGGGAAACATTATCCCTTGAAAAGTTAGCAAGATTATCCGATTTACTCTGCTAACTCTTATCTCCGGGGTTAAAAATAAGGCTCATTATAACGCCAAGCAGTATTGCGGCGGTAATTCCGCCTGCTGTGGCAGTAAGTCCGCCCGTCAGCGCGCCGAGAAGCCCTTTTTCCTCTACCGCTTTTTCCACACCTGTTGCAAGCAGATAGCCAAAGCCTGTAAGCGGGGTAGTGGCGCCGCACCCTGCAAACTTCACAAAGGGCTTATATACGCCAATAGCGGTAAGCACCACGCCCGACACAACATATCCTGTCAGAATTCGGGCAGGGGTAAGCTTTGTAAAGGAGATAAGCAGTTGACCGATAACACACAAAAGTCCGCCTGCAATAAAGGCTATAATTATTCTAAGGAACATAAAAAATCACCGTCATTAGTGTTTGACGGTGATTTTTAATTATTCGTGATTTTTAATTTTATCGTTATATTCTTTAAATTTCTGTTCGTTTTTGTTGTCGCCGTAGGTGTAATATTTCTTATTTTTAATGTTATCGGGCAGATACTGCTGTTTTACATAGTGATTAGGGTAAGAGTGAGGATAAAGGTAATGCTGACCCTTAACCACAGCATCCTCGCCGTCAAAATGCTTATTCTGAAGCTGACGGGGGATATCTCCGCCTATACCGTGCTCCACATCGTACATAGCGGCATCAATAGCCATTTCGCCAGAGTTTGATTTAGGCGAGGTGGCAACAAGAATTACCGCATCGGCAAGGGGAATACGAGCCTCAGGCAGTCCCACAAACATAGCCGCATCAATAGCCGCTTTCACAATGGGAATAATCTGGGGGTAGGCAAGGCCCACATCCTCACAGGCGCAGACCATAAGACGTCGGCAGGCGCTGGGCAAATCTCCTGCCGCAAGAATACGGGCAAGGTAATAAACAGCGGCGTCAGGGTCACTGCCGCGCATAGACTTCTGATAGGCAGAAAGCAGGTCATAGTGTTCGTCGCCCTCTCGGTCGTAACGAACAGAGTTGTTTTCTAAAAGCTGTTCGGCAATTTCATCGGTTATTTCCTCACTGCCGTCATATTTAAGGCTTAAAAGACAAAGCTCCAGCATATTAAGGGCGCGGCGCACATCTCCGCCTGCGCTGGTGGCGATTTTTTCTCTCACACCATCTTCAAAACGGTAGCTTTTGTTATCGTCCTTACTAAGAAGCAAAAGGGCACGGTCAAGCAGAGAGCCGATATCTTCTTTACTGAGGGTTTTGAACTCAAAAACAGTAGAACGGGAGAGAATGGCGTTGTAAACATAGAAAAAGGGGTTTTCGGTGGTAGAGGCAATAAGGGTTATATCTCCGTTTTCTATGTAAGAAAGCAGAATTTGCTGTTGTTTTTTGTTAAAATACTGAATCTCGTCAAGATAGAGAAGCACTCCGCCGGCACACTCAAGTGTGTCAAGAGAGGCAATAATATCCTTTATATCCTGTGTTGAGCAGACAGTAGCATTAAGGTAGTAAAGCTTCTTGCCGGTCTTTTGGGCAATAATATTAGCCACGGTGGTTTTGCCCACACCCGAGGGACCGTAGAAAATGAGATTAGGTATTTCGCCGGAGTCAATAATACGGCGAAGAACTTTGCCACTGCTTAGCAAATGATGTTGGCCTGCAACCTCATCAATATTTACCGGGCGAAGACGGTCGGCAAGAGGGGATGCCATATTATTACCTCCTTTAAATTTCTTTTAATGCATTATACCACAGTTTATGATTTATGACAAGGGCTCTATGCAAAAAGCCGAAAAATGTCGAGTCACTTTGTACAAAACGGCAAAAAGAGTAACAAAATCAAAAATCCTCTTGCAATTATATATAAATATGGTATAATGAAAAGGCTCAAAAATCGGAATTTATTGAGTATTCGCGATTTTTCAAACACAATATGTAGTGGTTTCAAATAAACATACGGAGGAAGAGTTATGAAGATTATCAAGCGAAGCGGTCGTGAAGTAGATTTTGACGCGTCCAAAATAGTTACCGCTATTACCAAGGCTAATGACAGTGTTGTCAGCAGTGAAAGAATGACACCTATTCAGATTAAGCGTATTGCTGAAGATGTTGAGATGGCGTGTATGAATGTTAACCGCGCGCTCAGTGTGGAAGAAATACAGGATATGGTAGAGAATCAGATTATGAATCAGCGCGCCTTCAGCGTTGCCAGAAGCTACATCACCTACCGTTATGCCCGTGCGCTTATCCGTAAATCAAACACTACCGACGAGCAGATTTTAAGCCTTATCGAGTGTAATAACGAGGAAGTAAAGCAGGAAAACTCTAACAAGAATCCTACCGTTAACTCTGTTCAGCGTGACTATATGGCAGGTGAGGTTAGTAAGGATATAACAAGACGTATTCTGCTTCCCAAAGACATTGTCGAGGCTCACGACCAGGGTATAATCCACTTCCACGATGCTGACTATTTTGCACAGCATATGCATAACTGTGACCTTGTTAACCTTGAGGATATGCTGGAGAACGGTACCGTTATCAGCGGAACTCTTATTGAAAAGCCACATAGTTTTTCTACCGCTTGTAATATTGCCACCCAGATTATTGCACAGGTTGCTTCTTGTCAGTACGGCGGACAGAGTATTTCTCTTACCCACCTTGCTCCCTTTGTTGAAATAAGCAGACAGAAAATAAGAAGTCAGGTAAAGGACGAGTATGCCGAGGCTGATGTTGCGCTGGACGGCAATCAGATAGAGGCTATTGCTGAAAAGCGTCTTCTTGAGGAAATTCGCAAGGGTGTACAGATGATACAGTATCAGGTTGTTACCCTTATGACCACCAACGGTCAGGCTCCTTTTGTAACGGTATTTATGTATCTTAATGAAGCAAAAGACGAGCGCACCAAGGCTGACCTTGCTCTTATTATTGAAGAGGTATTAAAACAGCGTTATCAGGGCGTTAAAAATGAAAAGGGCGTGTGGATAACTCCTGCATTCCCCAAGCTTATTTACGTTCTTGAGGAAGATAATATTACCGAGGATTCAAAATACTGGTATCTTACCGAGCTTGCCGCTAAATGTACAGCTAAGCGTATGGTTCCCGATTATATTTCTGAAAAAATTATGCTTCAGAATAAAATTGATAAAAACGGCAACGGTAACTGCTATACCTGTATGGGTTGCAGAAGCTTCCTTACTCCTTATCTTGATGAGGACGGTAATCCTAAGTATTACGGACGCTTTAATCAGGGTGTTGTAACCGTAAACCTGGTAGATATCGGTCTTTCTGCACAGAAGGATATGAATGAATTCTGGCAGATTTTCGATAAGCGTATGGAGCTTTGCCACAGAGCATTACAGTGCCGTCACGAGCGCCTTACAGGTACTCTTTCCGACGCCGCACCTATTCTCTGGCAGCACGGTGCTCTGCTTCGTCTTAAACCGGGTGAGTCTATTGATAAGTACCTCCACGGCGGATATTCTACCCTTTCTCTCGGCTATGCAGGTCTTTGGGAATGTGTATACGCTATGACAGGCAAAAAGCTTACCGAAAAAGAGGGTGAGGCCTTCGGTCTTGCCATTATGAAGAAGCTTAACGAATACACAGCAAAGTGGAAGGCTGCTGAAAATATTGACTACAGCCTTTACGGAACACCCCTTGAGAGTACCACATATAAATTTGCAAAATGTCTGCAAAAGCGCTTTGGCGTAATCAAGGATATAACCGATAAGAGCTATATCACAAACTCTTACCACGTTCACGTTACCGAGCCAATTGATGCCTTTGAAAAGCTTGAGCTTGAGGCTAAGTTCCAGGCACTTTCTCCCGGCGGCGCTATCTCTTATGTAGAGGTACCCAATATGCAGCATAATATTGAGGCTGTGCTGGAGGTTATGAAGTTCATATACGATAACATTATGTATGCCGAGCTTAACACCAAG
>JAZNQX010000127.1:0-2213 GCA_045590395.1 Acutalibacteraceae bacterium
CAGCAATAATTAAGCCGAAGAGAGCGTTTCCGCCGTATTTAGCAAAAGGCAGGTTAATGACCGAATTGCCTAAGATAAAGACTCCTATAAGAAAAATTAAAGGAACAGAGCCTGAGTTTTTCAAAATGCCACCTCTTTTTCAGTATTGCCGATTACCTCAAAACCGTTGCTGTTATGTTTGATAATCGGAAGATTTACTTTTTTAAAATCGTAGGCATCACGAAGCGCGGCATAAAGAGGCACTGAGTGATTTTTGTTTATAAGGTATTCAGATAAAGAATAATCGGTATCGTTTTCCGTAAATTTATTAAAGCTTTCGGCTAAAATAATGTTTGATGAAAGTGGAAATTTATTATAATCTTTAAGAGTATTTAGTATATTGCCTAAAGCCTTACTGCTGATTCTCACACTTATAACCGTTACTGCACAGTGAGAAAGAGATAACTTTTTAATAAGGGTAGAGTTAAGCCTTTCGATACACTCGTTAAGGTCTTTGCCCGAGGCAACAGCAGTTTTTTTATTTTCTTCAAGCTGATTTACAATTTGTGCGGTCAGTGTAAAGCCGTCATTGTTTTCTTCAATAAAAATTACCGAGGCTATGGCAACCTGCTCAATTTCGCTGTAATCCTTTAAAGTAAAGGAGCCAATAAAAAGCAAAATTATTAAAAACAGAGTGAAAATCTTTTTCATTATTTTCTCCTTCTTTGGCGAACCTTGTTTTTACTTATAACTGTGGGGCGGTTAAGCATTTTCTTAAAGGGAAAGCGAAGTACGGTGTCCTTTAAATTCTGAAAGGATGGAAATAAAAGGGCAGCGGTAGAATCAACAGTAAAGGAATCACTTGAAAATATTATGGTAAGAAGACAGAAAATTCCTGCCATATATCCAAATAAACCGAAGAAATTGCCAAGAAAAACAAGGGCAATTCTCGAATAGAATACAGCGCTCTTAAGCCTTATAACCATAAGCCCTGAAATGCCGCTTAATGCTACTACAATAAGCATAGGCGCACTGATAATGTTAGCCGATACCGCCGCCTGACCTACTACCAGACCGCCTACAATACTCAAAGCGTGACCCATGCTCTGCGGTGCGCGAAGTCCGGTTTCTCTTAAAATTTCAAAAATAAATATAAGCACTACACATTCAATAACCGCAGAAAATGGGACACTCTGACGGGACTGGGCTGTGGTTAAGAAAAAAGGTGTGGGTAAGAGGTGCTTGTGATGGGTAATAAGAGCAAGAAAAATCGACGGTACACTAATACTAAGAAAAAAGCAGAAGTATCGAAGAAGTCTGCCGATAGCCGCCACAGTGTAGTTTAAATAATAATCATCATCTGACTGAAAATTTTCGCTGAATAAATAGGGTGCTGTAATAACAACGGGAGTGCCGTCAACAAGTATGGCAATACGCCCCTCAAGAAGCCTCGCCGCAACAATATCAGGGCGCTCTGTAGTACCTACAGTTTTGAAAATTTTAAATTTTTTGTCACAGATAAGTTCGCTGATGTAATTGGCATCTAAAATGCCGTCAATGTCAATTTTTTTCAGCCTTTCTTTTATTATATTTAAAACCTTTCTGTTAACCGTGCTGTCAAGATAGGTGATAAAAACTCTTGTGTCGGTGCATCTACCTATAAAAAGACTTTCTACACAAAGGTCAGGGGTGGGAAGTCGGCGCCGTATCATAGCCATATTAAGCATAATAGCCTCGTCAAAGCCTTCCCTTGGGCCCTGAAGTACCTTTTCGTCATTTGGCTCTGAAATACCCCTTGCGCGCCAACCCTTTGTGTTAACGGTAATAGCCGTTTGAGAGCCGTCTATTATAAGCAGAGTATCGCCGTATTCCACTGCTCTCAGCATATTTTGTATACTGCTTGTTTTACTGCTCTCTGCCGCAAAAATAATGTTGCTTATAATGTAATCGTCAAAGGGAGCAGATAAATTGCCGTCAAATTCAAGTAATGGCTCAAGTAAAGATTCATTAAGTATTTCGTTGTTAACCATACCGTCAAGAAAAAATAAAGCGCATCTGTGAGTAGAGTTGATGCGAAATTGTCGTATGCGGATAATAGCATCATTTTTAAAAATATCTTTAAAAAACGATATGTCACGGTCAATGTCACCGCTTAATTTTTCTTTTTTAAAGTCATCAAAATTCATAGAATCACCGAATATAGTATCACCCGAAAAAGAGACAATATAAAAAAT
>JAZNQX010000128.1:0-2207 GCA_045590395.1 Acutalibacteraceae bacterium
AATACCTGTTACGTACATAATAAGTCTTTCAAAGCCAAGACCAAAGCCTGCATGCTTTGCACCACCGAAACGGCGAAGGTCAAGGTACCAGCCGTATTCTTCCTCAGTGCCGCCGATTTCTTTTATACGGCTAAGTAGCAGGTCAAGGCGTTCCTCACGCTGACTGCCGCCTATTATTTCACCAATGCCGGGAACAAGACAGTCAACTGCAGCAACGGTTTTTTCGTCATCGTTAAGTCGCATATAGAATGCCTTTATTTCCTTAGGATAATCGGTTACAAAGAGAGGCTTTTTAAATACTTCCTCGGTAAGATATCTTTCGTGTTCGCTCTGTAAATCACAGCCCCACTCAACCTTGTATTCAAACTTCTGACCGCTTTTCTTAAGTATATCAACGGCTTCGGTGTAGGTAACCTGTGCGAATTCTGAGTCAATTACATTTCTAAGCTTATCCTTAAGACCTTTTTCGAAATGAGCCTCAAAGAAATCAAGCTCAGTCTGACAGTTATCGTAAATGTAGGAAAGCACATATTTAAGCATATCACGGGCAAGATCCATATCGTCCTGCAAATCAGCAAAAGCGATTTCAGGCTCTATCATCCAGAACTCTGCAGCATGACGGGCGGTGTAGGATTTTTCGGCTCTGAAGGTAGGGCCAAAGGTGTAAACCTTGCCAAATGCCATAGCCATAGCCTCCGCCTGAAGCTGTCCCGATACCGTAAGGCTGGTGCCCTTGCCAAAGAAATCTTCGCTGTAGTCAACAGCGCCGTCCTCAGTTAATGGGGGATTGCCAACATCAAGAGTGGTTACTCTGAACATTTCGCCTGCGCCCTCTGCATCACTTGTGGTAATAAGAGGAGTATGGGCGTATACAAAGCCGCGCTCGTTAAAGAACTTATGAATGGCATAAGCGGCTACAGAGCGTACTCTGAAAGCGGCAGAAAAGGTATTGGTACGGGGGCGAAGGTGCTGAATAGTACGAAGATACTCAAGTGAATGACGCTTTTTCTGTAAAGGATAGTCGGGGGTAGAAGCGCCTTCAACGGTAATTTCCTTTGCCTGAAGCTCAAAGGGCTGTTTCATTTCAGGGGTAGCAACTAAAATACCCTTTACACAAATGGCAGAGCCAACATTAAGTGCGCCTATTTCGGCATAGTTGTTTATGGAATTTTCATCATAAACAACCTGAAGATTTTTAAAGGAAGAACCGTCATTAAGTTCAATAAAGCTTATGTTCTTGGACTGTCTTGAGGTTTTAATCCAGCCGCAGACCGTAACAGAGCTGTCATAAAAGCCCTCGGGTGCGCTGAAAAGGGATACAATTTCGGTGCGTTTCATACATACATCTCCTAAAAATTTACACGTATAAGGGTATTATACACTCTTTTTCTCAAAAGGTCAATTTTAACTTGATATATTTTTATATATATTTTATAATATTATAAGTACAACACATTTTATGGGAGCAGAAAATGACCGATAATCAGTTTTTAAGTCTAAGACAGGAAATAATTAAAAAAGAATTCAATAACCTTAATGAGCGTCAGCTTGAAGCGGTCACAACTGCCAAAGGCCCTGTGCTTGTTCTTGCAGGCGCAGGCAGCGGTAAGACCACCGTGCTTGTAAACAGAATTGCTTATCTTGTAAAATACGGCGATGCTTATAACAGTGATATCGTGCCTTTTTATACAGAGGAAAACGAAAAGGCTATGACCGATTATTTAGAGGGAAAAACAACCGATATTTCCTCAGATTTTCTGGCTGTTAACCCTGTTATGCCATATAATATTCTTGCTATTACCTTTACAAACAAGGCGGCAGGGGAGCTTAAAGAAAGAATTGCGGCAAAGCTTAAGGACGATGCCCTTGATATTTGGGCAGGTACATTTCACAGCATTTGCGGAAAGATACTCAGAAGATATGCATCTCTTATCGGCTATGATGCTCATTTTACCATATATGATACCGACGACCAGAAACGGCTGATGAAGGAGATTATTAAAAACTTTAATGTTGATGATAAGGCTTTTTCTCCAAAATCGGTACTTTGTGAAATTTCCTCTGCTAAGGATAAGCTTATAACCCCTGCACAGTATAAAGCAGAAGCAGGGAATGACTACAGAAGAAAAATTATAGCCGAGCTTTACGCTGAATATACAAACAGACTAAAAGAAGCCGATGCTATGGATTTTGACGATATGATAGTT
>JAZNQX010000129.1:0-6006 GCA_045590395.1 Acutalibacteraceae bacterium
TTCAGTTTGTTTGATTCGGAAATTGAATTTGCAGATTATGTGAAAATGACAATTGCAAAGGATTTATATAAAAATAGAAATGTGTCTTTAGAACATTGTGCAGCGATTGCAGAGATGTCGGCACAGGCATTTGCAAAGTGTTTGGAAGAAATAGAAATTCCGTCTTTTGTATTTGAATCGGATGCTGAGTTGAAGGAAAAATTAGAACTGGGTTATGCGGATGTGCTTGCCGGAAGAGTGAAGCCTGCAAAGGAGACATTTGAAGAGATTAGAAAGCGGATGTTAAAAGATTTAGGGGAGGAGTGATAAGAGTGCCGAATATATTTGACCTTTCACAGTTTGATGAATACAGAGAAGACAATAGGAGGGAAGTGAAAAAGGCCACCGGTGGTTTGCCGGTTTCTTTATGGGACACGTATTCTGCGTTTGCGAACTGTTACGGAGGTGTCATTATCCTTGGGGTTAAGGAAGAAAAAGACGGCAGTTGGCAAACTACCGGACTTCGGAATGCATCAAGACTTCGGAAGGAATTTTGGGATGGGATTAATAGTTCCAAGAAGGTGAGTTTCAACCTTCTTTCGGAAGAGGATGTGCAGACGTATGAGGTTGGGGATAATAAAGATGTTATCATGGTTATTTATGTGCCTATGGCAAAGCGGGAGCAGAAGCCGGTGTACATCAACAATGATATTTTCAACGGGACCTTTCGGCGCAATTTTGAGGGAGATTATCATTGTACCAGATTGCAGGTTAAGACTATGCTTCGCGACCAGACGGAGCGCACCATGGACATGGAAGTGCTGGATAAAGTGCCGATGGAGGATTTAAATTATGATACCGTTCACGGATATCGTAACAGCCATCGTTCCTTGAAAGAGGGTCATCCTTTTGAACGTTTGAGTGATCATGAATATCTGAGAAGTATCGGAGCGGCCGGTATTTCTGGGGAGGATGGGAAGCTGCATCCTACGGCGGCAGGCATGTTGATGTTTGGCGACGAGTACAATATTGTTCGTCATTTTCCGGAGTATTTCTTAGACTATAGAGAAGAATTGGATCCGACAACACGTTGGAGTGACAGATTACAGTCCAGCTCCGGTGAATGGTCCGGAAATGTATGTGACTTCTATTTTAGGGTTTATAATAAGATTATCAAGGATATTAAGGTGCCGTTTAAAATGGTTGGTGGTGAGCGTATTGACGATACTCCGGTACATAAGGCACTTCGTGAGGCTTTGGCGAATTGTTTGATTAACGCGGACTATCACGGCTTACGCGGTGTTGTTATCCGTAAGGAACCGGATAAGCTCATTTTTGCGAATCCGGGTTATGTCAGAACCGGTAAAAGGCAGATGCGTCTTGGCGGTGAATCCGATCCGCGAAACAAAGCCCTTATGAAAATGTTTAATCTTATCAATATCGGGGAACGTGCCGGAAGCGGTGTACCAAACATCTTTAATGTTTGGGCAGACGAGGGTTGGGAAGAGCCGGTGATTGAGGAAAGGTTTGATCCGGATAGAACGGTACTGGTACTTTCGTTCAAGAAAAAACAAGCGATAAAAACAAGCGATAAAAAACAAGCGATAAAAACAAACGATAAAAAACAAGCGAAGAAAACAGCAGATAACATTGGAAAAATCAGAAATTATCTTGAGCAGAATGGAGAATCAAAAGCAAGCGACATAGCTGAATATATTGGTTTGAGCCAGTCAAGAACAAGAGTATTACTGAATGAGATGGAAGATGTTGTGACTATTGGAGAAAATCGAAATAGAACATATCAGTTGAAATAGGAGGTGTCCGCAATGTTGAGACCGACTGCAAATGCTGTTAAGGCAAAAGAAAACTATTTGATAGAGGTTACCTTTGATAATGGTGAGGTCAAGACTTTTGACGTGAAGCCATACATCAAAGGCTCTTGGTATGGACAATTAAAGGATGTGAGTTATTTCAGTGCAGTTTCAACCGACGGCTATACTGTCGTGTGGCCGGATGGACAGGATTTGTGTCCGGATGAGTTGTATGCGCTGAGTGTATAATATTTTAGAAGGACGTGTTTGGCGAGAGAAAGAGAATGTCACTCAAATGTCACCCAAGGTGTCACTCAAGGGTGTGTTAATTTGAGAAAGTAGAACGTAGCGCGTAAGGAGGTTGTGATATTATGATGCAGAGTGAAGAAAAAATGTATCTTGTTGCTGATGAGACAACGGCACCTTATGAAGACGGAAATAATCCGTTTGTAAGAACGGAAAAGGATGAAGAGTTTGATTTAAAAGTAGCAGAAAAGTTCGGGTTGGTTATGGAGAATGCATGATTCTTTTTGGCAAGCAGGATTTTCTACTCAGTGCGTAGAAAATTGGCACTTGGTGAGTGGCGAAATGGAACAATTTTAAGAGGCTCCGCACTGCGTAGCTTTTTGAAAGTAGATGCCTTTATTGGTTAAATGGTTAGAACAGTCCACTTCCTAAGTTGATTCTTGCTATGTACTGCATACCTTCTCCAAGAAAAAAAGGGTCTCTTATCCTAGAGATTACTATGCCATTTATTGATTATTAACTAGGCTGCTATCAACAATAGGTAGGACTTTTAAGATTTACTATAGGATGACACTGGATGAAATCAGTGCCAGAGCCTATCGTGAGTCCCGAGGACAATACCGCAGACATAAACAATGGGAAGATATTTCCGTGAATGTTTATGTGATTTAAGAATGATCTCCCCTCGCAATTTCGGTTACGAGGGGATTTTTTTATGGTAAAATTGATTTGCTGAAACAGAACGGCGAATTTGAATTTTCTTCTCTCTTTGATTGAGTGAAGGCAGAAGAAATTAACTTACTAGAGAATTATCTGTTAGGAGATATTGGGCAATTTAAACGTCTTGCATAATATATGCATGGCGTATGCTATTCTTGGAGAAAAGATTTATTTGGGATTCATATGTCGAAAAACTTGATTTTAAGCGGATGCTACGGAAAGTAGCGTCCGCTTTTTGATTTGTAAACAGGTGTTGGTGGTGCTACTTTTTCATTTTGTGTAAGATGCGAGTGTAAATCAAAATGCTGATGGAGGTATTGCTATGAGCAACAAAAAAGAAATCATTATCAAGGCAACTAAACTTAAAAAGAGTTTTATCACAGGTGACACAGAACAGACAATTTTTGAAAATCTAGACCTTAATATATATAGGGGTGACTTCACTGTGATTATGGGTAGTTCAGGTGCAGGCAAGTCCACACTGATGTACTCCCTTTCGGGAATGGACAGGCCCAGCTCGGGCGAGGTTGTTTGGAACGACAAAACAATTACATCTTTAAGTGATGATAGGCTGGCAATTTTCAGACGAAAGAACTGTGGTTTTGTTTTTCAGCAAATCTATCTTCTTGATAAGATGAGCCTTATGGATAATGTACTTACGGCGAGTGCATTGTCAGGAGCAAGCAAAAAGGACTCAGTGAAATACGCCAAAGAGCTTTTCGAGCTTGTTAATATTCCTGAGATAACACGCAAAAAGTTCCCATCTCAGGTGTCGGGAGGTGAGGCTCAGCGAGCAGGCATTGTAAGAGCGGTTATAAATAAACCGGAGATTCTCTTTGCCGATGAGCCCACAGGTGCACTGAACTCAAATAACTCAACTGCGGTTCTTGATGTTTTTACAAAGCTTCATAATGATGGTCAGAGCATTATATTGGTAACTCATGACAAGAAAACAGCATTAAGGGGAAACCGTGTGTTGTATGTTAAGGACGGCAAGATCTACGGTGAGTGTGACCTTGGGGGTTATACAAATGACAGTAAAGACCGTGAAGCAAAGCTAAACAACTTTTTAACAGAAATGGGATGGTAATATGAAAAAAATAGCAAATCAGATTTTATACAACTTGAAAAAAGAGAAATCCTCCTTTATATCATTCGGCGTTATCATTCTGATAACTGCTCTGATATTAAATTGTGCGGTGGTTTTGCTGTGTCAGGTAGATAGTGCTTATGATACAAAGTTTGATAAGTTAAGCACCGCAACACTCAACGCAATTGTTCCCGAGGTTCAGAATAGCAGTGAACTTGAAAAAGCAATTGATGAAACCGAAAAGGTAGAGAAAACCGAAAGCTATACCGCTATTATGACAGAAGCTACAGTCAAAGATTTCAACGGTGCGGATTTTACAATGAACACAGTGTTTTATAACATTGATGACAAGCGTACTCTTAACAATTTTGAGATTGTGAATGAAAGCGAAAATGATGTTGACAATCCAATCTACATTCCGCTTTATGTTTCTAACTTTGGTGGATTTGCTTTGAATTACGAAATCATTTATGTAATTGACGGTAAATACCATAGTTTCACAGTAGCAGGTGTAATTGAAGAAATGCAGTACGGCAACTACGGTTCGGGTTTGCTGTGTGCATATTTGCCAAAAGAAGAGTTTGCAGAGCTTGCGGATTCTTATAGTGACAAGGCTGTGGTTGAATATTCAATGAGCGTAAAGAGCGATGCAAGCCTTGATGAAGTGAAAGATGATGTCAGCAAAGCAATTGAGAACAAAGGTGTTATGGCTTTATCAATTCTTGACAGCGAAAGCGTAAAAGGTACACGAACAATGGTTACGGATCTGCTTGTACTTATTTTAGCCGCTTTTGCACTAATCATCCTTGCAGTCAGCGTATTCCTCAGTAACTTCAAAGTTAAAAATGCCATTGAGTCCGAAATTACAAATATGTGCGTGCTCAAAGCTCTGGGTTACACAAGTGCTCAGATTGTGGCGAGTATCACGCTGCCTTACGCGCTTGTTTCGCTATTGTTTGCAATCCTCGGCGTTGGTTTGTCTTACGCTTTGCTTCCTGTGCTTTGCTCGGTGCTTACTGTTCAGTCGGGTTTTTCCTTTGCTGTCAGATTTGATTTATTGAGCTTTGTATGTGTGGGTTGTATTCTTTGCGGTGTTGTTGCGTTCTTTACATATATATCCGCACGAAAGATCAAGAAAACTCAGCCTATTGACGGCTTAAGAGGTAACACAAGTTCAAAGCATACAAAGAAAAATTATTTTCCGCTTGAAGAAACAAGGGGTAACACAAAATTCCTGCTTGTCTTAAAGCAGATGATAGCTTCTACAAAACAGAATGTAATGCTCTTTTTGGTGTCTTTCGTGCTGACGGTTCTCATAGCATTTTCAGGCACACTGTTCTACAATGTAGTGGTTGAGCCGGATAACTTTATGTCTGCTTTGTCAGACGAAGTAGCAGATGTGATTATTTATCCTAAAAGCGACAGCATGAGTGAGCTTGAGTCAAAACTTGATAACGATAATCGTGTGCAAAATTCATTGAAATATATGTCTGCAACTGTTAAAATTGAAGAGAAAACGGTGACTGCTTTTGCCTGCGAGGACTTCTCAAAGGTGAGAAATGATGTATGTTATGTGGGTGAAAATCCGAAAGAAGCAGATGAAATCGCTCTGGGCAGTGCTTTTGAAGAAAATATTAAAATCGGCGACACAGTCAGAGTGACGGTGGATGGTATTACAAAAAGCTTTCAGGTCACAGGCTTTGTGCAAAGCGTAAACTTACAGGGCGAGCTTTGTGAACTGAGCATAGAAGGATACAATAGTCTCTTTAACCAAAATCAGACTCCATATTTTTATGTGTATCTTGAAAATGCTGAAAATGCCGAAAAGATTACAAATGAATATAAATCCGATTACTCTGCATTGGTAGCAGACACAGTGAATTCTTACAAACTTCAAACTGAAGCACAGGATATGTATATGGGTATCACTGTGGTGCTTGTAGCGGCAATTTTTGCGGTAACAATTCTTATTGTATTATTTATTCTATACATTGTTATCAAGTCTCTACTTGTAAAAAGAAGACAGGAGTTAGGTATTTACAAAGCAATGGGCTACACAAGTTCACAGCTTATTGTACAGACAACAGGTTCATTTATGCCTGTGTCGATGGTGGCAATTGTGCTTTCAAGCTTTTTGGCAATTTTTTATATGCCGGCTAT
>JAZNQX010000130.1:0-4528 GCA_045590395.1 Acutalibacteraceae bacterium
AAAAGCGGCATTATAAACAGTGGTGAAATAACCCTTGTAATATCAAATAAGCCTGACGCTTATGCGCTGAAAAGAGCGGAAAATGCAGGAATTAAAACTGCGGTTATTGAGAAAAACGGTGATAGAGCTGACTTTGAAGCTAACATTATAAAAGCTCTTAATGATAATAAAACCGACATTATTGTTCTTGCAGGTTTTATGTGTATTTTAAGTGAAAACTTCACTAAAACCTTCGAAAACCGTATACTTAACGTTCACCCCTCACTTATCCCCTCTTTTTGCGGTGAAGGCTTTTACGGACTACGCGTTCACAAAGCCGCCCTTGACTATGGGGTTAAGGTAACGGGTGCTACCGTTCATTTTGTAAATGAAATTCCCGACGGCGGTAAGATTATTCTGCAAAAAGCCGTAAACATTGAAGACGGCGACACCCCCGAAACTCTGCAGAAAAGAGTTATGCAAGAGGCAGAATGGATAATACTTCCAAAAGCCGTTGAAATAGTAAGCCAAAAATATATTAAGGAGTAACCATAATGAGCAACATTCATAATTTAGAACAATTACTTAAAGAAAACTCATATCCCGGCAGAGGTATTGTTATAGGAAAATCTGCCGACGGCAAAAGCGCACTTATTGCTTATTTCATTATGGGCAGAAGTGTTAACAGCCGCAACCGTATTTTTGAGGAATTTGAAAACGGTATGCGCACAAAGGCTTTTGATGAAAGCAAGCTTTCTGACCCCAGCCTTATCATTTATAATCCTTATCTTGCTTTTGGCGATATTGATATAATTACAAATGGTGACCAGACAAATACCATTTATGACTATGTAGTTAACGACGCTTCTGACCCCTTCGCTTTTGAAGCCGCTCTTACTACCAGAGAATTCGAGCCTGACGCTCCAAATTTCACCCCCAGAATTTCGGGTATCTGCTATTATGATTTTGACAAAAATGATTTTACCTATAAGCTTTCTATTTTAAAGAGTGCCGACGGCAACAGTGATGCTTGCCAGAGATATACCTATTCGTATTCACCTCTTTCAAGCAAGGGACATTTCATTCACACCTACAAGTGCGACGGTGACCCTATTCCCTCTTTCTATGGTGAGCCCGAGGCGGTTCTTCTTCCTAACACCGCAAAGGAACTTGCCGATATGTGTTGGGAAAGTCTTAATGAAGACAACAAGGTTTCCCTTTTTGTCCGTCAGATTCCTCTTGATGGCAGTGAGCCTACAAATATTATAATCAACAAAAATAAATAATCGGAGGCACATTATGAAAGATTTTGAACTTAAATACGGTTGTAACCCCAACCAGAAGCCTGCAAAAATATTTATGCACGACGGAAGCGACCTTCCTATAAAAATACTTAACGGCCGTCCGGGTTATATAAACTTCCTTGACGCTTTTAATTCCTGGCAGCTTGTTAAAGAGCTTAAAGAGGCTCTTTCAATGCCTGCCGTAACCTCCTTTAAGCATGTTAGCCCTACCTCTGCCGCTATCGGTCTTCCCTTATCAGATAAGCTTAAAAAGGCTTGCTTTGTAGAGGATATTGAAGGACTGGATAACTCTCCCCTTGCCTGCGCTTATGCAAGAGCAAGAGGTACCGACAGAATGTGCTCTTTTGGTGACTGGGTTGCTCTTTCAGATGTTTGCGACGTAACCACCGCCAATATGATAAAAAGAGAAGTCAGCGACGGTGTTATTGCCCCAGGCTATGAGCCCGAAGCCCTTGAAATTCTTAAATCCAAAAGAAAAGGCACCTACAACATAGTTGAAATCGACCCTGACTTTATTCCTGCCCCTATTGAGCATAAGCAGGTTTACGGCATTACCTTTGAACAAGGCAGAAACGAATTCAAAATCAACAAGGAGCTTCTTTCAAATATTGTTACAAATAATAAAGATATGAGTGAGGACGCTGTAAGAGATTTAATTATTTCTCTTATCACCCTTAAATACACTCAGTCAAACTCTGTTTGCTTTGCCATTGACGGACAGGCCATCGGTGTTGGCGCAGGTCAGCAGTCACGTGTTCACTGTACCCGTCTTGCAGGTTCAAAGGCAGACACCTGGTTCTTGCGTCAGCACGACAAGGTATTAAACCTTCCCTTTAAGGCTGAACTTGGCAGACCCGACCGCGACAATGTAATTGACGGTTATATAAACCAGAACGAAGAAGATGTTTGCGCAGAGGGTAACTGGCAGAAATATTTTACTGCCCGTCCTGAGCCTTTAACTGCAGAGGAAAAGAGAGCATATCTTGACAAAATCAGCGGTGTTGCCCTTGGCAGTGACGCCTTCTTCCCCTTTGATGATAATATTGAACGCGCTAAAAAGAGCGGCGTTTCATATATTGCGCAGCCCGGCGGTTCTATAAGAGATGATATAGTAATTGAGTGCTGTAATAAGTACGGTATTGCTATGGCGTTTACAGGGATGCGCCTTTTCCACCACTAATTAAAGCGAGGTTTAAGTATGAAAGTTGCAGTTATCGGAAGCGGCGGAAGAGAACATACCATTATTAAAAAGCTTAAAGAAAATGAAAAAATCACTAAGCTTTATGCTATTCCCGGAAACGGCGGTATGGCAGATGACGCTGAGCTTATCTCTATTCCAGTTACCGAAATAGAGAAAATTTGCGAATTTGCAAAAAATGAGGGCATTGATTACGCCGTTGTTGCTCCCGACGACCCGTTGGTTGCAGGTATGGTAGATGCCCTGAATAATGTAGGTATTGCCTGCTTCGGCCCTGACAAAAAAGCCGCAATAATAGAAGGCAGTAAGGTGTTTTCAAAAGACCTTATGAAAAAGTACAATATCCCCACCGCCGCTTACGGTGTTTATGATAATATGGAGGACGCGCTAAGCTATATTCAGACCGCTCCCCTACCTACCGTTATCAAAGCGGACGGTCTGGCGCTGGGTAAGGGCGTTATTATTGCCGAAACAAAAAAAGAGGCTGAAGACGCTGTAAAATCTATTATGGGTGACAAGGTTTTCGGTGCTTCGGGCAATAAAATAGTAATAGAAGAATTTTTAACAGGCCCCGAGGTTTCGGTACTTGCCTTCTCTGACGGTAAAACCCTTATACCTATGGTATCTGCTATGGACCATAAGCGCGCTAAAGACGGCGATAAAGGTCTTAACACAGGCGGTATGGGTACAGTTGCACCCAACCCTTATTATACAAACGAGATTGCCGACATTTGTATGAAGGAAATTTTTATTTCCACAATTCGCGCTATGGAAAATGAAGGCAGAACCTTTAAGGGTTGTCTGTTCTTCGGTCTTATGATAACTCCTAAGGGGCCCAAGGTAATCGAGTATAACTGCCGTTTTGGTGACCCTGAAACTCAGGTTGTGCTACCACTACTTGAAAGCGACCTTTTTGAAATTATGCAGGCCTGCACAAACGGCACACTTGATAAGTGTGAGGTTAAATTTAAAGACGGAGCCGCTTGTTGCGTAGTTCTTGCCAGCAACGGCTATCCGCAAAAATATGAAAGCGGCTTCCCCATTACCGTTGACAGTGACATTGAAGCTACCGTTTATTTTGCAGGAGCAAAAAAAGACGGCGACAAGGTTTTATCTGCAGGCGGCAGAGTTCTGGGTGTCAGCGCTACTGCAAACACTCTTGAGGCCGCTATAGAAAAAGCTTATAAAGAATCAAATAAGGTTCATTTTGAAAACGCTTATAAGCGTAATGATATCGGCGCAAAAGCACTTGCGGCGCTTAAATAAAGGATGGATAAGTTATGGTTTACCGTATATATGTAGAAAAAAAGGCAGGTCTTGCAGGTGAGGCTGATGCGCTACTTAGCGACATTCATTCCTTCCTTAATATTTCTGCCGTAAAAAGCGTCAGAGTTATTAACCGCTATGATGTTGAAAATATTGATGAAGCCCTCTTTAAGCAGTGCATAAACACTGTTTTTTCAGAGCCTCAGCTTGACAACACCTTCTCGGCGCTTGATTATAATAAGGATAGTTTTGTTTTTGCTACTGAATATCTGCCCGGTCAGTTTGACCAGCGTGCCGATTCAGCCGCTCAGTGTATTCAGATTATTTCTAAAACAGACCGCCCCGATGTTCGTACCGCAAAGGTTTACATTATGGAAGGTACTTTGACGGATAGTGAAAAAGCGGCTATAAAGAAGCATCTTATTAACCCTGTTGAAAGCAGAGAGGCTTCTCTCAGTACCGTAGAAACTCTTAAAAGAGAATACGATATCCCCACCACAGTTCGTACCCTTGACGGCTTTAACGCTTTAGACGAAGAAGGTCTGAGCAGTTTCCTTAAGGAGCAGGGTCTTGCTATGGATTTAGACGACCTTAAGTTCTGTCAGAGTTATTTCAGAAGTGAGGACAGAGACCCCACTATAACCGAAATAAAAATGATAGATACATACTGGTCTGACCATTGCCGTCACACCACATTCCTTACCACTATTGACAGCGTAAAGTTTGAAGATGAGCTTTTACAGAAGGCTTATGACGAATATATTGATGTAAGAAAAGAACT
>JAZNQX010000131.1:0-12188 GCA_045590395.1 Acutalibacteraceae bacterium
GCTTCTGGGGGCAACATAAACCTCACAACCTATAATTGCCTTTACCCCTGCCTCCTTTGCCGCTTTAAAAAAGTTAACGGCGCCATACATTACGCCGTGGTCGGTTATGGCAACAGCACTTTGTCCGTTCTTCTTTACAGCGTCAAAAAGCTTACCGATACGGCAGCAGCCGTCCAGTAAGCTGTACTCTGTATGAAGATGTAAATGAACAAAGTCGTTAGCCATTATTTATCTCCGTTTTTTATATTTTCTGCAATTTCCATAATCTTCTTTAGTCTGTGATTAAGTCCAGAACGGGTTATTGCGGTTTCTGACAGTTTACATAGCTGACTAAGGGAAGCCTCAGGGTTTGCAAGTCTTAACTGTGCGGCGCTGTAAAGTTCGTCTGACAGTGTTTCCAGCTTTCCCTTTTCCTTTAGCAGCTTTATCGCCATACACTGATTAACGGCGGCATCTACCTGCTTACCTATGTTTGAAAGTTCAAGGTTATTTTTTCTGTTTTCTCTGTTTCTTATAGTTTTTGCCACCTGAACCTCTATAAGCTCAAGCACCTTTTTGTTTGAACCCATATGGGTTAAAAGCTCCTCTATAGTTTCAGCCTGATTAAAGTAAATTACGGTAGAATTCCCACGCATACTGTGTCGTGGGGATAGTCCGCGCTCAATTAAAAGACTGTAAAATTCGAGAGCCAAGGTAAAATCTCTTATAACAAATTCGGTATGATAATTTTTATAAGGGTCGCTCATCTGTCCGCAGGCAAGAAAAGCACCTCTTATAAAGGCAGAAAAACAGCAATCCCTTTTAAAAACATTGTGGTTAATGGTAAGTAAATCATTACCGGTATACCCAAATGCCGACATAACCCTTGCACAAAGCTCAGGCTCTTCAACAGATAAAGTATATCTTATGTTTTTCTTTCCCGTAACCTTAACACCGGGTATAATAGCAAAGTTTTTCTTAAAAAACAGTGAGTATCTGTCTGCTATATTTTTATTTTCGGTTATAAGAGAAATATTTTTATAGGAAAATGACCTGCCGAAAAGCATAAAGCCATAGCACTCGGCAACCTGACAGCAAACGCCCTTCTTTTCTTTACACAGGTCGTTTTTAAGTTCACTGCAAAATGACATAACTATTTATTTATATCCCTGTGTACTGCTACACAGTTATATCCCTTTTCTGTAAGATGTTTACTTATAATTTCGGCAAAGGTAACGCTTCTGTGCTTTCCGCCCGTACAACCGATACCTATGCAAAGTCTGCTCTTTCCCTCGTTAGAGTAAAGCGGTACTGCACTGTCAATAAAGGCTATCAGCTTATCTGCAAAATCCTTGGCAGAGTCGGTTGACAGAACATAATCTCTCACACTGCTGTCAAGGCCCGTAAGCTTTTTAAGGTCTTCTTCGTAATAAGGATTTGGCAGACATCTTGCATCTATAAGTATATCCGCCTCGGTAAGAGGGCCGTATTTAAAGCCAAAGGATATACATTGCACACCGAAGCCGTTGTTTGTATTACCAAAAAAGAGAGAGGAAAGTCTTTCTTTAAGCTGTGACGGAGAAATAAGGGAGGTATCTACTATGTAATCGGCGCAAAGCCTTAACATTTTAAGCATTTCCCTTTCTTTTCTGACAGCGTCATCCACCGTTAAATCGGTATCACTGCATAGTGGGTGCTTTCTGCGGTTTTCCTTATATCTTCTTATAAGCACTTCATCACTGGCATCAAGAAAAAGAAGCTTATAATCAATGCTTCTGTCCTTTAAAAGATTTAAAATGCTCTCTATTTCTGAAAACAGGTCACCGCCTCTTGTGTCGGTAACCACGGCAAGTCGGGTTAAAGACTCGCTTCCTCTTTTACCAAGGTCTACAAAAGAAGGAATAAGTGCAGGAGGAATATTATCAACACAGTAATAGCCTAAATCCTCAAGGGAATTTACTGCCTGGGATTTTCCCGCGCCCGACATACCGGTAACAATAAGCAAATTCATTTTATTCCCGTCCTTTGAAAATCAGTTCGGTTTCAAGTTTAACACCGTTTTGTTTATAAACCTTATCCTGAATTTTAACTATAAGCTTTTTAACATCACTGCAGGTAGCGCCACCTTTGTTTACGATAAAGCCTGCATGTTTTTCGCTGACCTGAGCGCCGCCCTCAGTATAGCCCTTAAAACCATTTTCTTCAATCAGCGCCCCTGCAAAATAACCCTCAGGCCGTTTAAATACACTGCCGCCGCTTGGGTATTCGAGAGGCTGTTTTGTTTTGCGCCTGTTCATATAGTCATCCATACGGGCGGTAATATTTCTGCTTTTGTCAGCCTTTAAGGCAACTGTTACACTAAGCACCGTATAGTCCTTTTGTTTAAAAATACTGTTACGGTAAGAAAGGCGCATATCGTCTCCCGCAATTTCTTTTATTTCACCGTTTTTGGTAAGCACGGTAGCGCTTTCTGTAACATCCTTCATTTCGCCGCCGTAGGCGCCTGCATTCATAAATATTGCGCCGCCTACACTGCCCGGGATACCGTAAGCAAACTCAAGCCCCGAAAGGCCCATATCTCTTGCAAAGGTACAAAGAGAAACAAGACTTGCTCCGCACTGGGCAGTTATTTTACCGCCCGATAAATCTAAAATTTTATCCATCAGCTTTGTGCAGATAACAGCACCGTCAATACCCTTATCAGATACAAGAAGATTACTTCCCTTTCCTATTACCGTAAAGGGAATTTTGTTTTCCTTACAGACGCTTATAACACCTGACAGCTTATCTATAGAATCAGGGGTTATAAAGAAATCCGCATTACCGCCTATACGAAAGCTTGTATGACGGCTCATAGGTTCTTCTTTTAAGTATTCAATTTTATTTTCCTTTAGAAACTTCTCTAAAGCCGTCATTTTATCACCTTATCTGTAAAGTTTATGAAGCGCAGCTGCGCCGATAATACCTGCATCATTTCCAAGCTCTGCAACAAGAATCTCGCAGGGCTTACCCATTACTGCATATATTTCCTTAGAAACAAATTCTCTGATAGGAGCAATAAGGGTTTCCTTTTCACCTGAAATACCTCCGCCTATACAAACCTTTTCAGGCTGGAATACATTGATAATATTTGCAACACCTACTGCAACATACTTAATGTAGGTATCAACTACTTCTTTTGCGGTTTTATCGCCCTGACGCATTGCATCAAAGGGAATTCTGCCGTTTACATTTTCAAGATTTCTCTGAGTAAGCTTCCACATAAGACTGTTTTTGTCCTTTTCCATAGCCGCCTTTGTCTGACGGATAAGAGCAGTAGCAGAAGCATAAGCCTCCCAACAGCCCTTTCTTCCGCAGGTACAAGCCTCACCGTCAACATTGATAACGGTATGACCAAGCTCACCGCCGGCATAGTTTGAGCCGGAGAAAAGCTTACCGTCGATAATCACACCGCCGCCAACTCCTGTGCCAAGTGTTACGGCAACACAGTTTTTGACACCTCTGCCGCTTCCTGCAATAAATTCGCCGTAGGCAGCAGCATTTGCATCATTTTCAATATAGAAATCTACACCCGTGCGCTCTTTAAGCATTTTTGCAAGGGGAAGATTTTTAAAGCCTAAGTTATTTGCTGTAACAACAATACCGTCAACGGGATTTATAGCACCGGGGCTACCTACACCACAAGCATCTATATCGTCTATCGAAATACCGGCGACTTTACAGGCTTCAAAGCAAACCTTAGCCATATCGTCAACAATTTCCTCGGCAGGTCGAGAAGCATTAGTCTTTACCTTCGCCTTTGCAATTACCTTTAAATCCTCATCAACAATACCGGCTACAATATTAGTTCCGCCTAAATCAATTCCTAAAGTATACATTATTTTTCCTCCGTTTATATGTTACATTTATTGATAAGGCTCAACAGGAGTATCCTCTCCGCTTTCGCCTTCAAGCATACCAAGTTTCTTAAGCAGGTCCTCAGCAGCATTATATCCAAGTTTTTTCTGTCGGTTGTTCATAGAAGCAACCTCAATAATTACAGCCAGATTTCTACCCGGCTTTACAGGTATGGTTACCGACGGAACGGTAATACCCAGAATCTCGGTGGTCTGTTCCTCAAGGCCCATTCTGTCATAAACCTTATTTATGTCCCAAGGCTCAAGATTTATTACCATATCTATTTTTTCGGTAAGTTTTACAGAGCCTACACCGAAAATACGGCTGGCATTGATAATACCTATACCGCGAAGCTCAATAAAGTGTCTTATGTTATCAGGCGCACTGCCAACAAGGGATTTGCTTGATACCTTTCTTATTTCAACAACATCGTCTGCAATAAGACGGTGACCGCGTTTAACAAGCTCAATAGCCGTTTCACTTTTACCAACACCCGATTCACCTAACAGTAAAATACCTTCGCCGTAAACCTCAACCAAAACACCGTGTCTTGTGATACGGGGAGCAAGGTGAAGATTCAAAAATGCTATAAGGGACGCCGCAACCTCAGAGGTGGAGTCCTTAGAGGACAGCACAGGCACCTCATACTTTTTAGCAAGGTCAATTACAAAATCGGGTATTTCAAGGCTTCTTGCAATAATAATGGCAGGAGGCTTTTGTGAAAGAAAGGTTGCATATCTTGATTCCTGTTCCTGCCTTGACAATTCCTCAAGGTAGCCCTCCTCAGTTTTTCCTATTATCTGAATACGGCTGTTATCAAAATAACCGTAAAAACCTGCAAGCTGAATACCGGGACGGTTTATTTCCGCGCTTCTTATCATAATCTCCTCTGCAGGCAAAGGAAGATAAATGGTTTCAAGTGAAAGTTCATTTAAAATTTTAGCAAGTGAAACCGTAAAATTTGTATGCATCAGGACACACTCCTTTCATCATATCACTATTATATAATATATTTGCAATAATTTAAAGTTTTTTTTACATTTTTCTTGATAATATTTTAATTAGACTATATAATTAGAGTGTAATATTTTGCTCCGGAGGAAAACAGATAATGAAACTTGGTATCGTAGGTTTACCCAATGTAGGTAAATCAACACTTTTTAACGCCATAACAAATGCAGGCGCACAGTCGGCTAACTTTCCTTTTTGTACCATAGAGCCAAATGTTGGTGTGGTTGCTGTACCCGATATACGCCTTGATACACTTCGCGATATGTATACCGAAGGCGATAAGGTTCCCCCCGTTGTACCTGCCGTAATTGAATTTGTTGATATTGCAGGTCTTGTAAAGGGTGCCTCTAAAGGCGAGGGTCTTGGCAATAAGTTTCTCGCTAACATAAGAGAGGTTGACGCTATCGTTCACGTAGTGCGCTGTTTTGAAAATGAAAATATTATTCATGTAGAGGGCAATATTAACCCCCTGCGCGATATTGAAACTATTGACCTTGAGCTTATCTTTTCAGATATGGAAATGGTGGAAAGAAGAATAGCCAAAACCGCCAAAGATTTAAAGGGCAACAAAACTCTGCAGGGCGAGTATGATTTCCTTAAAAAACTGTACGCCCATCTTGAAAGCGGAAAAAGTGCAAGAAGTATGGAAATAAGTGAAGAACAGCAGGAAATTATGAACACCATAGCTCTTCTTACCTCTAAGCCCATAATTTATGCCGCTAATCTTTCTGAGGAAGATTTTTCTGGAAAAATGCCTGAGGATAACCCCCACTTTGTACTGGTTCGTGACCTTGCCGAAAAAGAGGGTGCCGAGGTGCTTCCCATTTGCGCTCAAATGGAGGCGGATATTGCCGATATGAGTGAGGAAGAAAAAGTAATGTTCCTATCCGACCTTGGTCTTGAAAGCTCGGGTCTTGACCGACTAATCCGCAAAAGCTACAGTCTTTTAGGTCTTATCTCTTACCTTACCGCAGGTGAAAAAGAGGTTCGCGCCTGGACAATAAAAAGAAATACCAAAGCCCCTCAGGCAGCCGGTAAAATCCATACGGATTTTGAACGTGGCTTTATACGTGCTCAAATAATCGCCTTTGACGACCTTAAGGAATGTGGTTCACTTGCCAATGCCCGTACAAAAGGACTTGTCAGAACAGAAGGCAAAGAATATATTATGCAGGATGGTGACGTAGTTGAATTCCTTTTCAATGTTTAAAAAAATTTCGGCGTTATTACTCTCAGTTTTAATGGTTCTATCCCTATGCTCCTGTAGTAAGGGTGCCGTTTACCAGACGCAAAGATTAAAAATAGTGTCAGGCGACACCACCTCTGTAACCTATAACTACACCTACACCGCCGATAATAAGCCTGCTATAATTACAGCAAACTTTGTAGGTGCGCTCGACGAGGATTATACCGATGTTTTTGGTTATAACGATAAGGGCGAAATAGTTTCTTACTCACGAAAGTATGTTACCAGTATTGAGGAAAATTATACCGCTGAAAAAATAACCGATAATAAATATATTTTCAAGGATAAAAACGGCAACGAATATCTTACAATTATCTTCGATGAAACAGGCTTTATTGTTTCAAGAAGATACACCGACGGATATGTTACGGAGTATGCTTACTCTTATGATAAAAACGGTAAGCCTACTGCATTTAAACAGCTTGATATAACTCCATCTGGCAGTAACCGTGTTTTAGATTTTGAAATAAGCTTTACCGACAAAAACTCTTGCCGTATGACACCGGTAGGTGAAAATGCAATAGAGGATGTATACTACGAAGCAACCTTTAACATAATAGAATAAAGAGGTGTTATTTTTGCTTTATTATCCCTATTCCTATTTAGGCTATTATTTCGGCGACAGTTCACTTTATTCTTTTTCGTTAATACTGCTTGTTATTGCTCTTATAATAACTGTTATTGCGCAGGTAAAAATAAAATCATCCTTTGCAAAATACAGCAAGGTGTCCTCTCACCTTACGGGTGCACAGGCGGCTGAAAAACTGCTTACTGCAAACGGTGTGTTTGATGTAAAAATCGAGCGATGCTCCGGTCAGCTTACCGACCATTTCGACCCTCGCAGTAATGTTATAAGGCTAAGTGAAAGCGTATATGATACCGCCAGTGTTGCCGCAGTGGGTGTTGCTTGTCACGAAGCAGGTCACGCCCTGCAATATGCTAAGAACTACGGCCCTATTAAGCTTAGAAATGCAATTATCCCCGTAACAAATTTTGGTTCTAAACTAGCTATGCCCCTTATTCTCTTGGGTATTATTTTCAGTTTCTATCCCCTGTCTTTAATAGGCGTTGCTTTTTATGCTCTTGCAACGGTTTTTCAGCTTATAACCCTGCCTGTTGAGCTTAACGCTTCAAAACGGGCGATGGAAACTATTAAAAATAATTCTTTATTGCTTGACGATGAGCAAGTGCGCGGTGCACGAAAGGTTCTTACCGCCGCCGCACTAACCTATCTTGGTGCTTTGCTTGTTTCCCTTGCTCAGCTTTTAAGACTGCTTGCAATGGTGAACAGAAGACGCAGATAAAATAAACTTTGTGAGGTCTTTTTATGGCTTTCTTACATCGCACTTGGGCAGAAATTGATACCTCTGCCCTGATACATAACTATAATGTTATTAAAAAAAGCGCTGAAAACTGTAAGCTTGTTTCGGTTGTAAAGGCCGATGCTTACGGTCACGGTACAAATATTGTTATACCTGCCCTTAAAAGCGCCGGTGCTGACTTTTTTGCAGTTTCCAATATTGACGAAGCTTTGGAGCTTCGCAGTCTGAGTGCAGACTGTCCTATACTTATTTTAGGCTACACTCCCCCCTCTTTTGCAAAAGTTCTTGCCGAAAACAATATAATACAGACCGTTTACGATAAGGATTATGCACTTATGCTATCAAGCTGTGCCGCAGATGATAATGTTACCGTCAGCGCTCACATAAAGCTTGATACCGGAATGGGCAGACTTGGTTTTAACTGCAGAACAAACGACCTTTATGGTATCGGTGATATCGAAGACATTTTAAGTCTTAAAGGGCTTTTATTTGAAGGAATTTTCACTCATTTTTCTTCTGCTGACACCGATAGCAGTTATACAGAAAATCAGTACCGCTTATTCACCTTGGCTGTGGATATTATAAAAGAAAAATGCAGTACGGTTAAAATGGTACATTGTTGCAATTCGGCTGGGCTTTTACTTCAAAAGGACAAACATTCCTGTGCCTGTCGCCCCGGTATAATACTATACGGGCTTTTCCCCGATAAAAGTGTTAATGTAAGTGAAAATTTAATTCCAGCTATGACCCTTAAAAGCGTGGTTTCTATGGTTAAAGAGGTTGACAGCAACACCTTTGTAAGCTATGGAAAAACCTTTAAGAGTGACAAAAAAATGCGTCTTGCCACCGTTTCGGTAGGTTATGCCGACGGTTACCCCAGAGCCCTTTCAAACAAAGGCAGAGTGCTGATAGGCGGCAAATTTGCCAACATTGTCGGCAGGGTTTGTATGGACCAGATAGTTGTAGATATAAGCGGCATAGAAAATGTAAATATCGGTGACGAGGTAATTCTTTTTGGTAAAGACCTGTCGGTTGATGAAATAGCAGATATCTGCGGCACCATAAATTACGAAATTGTTTGCGGTATTTCAAAGAGAGTTCCGCGAATAAAAATTTAAAAGCAAATATAAAATGTCTTTAGTAGATATAACTAAAGGCATTTTTTATTTTACCAATAATACTTTGCAAAATCACAGGTGTATTTTCTATAATTTTGTGTTATAATATATAAAAATTCACTGTTTTGCAACTTGTGGTTGCGAAAGTATTAAGTGCGGTTGGTAGATATCAGAATATAGTTTTGATAAAATAATTGTAGCTGTTTAAATAAACATATGAAAGGCGGTCATTTTATGACTCTCGGTCAAAAAATAGTTCAGCTTCGTTCCAACGCAGGTATTTCTCAGGAGCAACTGGCAGAAAAAACAAACGTTTCCCGTCAGTCTGTTTCTAAATGGGAAATGGACCAATCACTTCCACAGATAGACAAGGTTATGCAGATATGCTCTCTCTTTGGAATTTCCACCGACAAATTGCTTTGCGATAACATTTCTGTAAGCACACCTGATAAGCAAAAACAGGGCCTTAAATATTTCGGCACAGACGGTTTCAGAGGCGAAGCTAATGTAAACCTTACCTCCATTCAGGCTTATAAGGTAGGTAGATTTTTAGGCTGGTATTTTTCTTCGTCCCTTTGCGGTGAATCAAGACTTAACTACCGCCCCCGTATAGTTATAGGTAAGGATACCCGTCGCTCAAGCTATATGCTTGAATATTCTATTGTTGCAGGTATTACCGCTTCCGGTGCTGATGCTTATATGCTTCATGTTACCACCACTCCCAGCGTTTCTTATGTAACAAGACAGGATGAGTTTGACTGCGGTATTATGATAACCGCATCTCACAACCCCTTCTATGATAACGGCATTAAGGTTATTAACCGCTATGGTGAAAAGCTTGACGACAGCACCACAGCACTTATTGAAGCCTATATTGACGGCGACCTTGAGGCTCTTGGTGTTACCGGTGACGACCTTCCGCTTGCCAAGAAAGAAAAAATCGGTTGCATTGTTGACTATGTATCTGGCAGAAACCGTTATGTAGGTTATCTTATTTCCCTTGCTTCCAACTCATATAAAAAGCTTCGCATCGGTCTTGACTGTGCTAACGGCGCTTCCTGGCAGATTGCAAAAAGCGTATTTGACGCTCTCGGCGCACAGACCACCGTTATTGGTGCCAACCCCGACGGTCTTAATGTTAACCGCGACTGCGGTTCTACACATATTGAAAATCTTTGTCAGCTTGTCAGAGAAAAGCATCTTGACTTAGGCTTCGCCTTTGACGGTGACGCCGACAGATGTATTGCCGTAGATGAAAAGGGTAATATTGTTGACGGCGATGCTATGATGTATATTCTGGGCAAACGTCTTAAAAACAGAGGTATGCTCAACTCTGATACAGTAGTAGCAACCATTATGTCAAACAGTGGTCTTTTCTCATCTCTTAAAGAAATCGGCATTAACTGTGAGCAGACTAGCGTAGGAGACAGATTCGTTTACGAATGTATGCAGAAAAACGATTTTTCTCTTGGTGGCGAGCAGTCGGGACACATTATACTGAAAAAGTATGCTACCACAGGTGACGGACTTCTTACCGCAATTATGGTTGCCGAAGAAATCTGCGATTCAAAGCTTTCACTTTCCGAACTTGCCGCACCCGTAAAGCTTTATCCCCAGAAGACCAAAAACCTTCGCGTAAAGGATAAAGCCGCCGTTTTAAATGACCAGGATGTTTTAAAGGCAAAGGATGAGGTAGAAAAGCTTATAGACGGTAACGGCAGAGCTCTGCTTCGCAAGAGTGGTACCGAGCCTGTTATTAGAATAATGATTGAGGCTGAAAGTGAAGACCTTTGCGACGAATACATCGATAAAATTGCAAAAGTTGTTATTGAAAGAGGGCATTTAAGTGAATAAACGCGTAAAAACAAAAGAGCTTTACAGCTGCACCACCGAGTACCTTGCTCCCCTTTTTGAAAGCGCTGAATATCCTTGGGAAATGCTTCCTAAAATAAAGGAATATATCCTATCTTTAATTGAAAAAGGTATGGAGGGCTATACTAAATATTCAGACAATGTTCTTATAGGAGAAAATGTTAAAATCTATCCCACCGCCACTATTGAAGGCCCTACAATTATAGGCTCGGGAACCGAAATTCGTCCGGGTGCATTTATAAGAGGAAGCGTAATTACAGGCAAAAACTGTGTAATCGGCAATTCTTCTGAGCTAAAAAACTGTATTTTACTTGAAAAAGTTCAAGTTCCCCATTATAATTATGTAGGTGACTCGATACTTGGTAATTTTGCCCACATGGGCGCAGGCTCTATCTGTTCAAATTTAAAGACCGACGGAAAGCCTGTTGTTATCCACGGAGAAGAAGACTATGTCACCAACCTTCGTAAAATCGGCGGTATTCTTGCCGACTATGCTGATATTGGTTGCGGCTGTGTTTTAAACCCGGGCACCGTTATCGGCAGAAAAACATCGGTTTATCCCCTTAACTCGCTTCGCGGTGTATTCCCCGAAGGCTGTATTGTTAAGAGTATGAATAATATTGTAAAAAGAATAGAGGAGTAGTTTTATGAATTTTATTACAGTTAAAACCTACGAGGAGCTTAGCAAAAAGGCGGCTAATATAATTGCCGCTCAGATAATAAATAAGCCTGACTGTGTGTTAGGTCTTGCTACAGGTTCATCCCCTGTAGGTACATACGATAAGCTTACTGAGTATTTTAATAACGGTGATGTTGATTTTTCCTCGGTTACAAGTGTTAACCTTGACGAGTACGAGGGTCTTGATGAAACTAACGACCAGAGTTACCGCTACTTTATGAACAAGAACCTTTTTGACAGGGTTAACATTAAAAAGGAAAACACTTATGTTCCAAACGGTTGCGCTAAAGACCTTGTTAAAGAAGGCAAAGAATATGACCAGCTTATAAAGAGGCTTGGCGGTATTGATTTGCAGCTTCTGGGTATCGGTCTTGACGGTCATATCGGCTTTAACGAGCCCGACGACTTCTTTACCGCCGAAACCCATCCCGTAGACCTGGACCCCTCTACAATTAAAGCTAACGCAAGATTTTTTGCAAGCGAAGCCGATGTTCCTAAGAGAGCTATAACAATGGGTATGATGTCCATTATGCAGGCTAAAAAGGTTCTGCTTATTGCAAACTCCGCATCTAAAAAAGAGATAGTTGAAAAGGCATTCTTTGGCCCCATTACTCCCCTTGTTCCTGCATCAATTCTTCAGCTTCATCCCGATATAACTGTTATATTCAGTGAAAACTAACTCAAATTAAACAGAAAGAACGCTCACTGGTGTGAGCGTTCTTTTTATTTATTTATTTTGTTAAAGATATAGTCGGGCACATCATCAACAGGTATACCCAGTACCTCTGACAGTTCGCCGAAAAGCAGCTTTTCGCCTATTTTCATATACTTTTCGTCTACCACATTAAGCTTCTTTTTCTGCTCCTTAACCGCCAACTTCTTTGCATATATAATGGCGGTAAGCTCTACAAGGTCCTTTGGAGAATGATTATTTATTTTTGCTATATAATCGTCCTTGGTTATATTATCAACATTTGGTGCCTTGCTTACAATAACAGGTATGCTGTTTATCAGTTCTTCAGCCTGATTTTTGGTCATAAGACTGCGCACCAAGACCTTACCAC
>JAZNQX010000132.1:0-14580 GCA_045590395.1 Acutalibacteraceae bacterium
TGACCTTTATAAGCTTATGTCAAAGCTGGGCGGCCCTTACGGAATTATCCGTCAGACTGAGTTTTTTGTTTACAGCAAGAAGGATAGAGAGGCTCTTGAAAAGTGTAGAGAATTAGGCCTTAAATTTCCCGAGATTACTACCTGGATAAGAGCTAATAAAGAAGACTTTAAGCTTGTGAAGGACCTTGGAATCAGAGAAACAGGTATACTTGTTTCCTGCTCAGACTACCATATATTCAAAAAGCTTAAAATGACAAGACAGCAGGTGCTTGACCATTATCTTTCGGCAGTTGCTCTTGCCTTTGAGGCAGGGGTTATGCCTCGCTGTCATCTTGAGGATATAACCCGTGCAGATTTCTACGGCTTTGTAGTGCCCTTTGTAAATGAGCTTATGAAAATGTCACAGGATGCAGGAATTCCCGTAAAAATCCGTGCCTGCGATACAATGGGCTACGGTGTACCCTTTAGCGAGGTTGCACTTCCCAGAAGTGTGCCGGGTATAATTTACGGACTTCAGCACTATTCTGATGTGCCCAGCGAAATGCTGGAGTGGCACGGTCATAATGACTTCTATAAGGCTGTTACAAATGCCAGTACCGCCTGGCTTTACGGTGCATCTGCCGTTAACTGCTCACTGCTTGGTATAGGGGAGAGAACTGGTAACATTCCTCTTGAGGCTATGGTGCTGGAATATGCTTCACTTCGCGGAAGCCTTGACGGTATGGATACCACCGCCATTACCGAAATTGCTGAATACTTTAAAAATAATATGGGCTACGATATTCCGCCTATGACTCCCTTTGTAGGCAGAAACTTTAATGTAACCCGTGCAGGTATCCATGCCGACGGTCTTTTAAAGGATGAAGAAATTTATAATATTTTCAATACCGAAAAAATCCTTGGCAGACGCCCCTCGGTAATGCTAAGCAAAACCTCAGGTCTTGCAGGTATAGCATACTGGATAAACGAAAACTATCGACTTGGAGAAGGCCGGCAGGTAGATAAACGCGATGCTTTGGTTGTTGCCCTTAAGGAATGGATAGATAAAGAATACGAGGACGGCAGACAGACCTCATTGTCCACAGCAGAAATTGAAGAAAAAATTGAAGAACTTTCAGCAGGAAAGTTTAAAAGACTTTAATTCTTTGGAGGAAACTTATTGTGGAGCATAAAACAGTTTCTCTTGCTGACCAGGTTTATGAACAGCTTGAGACCGATATATTAAAGGGTAAATATGCCCGTGGCGAAATACTGACAGAGCTTAAAATAAGCGAAGCCTTAGGAGTCAGCCGAACACCTGTGAGAGAGGCGCTGAGACGCCTTGCGGCAGAGCATATTATAGAAGAGGGAAGCAGGGGCTGTACCGTGCTTGGTATCAACCTTGACGACCTTTGTGATATCTATGAAATACGCTGTCAGATAGAGGGTATGGCGGCTGCCCGCGCGGCACAGCGCATAAACGATGAGCAGATAGCAAAAATAAAAGAGCTTATTGACCTTCAGGAATTTTATGCGGCTAAAAAGAATGCCGACAGCCTTGAAAGTATAGATAATGAGTTTCATCAACTGATTTATCAGTATTCGGGCAGTAATGTTATCTACACAACCCTTATGCCGCTTCATAAAAAAATTCAGAAGTACCGTAAGGCTTCTGTTGAGAATGAAATGCGCGCAGAGCATTCTTATGAAGAGCATAAGGCAATTTATGAGGCGCTTAAAAACCGCGACAGTAAAGAAGCAAATGAAAAAATGACAGAGCACGTTAAAAACGCGTATAAGCATATTATCAAGGAGTAATTAAAATGGGTCTTACTATAGCACAAAAAATTATTAAAGAACATTTAAGAAGCGGCGATATGACTGTAGGCAGTGAAATATCCCTTAAAATCGACCAGACCTTAACTCAGGACGCTACGGGAACAATGGCGTATCTTGAATTTGAAACTATGGGCATTGAAAGGGTACGTACCGAAAAAAGCGTGGCATATATTGACCATAATACATTGCAGTCGGGCTTTGAAAACGCCGACGACCACCGTTACATACAGTCGGTTGCAAAAAAACACGGTATCTACTTCTCCCGTCCCGGTAACGGTATCTGTCATCAGGTACATTTAGAGCGTTTCGGCAAACCGGGTAAAACCCTAATAGGCTCTGACAGCCATACCCCAACAGGCGGCGGTATAGGTATGCTGTCTTTCGGCGCAGGAGGTCTTGATGTTGCTGTTGCAATGGGCGGCGGCGCATACTTTATCACTATGCCTAAAATGTATAAGGTTAATCTTACGGGAAGGCTTAACCCTTATGTTACTGCTAAGGATATCAGCCTTGAAATACTCCGTATTTTATCGGTTAAGGGCGGTGTCGGCGCTATTATTGAATGGGGCGGTGAGGGCGTTAAAACCCTTTCTGTTCCCGAACGCGCCACCATTACCAATATGGGTACCGAGCTTGGTGCCACTACCTCAATTTTCCCCTCTGACGAGATAACAAGAGATTTCCTTAAAAAGCAGGGCAGAGAGGAGGATTATATTCCTCTTAGCAGTGACGAGGACGCTGTTTATGACAGAATTATTGATATAAATCTAAGTGAACTTGAGCCGCTTATCGCTTGTCCTCATAGCCCTGATAATATTGTTACTGTGGGCAGTCTTAAGGGTACTAAGGTTGACCAGGTTTGTATCGGTTCCTGTACCAATTCTTCACTTTTTGATATGCTTAAGGTTGCGGCTATGCTAAAAGGCAAAACCATAAAGGACAGTGTAAGTCTTTCGGTATCCCCCGGTTCAAAGCAGGTACTTACTATGCTTGCCGACTGCGGCGCACTCTCCGATATTATTGCAAGCGGCGCCAGAGTGCTTGAATGTGCCTGCGGCCCCTGTATAGGTATGGGCTTCTCACCTAATTCGGCAGGTGTGTCACTTCGTACCTTTAACAGAAACTTCGAGGGCAGAAGCGGTACTGCTGACGGTCAGGTTTACCTTGTTTCCCCCGAAACTGCCGTTGCTGCGGCGCTTACAGGTGAAATTACCGACCCAAGACTTATGGGGGATGAAATCAAGGTAGAAATGCCCGAAAAGTTCCTTATTAACGATACCGCAGTAATCGAACCTGCAACCATGGAAGAAAGTAAGGATATTGAGGTACTGAGAGGTCCTAATATTAAAAAGTTCCCCGATGCCCGTCCTCAGACAAATTCTCTTACGGCAGAGCTTGTTTTAAAGGTTGGCGACAATATCACCACCGACCATATTATGCCGGCAGGCGCTAAAATTCTGCCTTACCGTTCTAACATTCCGTATCTTTCGCAGTTCTGCTTCGGTGTTTGCGATAAAACCTTCCCAGAACGTGCCAAGGCAGCAGAAAACAGCTTTATTCTTGGAGGAACAAACTACGGTCAGGGATCTTCCCGTGAACATGCGGCGCTCGTCCCTATGTATCTGGGAGTCAGGGTTGTTATAGCAAAAAGCTTTGCTCGAATTCATATTGCCAACCTTATAAATGCAGGTATTATGCCTGTTACCCTTGAAAACGGTGATGATTATGACCGCTTAAATCAGGGCGATATGTTGGAACTTGAGAATATCTATGACGGTATGGATAGCGGAAAGCTCATTTTAAATAATAAAACTACCGGTGAGAAAATCAGTCTTGTTTGCTCCTTTACCGAAAGACAAAAGGCAATACTTAAGGCAGGCGGACTGTTAGCCTATGTTGCTAAGGAAAACTGATAATTTTAAAAAATCCCTGATTTTTCAGGGATTTTTTGTATATATAAACTGTTGACACTTCATATTTAAAGGTATAAAATAATAATATAAGTTATAGTTTTTTCTTTGTTTTAAAAAGGTGGTTTTAATGAAAAAATTAGCGGCGCTTATTTTAGCGATTATTCTTATATTTAGTATTGCGTCTGTTAGTGCTTCTGCTGAGATGCAAAGTTATCCTACCTATAAAGAGGCTATTTATAATGGCCTTTATAATATGGAAACTGAGATAGAGCTGAGTGAGTATAATGTTACTGAAGAAGATGTATTTAATTACATATATTATTTAATATATCAACAGCCTGAGGTTTGTTATTTAAGTTATAGTGAAATATCATATTCCCATATTGGTAATCAGGTTGTAACATTGTATTTTGAATATGATATTTCTAAGGACGAAATGCTTAATCAGCGCAAATTTATTGACGATACATTAAATCCTGTATTAGCGGAAGTCGATAATGAATGGTCGGATACCGAGAAGGCTCTTTATGTTCACGACTGGCTGGTTTCTAACTTTATGTATGATTACCGTCTTTTTGAAACTCCCGGTACAGAGAACCACGATATATACGGCTTTTTAAAGGAAGGAAAAGGAGTTTGCCAGAGTTATGCGTATACATATATGTATATGATGCGTAAATTAGGGCTTGAATGCTATATGGTTATAAGCCCGGCGAAAGACCTTGACGGTGACGGCGAGGCAGATATTTCTGGTCACGGCTGGAATGTTGTTAAGGTTGACGGCAACTGGTATCACGTTGATGCTACCTATGATGACCCTATACTTGGAGAAAGCTTTCATTATGACTATGTTGGTGAGGTTTCACACGATAAGTTTTTGCTTTCCGATGAACAGATAGCGGCAAATGATATAAACGATGAACATTACGGCTTTTTTGTGCCCAATGTTGATGAGCAAATAGTTTGCAATGAGTATATGGGTGACGATTTGTGGCGCAGTGCTGTGTCGTCGGTTGTTCCCGTTGGTGAATATTGGTATTATCTTGACCCTGTGGGAGAAAACGGCGGACTGCTCAGAACCAAAGACTTTAAAACTACAGAGCGTGTAGCAAAAGTTGGTGAATTCTCTGTAGTAGACGATATCTATTACTGGGAAAAGGATGGCGGTGGCGGATATCGGGGCTATTATACCGGCCTTTTTGAGTATAATGAGCATCTTTTCTTTTCCGACAGCAGAAATATTTATGTTTATGATACTCATCATAACGAGGTTAAACCTTTGCCTATAGAACGTGAGGAAGGAAACTACTATTTCGGCCTTAATATGAAAGGAAAAACTATAACCTATATAACCTCGAGAACTAATATCAGCGAAAATGTTATACAAGGCTCTTACACCTTAAGTGGACATTTCCTTGTAACCGACTGGGAGGTACTAAGATATCCCACCGAAACCGAAGACGGCTTAAGGGTTAAGCGTTGTTATTTTTGCGGTGAAACGGTGGAAAGCCAGACTATACCATCGTTGTCGCAAGGTGTAATAGGAGATGCTGACGATAACGGTAAGGTGGATACCAGCGACCTTGCTAAAATGAAGCTATATCTTGCAGGTGCAAACAAAGAAATAAGCGTTTTAGCAGATGTAGATAGTAGCGGTAAGGTAGATACCAGTGACCTTGCTAAAATGAAACTGTTTCTTGCTGGTGCGATTAACGAATTTTAAGAGGCAGTAAAACTGCCTCTTGTTTTTACGTGAAAAGGTGAAAAAATGAAAGCAAACAAAACTCTTGATATGACAACTGGACCCTTTCTTAAAAAGATAATACTTTTTTCTTTGCCTATTATTCTGTCAGGTCTTCTTCAGTTATTTTTTAACGCGGCGGATATTGCCGTTGTGGGTAATTTTTCAAAGGACGGCGATTTTGCTGTATCGGCGGTGGGCTGTACCTCATCGCTTATAAACGGCATTGTTGCTCTTGCTATGGGTATGAGTAACGGCGCAGGCGTTATAGTGGCGCAGTGTGTGGGCGCAAAAAACAGTGAAAGGGTTAAGACTACGGTTCATACTGCTATGTCAATATCGGTTATCTGCGGCGCAGTTGTGGGCGCTATCGGCTTTTTCTTTGCAAAACCCTTGCTTTGCCTTATGGGTACGCCAAATGAGGTTTTACCACTTGCAAGTCTTTATATAAAAATTTATTTTATCGGCCTTCCAGTTCAAATGATTTATAATTTCGGCAGTTCTATTCTTCGCGCAATAGGGGATACTGCCCGTCCGCTTTTCTTCCTCTTTGTGTCGGGAATTATAAATGTGGGGCTTAATCTTTTCTTTGTATCTTGTCTTGAAATGAGCGTTGAGGGTGTTGCTATTGCCACCGTTATTTCCCAAGGTGTTTCGGCAATTCTTGTGGTACTTTATATGTTAAAACAGGATAATGACTGCCGTCTTGAACTTAAAAAGCTAAGTATATCTTTAAGGTCGGTTAAGCAAATTCTTTATATAGGAATTCCCTCAGGTCTTCAGGGTATGATTTTTGCTTTTTCAAATGTTATAATGCAGAGCACAATAAACTCTTTTGGCGCCTATGCTATGTCGGGCAGTGCCGCCGCCTCGTCGGTAGCAGGATTTGTGTTTATACCAATGAACTCAATTCACCACGCTGCAAGTAACTTCATAGGACAGAATACAGGCGCTAAAAAGCTTGAACAGGTAAAGAAGCTGTCGGTAATGCTTTGCACCATAGCGGCCGTTATAGGTATGGCTTTAGCGGGAATAGTTGTGGGACTGGGGCGTACATTTATAGGCCTTTTCACAGATAATGCTGTTTCTGTAAAATACGGTGTAATTCACCTTGCGGTTATGTGTCTGCCCTATTTTATATGCGGAATTATGGATGTGCTGGTCGGCTGTATACGCGGTATGGGTACCTCTGTTGCACCCATGCTTGTATCCCTTGCCGGTGTTTGCGGAATAAGACTTATCTGGCTGTGGGGCGCTTTCCCGTATATTAAAACAATCTTCACCGATAGCTATACACAGTACACACTGCTGTTTTTGTCCTACGGTGTAAGTTGGCTTATAACCGTCTTTTGCCAGATGCTTGTGTATAGAAAGACTTATAAAAAACTAAAAGAGAATACATAAAAAGAAAAAGAGCAATCCTTACGGATTGCTCTAAATTCTAATCTTAAAAGAATTAACTTTGTTAGATTGCGCGTGTAACCTTTCCGGAACGCAAGCAACGAGTGCAAGCGTAAATACGACGCGGAGAACCGTCAACAATAGCTTTAACTCTCTTAACATTGGGCTTCCAGGTACGGTTTGTACGTCTGTGAGAGTGAGAAACCTTAATACCGAAAGTAATTTCTTTACTGCAGATATCACATTTAGCCATGTTAAGCACCTCCTTATAGAATTTTGTAACAAAATTTACATTAGCAAAGGCAATTATAACAGATATAAAAGAAAAAAGCAAGTGTTTTTTTAAAATAAATAATATATTATATGTAATTGAATTTTAAAGCTTTTTGTGGTATATTAATGAGTGTAAAATATGCGCTTGTAGCTCAGCTGGATAGAGCACTGCCCTCCGACGGCAGGTGTCGGCGGTTCGAATCCGTTCAAGCGCGCCAAATAAAAAGCACCCTTGAGGGTGTTTTTTATTTGGCGGGTTTATACAGTAAGCAGAATCGTCGGGTTCGTCGAAGCAGCCGCAAAGGTGCGATAACCTTTGCGGACTGTGAAGTCTCGAGTAAGGCACAGATTTCGGGAACCGCTCGGAGCGGTCGAAAGAATGCCGACGCAGAGTACCCGTTCAAGCATACGATATCACTGATTATGGGAATTTGCCGTGATTTTTATAGCAAAAATAATTTTTTACATTTTTTCAAAAAAACCTCTTGACAAAGGTCTTTTCTTGTGGTAATATATCAAAGTCGCAAGACGAAATACAGTTGGTGCTGATTGCGGTGAGGGTCCACCCGTTCCCATCCCGAACACGGAAGTTAAGCTCACTTGCGCCGAAGATACTTGGCGGGCAGCTGCCCGGGAAAATAGGTAGGTGCCAACACATTAAACAGGTCAATAGACCTGTTTTTTTATTTTTATATATTTTTTCTTGTAAAATCTGCCATAATAAGATATATTATATATATACATAATATTACCGAAAAGGAGTATTAAAATGATTAAAGAAAAAATTGTTTCGGGAAAGACCTATCTTGGTATAGAGCTTGGCTCTACAAGAATTAAAGCTTGTCTTATTGATGAAACTTTCGCGGTTATTGCAAGCGGCGGTTACGAGTGGGAAAACCGTTATGAGAACGGTTATTGGACATACTCTCTTGGATGTATTCATAAGGGTATAAAGGGCTGTTTTAAAGACCTTTGCGATAATATTGATAAGCAGTACGGTGTGGCTTTTGAGAAAACCGGTGCTATTGGTATTTCGGGTATGATGCACGGCTTCCTTGCTTTTGATAAAGACGGAAAGCTGCTTACCCCATTTAGAACCTGGAGAAATACCACCACCGCTAAGGCTGCGGCAGAGCTGTCAGAGCTTTTCAAGTTCAATGTTCCTCAGCGCTGGAGTATTTCACATCTTTATCAGGCAATTTTAAACGATGAGCCTTATGTTAAGGATATTGCCCATATAACTACCCTTGCAGGATATATTCATTATCTGCTTACAGGAAAAAGAGAACTGGGCGTAGGCGAGGCTTCGGGTATGTTCCCCATAACCGATAACGCTTATGATAAGGATATGCTGACTAAGTTCTCAGACCTTATTAAAGATAGAAATTTCGGCTGGAAAATTGAGGAAATTCTCCCTGAGGTTAAGGTTGCAGGAGATAGCGGCACCGTTTTATCCAAAGAGGGTGCTGCCTTTATAGATGAAAGAAATCTCCTTAATGCCGGTATTCCTATGTGTCCGCCTGAGGGCGATGCAGGTACAGGTATGGTTGCTACCAATGCCGTGCTTGAGAGAACAGGTAACGTTTCTGCAGGCACCTCTATTTTCGGTATGCTAGTGCTTGAAAAGCCTCTTAAAAATGTGTATGAGGAAATTGACGTTGTAACAACCCCTGCAGGCTCTCCTGTTGCTATGGTACACTGTAATAACTGCTGTGGTGAGCTTGACGCTTTCGTTAAAATGTTCGGCGAGTTTGCTGCCCTTGCAGGTCTTAATATGGATAAATCCGACCTTTACGGTCTGCTTTATAAAAATACCGTTAATGCCGATGCTGACTGCGGCGGAATAACCGCTTATAATTACCTTTCGGGTGAGCATATTACAGGCATTGAAAAGGGAAGTCCTATGTACTTCCGCACCCCTGACAGCAAAATGACCCTTGCTAACTTTATGAAGGCAGAGCTTTACTCGGCTATGGCTACCCTTAAGGTAGGTATGGAAATTCTCCTTGATAAAGAGGGCGCAAAGGCCGATAAATTCCTCGGCCACGGCGGTCTTTTCAAGGTAAAGGGCATAGCTCAGCAGATTTTAAGTAATGCTCTTAATACTAAGGTTAGCGTAATGGAAACTGCAAGTGAGGGCGGTGCCTGGGGTATGGCACTTCTTGCCGCTTATATGATGAATAAAAAAGACGAAAGCCTTGGCGTATGGCTTGAAAATAACGTATTTTCAAGTATGAATACCGAAGTGACCGAGCCTGATGAAAAGGGCGTTGAGGGCTTTGAAACCTATATAAAACGCTATAAAACAGGCCTTGCCGCCGAAAAAGAACTTGAAAAGGTTCACGATATTTAACAGGTAATAAATAATAACCGCTTTTCATATCATAAATTAGATATGAAAGGCGGTTTTTTTATGAAATGCTTAATAATAACAAAAAGGCAGATTGCTCTTGCCTGCGCCCTTATTACAGCCCTTGTGGTGTGTATAGTCGGAACGCTGTCGGCAACGGCTGATAATGACAAAAAACTGCCTATATACTGTGTTCAGTGCGAGGAAAAAAAGGTGGCAATTTCCTTTGACGCGGCGTGGGGAAATGACGATACCGAAACACTTATAAATATCCTTGCTGAATATGATGTTCCTGCAACCTTTTTTGTGGTAGGCGCTTGGGTGGATAAATATCCCGAGTCTGTAAAACAGCTAAGCGACGCAGGGCATAGAATAGAAAACCATTCCAATACCCACCCCTATATGACAAAATTGTCGGTAGAGCAGATGAAGAACGAAATAGAAAACTGTAACCAAAAAATTGCAGGGGTTACGGGCAGAACTCCCACCCTTATAAGAGTTCCTTATGGTGATTACGACAACCGCGTTGTAGAAACTATTGAGAGTATGAATATGTACTGTATCCAGTGGGATGTTGATAGCCTTGACTGGAAGGAGAATGCCACCCCCGATACAATATATCAAAAAGTTACTAAAAAAGTCAAGAATGGATCTATTGTACTTTTTCATAACGATGCAGAATATACCCCTGAAGCTTTGGGAAATATACTGAAAACTTTAAAAGAACAGGGTTATCAGTTCGTGTTTATTGAAGATTTAATTTTAAAGGATAATTACGAAATAAAGCACGATGGAATGCAGTGTAAAAAAGACGGCTGACAGCCGTCTTTTTTAGGAACTAGAATTTAGGGATTAGGGGCAAGGGAAGGTGTGCCTTTGGCACGGATATAAAAAACGGGCGATTGCTAATCGCCCCTACAATAGACAATTAAATTATATATTATATCGTAGGGGCGACCAATGGTCGCCCGTTGTCTATAAAACTAAAATAAGACGCCTTTTAGACATCTTATTTTAGTGTGTAGCAACAATCGAAGTGATACGCAAAAATTTTAGCGCACCCTTGCGTAACATATCGTTACATTTTTATTGTAACAAAATGTTACAATAAAGTCAAGGAAATTTATTATAAAAGGTGATATGTATGAAAATGGTCGGGCTACGTGAAATAAGAGAAAAGAAGGGTTATAGTCAATTAAAGGTCGCGATGGATTTAAATATTACGAGAGAAACTTTGTCTTATTATGAAAACGGAAAGCGTAATCCCGATTTAGAAATGCTGGTAACTCTTTCAAAATACTTTCAAAAATCGATAGATTATTTAATAACAGGTGATGAATTTTCAAAATAAAAAGCGGCTTATGAGCCGCTTTTTTTATTTTATTTCCCCTGTGCTTTTTTGAGTCTTATATCGTTGCCCAGGAAGGTTTTGATTGTATACTCGCCGATAAAACGGGAAGCGATACGCTGGGTGTAGCGGTTTTGCAGTTCTTCAATAGTAAGATTTGTGTTTATTATTGTAGGTCTGCCGCTAAGCATTCTTGTGTTTACAATGTCATAGAAAAGGGACTGAACAAAATTGGTCATAAATTCAGTACCAAGGTCGTCAATTACAAGAAGGTCTGCGTCTAGTAGAATGTCAAGATTTTCAGAATCACCGCTATAAGTAAAATGCTCTTTTTCTACCTGACTGAAAAGGCTTTGAGCAGGGCCGTAAACCACATTGAAGCCTTTTTTTATAGCCTCTTTAATAATAGCAATTGACAGGTGGGTTTTACCAAGACCGCTTTTGCCCATAAACAAAAGATTTTCAGAATTACCTGAGAAATTATCAGCATATTCTTTAGAAAATTTAAAGATATTCTGCATTTTTGTTCTTACTTCGTCAGGGTAATAATTTATATCAAAATTATCAAAGCTACACTTATCTATAGGCATTTTTTCTGCCATTTTTGAAAGGGCGATTTCTTTTGCAATGCTTTTTATACATTCGCAAAGACTACCGCCAACATAGCCGCTGTCTTCACATACCTTACAAAAGCAATCTTTTTCCTTTACCCCTGCTTTTTTAAGAAGCTGTTTTTTCTCTTTTGAGAGGGCTTCACTCTGTTTTTTAAGCTCATTTATTTTTTTATTATCACCGCTAAGCGCCGCCATCATAAGAGAAGCGCCGATAGCCGATAGCTCTGTATTTATATCTTTGATACGGGGGGCTTCTTCGGAGGCTTTGTTAACGGCTTTTTCATAATTATACTCAGCCTTTTTAACAGCCTGCTCTTTAATTTCAAAAGCGGCTTTTATATTTTCACTACCGATAGCCATTACTTGTCCTCCTGTTCCATAATATTTTTAATAAATTCGGCATACTCATTGGTGTCATTCTTTTCTTTAGGCTCGTCCTTAATATCCTCAACGCTTTTAACACCGTCGCTATGCCATTTTTCAAGTATCTTTTTTATATAGGGGATAGAAAATTCGCTTATGGCATCAATACAGGTTTCATAAGCCTTTTCTAAAATTTTGCGGTCAAATTTCCACTCATTAACCCAAAGAAAAGCCAACTCGCTTTCCTTTTTACTAGGCTTTCTCTTGTTTATACCAAAGCTTGAGCAAACAAGCTTCCAGCACTGGTCATAAAGCAGAGCCTCAGCCATTTTGGCTTCGGCATCGGCAATGGTTTCAACACCGTCGTCTATCCACTGTATAGCAGTAGACTCTATAAACCTTACATTTACTTTATTTTCGCGCACGGCAAAGGAGAGCAGCATAAGAATTACTGCAACATCCATACCCTCGTCCTTATAAAGCCAAGCAAGCAGACTGGTTTCAGACTGCCTAAGCGGTCTTGCAAAGCGCATCTGGGCTTCGCGCAGTAAAAACTGCAGTTTTTCGTCCTCTGCACCCATTCGCGCAACCTCTTCGCGTGTAGGCTTTTCACTTTGTACTCTTGCTTTTTTAGAAGCTGTGTCGGTAACGATTTTTGCGGTTTCTCCTTTAAGAAGCCCTGCGCTACACCAAAAGCCTATTGCATCCTTAACATCATTTACATTTACCGACAAAGCGTCTGCTATGCTGTCTTCACTTATATCCTCAGCGCTGTGGCGGTAAATATACAGCAGAACCTTTAGCTGAAGCGGGGAAGCCAGTTTTATATAATTGTCAACTGCCACACTGGGAAAAGCAAAGGTATTTGCATATACCTCAGGATTAATAAATGTGTTCATAAAACTCTCCAAAAACTCTTGCAATTTATTACTTTAAAACTTATAATGGTATAAAAGGTAAATTAGTATACTTATTATAGCATACAAACTTTACTTTGACAATTATTATTTTGGAGTTGATTTTCAAGTGGCAATTTTAGTTACCGGCGGTGCAGGTTACATAGGTTCTCATACCTTAATTGAAATGACCAAATCGGGTTATGATGTTATTGTTATAGATAACCTTGACAACAGTAATGAAGAATCTTTAAAAAGGGTAGAGGCCATAGTTGGCAAACCCATTAAGTTTTATAAAGAGGATGTAAGAAACAAAGAGGCTTTAAGAGAAATTTTTAAGACTAATAAAATTGAAGCTGTTATCCATTTCGCAGGTCTTAAGGCGGTTGGCGAATCGGTTGCAAAGCCTATTGAGTATTATGATAATAACCTTATTAGCACTATCGTTCTTTTAGAGGTTATGCGCGAGTTTGATGTTAAGAAAATAGTGTTTTCTTCCTCTGCTACCGTTTACGGTGTAGCAAAGGAAATGCCGCTTAAGGAGGATATGCCCCTTGGCGCAATTAACCCCTACGGCAGAACAAAGCTGTTTATCGAGGAAATGCTTCGCGACCTTTATGTTTCGGATAATAGCTGGACAATAGCACTGCTTCGTTACTTTAATCCTATCGGTGCTCACGAAAGCGGAACTATTGGCGAAGACCCCAAGGGTATCCCCAATAACCTTATGCCCTATATTTCTCAGGTTGCTGTAGGAAGACTCGAAAAACTCAACATTTTCGGTAACGACTATAATACGGTAGACGGCACAGGAGTTAGAGATTATATCCACGTTGTTGACCTTGCAAAAGGCCATGTTGCCGCAGTAGACTGGGCTGTTTCTAATGTCGGCTGTGAAGCCTTTAATTTGGGTACGGGAAACGGCACCTCGGTGCTCCAGCTTAAAGATGCCTTCGGTAAAGCCGCAGATATGGAAATCCCCTTTGTTATCGCGCCTCGCCGTCCCGGTGACCCTGACGAAGTTTATGCCGATGCATCAAAGGCAAAGGAAGTGCTTTCTTGGCAGGCAGAGTATGATATTGAGAGAATGTGTGTCGACACATGGCGTTGGCAGAAGAATAACCCCAACGGATATAATAAATAATAAAAAATTCCCGTGCAGTTTTGCACGGGAAAATATGCGCTTATACCTCAGCTGGATAGAGGGTCCGCCTCCTAAGTGGGTATTTTAACACACACCTTTGCAAAAAGGCAAAAGGTCATAGGTTTGATTTGTATCGTATATGCGGTTGTAGCTCAGCAGGATAGAGCGTCCGCCTCCTAAGCGGAAGGTCGGGGATTCGAATTCCTTCAAGCGCGCCAAAAAGTGCCGAAAACACTACGTTTTCGGCACTTTTACTTTTTGTTGCTCACTTATTTTCTTGGGTGAGTTTTCTTGCTTTATGAAAGTAAAATAAAATCGGACTAATAGCATATCTTGCTCTAATTCTTGCTAATTGCGATTAGCAGAAAAACGGTGTTTTGCTAATCATCTGCTAATCGGATTTTCAGCAAAAACTTGCTAATTCGCGCAGGCGTATGTTCCATCCATATTTTTTAGTATATCAGCAATTATCTATACTGCAAATATTCAATAAACCGTTTCACCGCAAGTGAGGCGGTTTTCTTATCTCTCAAAGCAAGTCCGATATTGCGATATGCCGGGACGTCAAGCTCTTTTGTGATAATTCTATATGGTACTCTTTTTAAGATCAGTTCGGGGAGTATCGCAATGCCAAGTCCGCTTTCCACCATAGACATTACAGCATAATCGTCCCAAGTGGTAAATTTAACATTTGGAGTTAGATTATTACGCTCAAAGAT
>JAZNQX010000133.1:0-5982 GCA_045590395.1 Acutalibacteraceae bacterium
GAAAATAAATGCCCTTCCCCAAGCCGAGCTGGTTAGAGAAAAGGGCTATGATATGCTCTGCCTTACCGACGAGGTTGACGAGTTCCTTATGAATGTGCTGAGAGAGGAAAACGGCAAGGACTATTGCTCAATAAACTCTGATAAAGCAGACCTGCTTGATGAGAATGACCAAAAGCGCATTGAGGACACTGCCGAAGAAAATAAAGAGCTTCTTACCTTTATAAAGGAAGCCTTAAATATTGAGGAAGCCGTAATTTCCAAAAAGCTTAAAAACCACCCCGTTTGCCTTTCTGCAAAGGGCGGCGTAACGCTTGAAATGGAAAAATATTTTGCCTCACTTCCCGGCGAGGATAAAGAAAAGGTAAAGGCTCAGCGAGTATTAGAGCTTAACCCTGACCATAAGGCATTTACCGCCCTTGCCAGAGCCTTTGAAAGCGATAAGGACAAGGCAAAGGTTATGGCGGAGGTGCTATATAACCAGGCACTGCTTATTGCAGGTCTGCCTATTGATAACCCCTCCGACTACGCCGAAAAGGTTTGCTCACTATTCTAAATATCGCTCTGCCAAAGGTTGTTTTTCCCCACTCAACCAATGGTGTGTATACTTTGTAACCCCGTTCGTATATACTAAACTCAAAAGGAGGCGGCTTATGAACCAGATTAAAATCGGAAAATTTATTGCCGAGTGCAGAAAAAGCGCAAATTTAACCCAAATGCAGCTTTCAGAAAAACTAAATATCACCGACAGAGCAGTTTCTAAATGGGAAACAGGCAAAGCCATGCCCGATTCCTCTATTATGCTAAGTCTCTGTGATATTTTAGGAATTAGTGTAAACGAATTATTAAGTGGGGAGAAAATAAGTATGGAAAACAATGAAAAGAAAAACGAACAGCTTCTTATAGAAATGGCAAAAGAAGTAGAAAGAAAGAATAAAACAATCTGGACTTCTATGTGGATAATTATGATTGTAAGTATGATTGCCCTTTTTGCAGGTATTTTAATTACCGCATTTTTAGTTCCCGAGGGCGTATGGCAGCTTGTCATAATTCTCGGCATTTGCATTGTCTTTTTAATACCCTGCTTTTATGCATTGAAGCTTGAAATAAGCGTAGGCGCCTATAAGTGTAAAAAATGCGGTTTTGAAATAGTGCCCACCTATAGCGAAGCATTATGGGCGATGCATAATGGAACCACCCGTTATCTTAAGTGCCCGAAATGTAATAAACGCACCTGGTGCAAAAAAGTATTAAATAAAGACTAATAAGCAAAACACCCTATGGCATTTGCCATAGGGTGTAATTTTTTAATCTAACGGTTTCATTGTGGGGATTTCAAAGGTAATAGTGTTATCCGCTTATTTATCCTGCGTTTTTCTGATTTCGTTAATCCAAAGCGTTTTCATTGTTGGACACAACCTATCATAAACTGGCATAACTTTATTCCATTTGTCGTAAAATCTGTCGTAAAAATATGAATGTGTTTACTATGCACGACAATGAAGTACATATTCTCCAATATGAAGAATTACTGCTTTTTCATCTGCCGCAGGAACAACAATACGGCTAATACGAGCAGAACAACGGCATATCCGAGCACCCACCAAACATGAGGGAAAATCCCTGCAAAATCACCTGCAAGCACAGCCCGTTCCATCTCTACTGCGTGAACAAACGGAAGTGCGTATGCAATCTTCTTAAACACACCGCCCACAAGGTCAAGATCAAACCAAACACCCGACAACCACGCTGAGAGGTTAGTTAGTAACGCACCGCAGATACCACCTACCTGCTTATCGTTCAATACGCTTCCGCAAAGGAGTCCTAAAGCAATGTAGAGGATGGCTATGGGAATAATAAATGTAACAGCGTACAAAATATTGACCGTAATTTCTAATCCAAGAATAATAGCGGCAATATAGCAGATGACGCATTGAGCGACAGAAATCGGAATGATCGGCAACGTATAACCGAGAATGAAGTCCAGAGGGGTCAATGGCGTTGTATACAAACGCTGCAATAGCGAACTGCCTCTGTCTTTTGCGATAATGGTTGCCGAAAACAGTGTCATAAAAGCCAGACCGAAAACCGTTATACCCGGAGTTAAATGCTGTATTTCAAACAGTTTTACGGGGATATTTGCTTGTATAGCGCTTAACAACAAAATCAAAACAAGGGGAAAGCCGAGTCCAAAGAAAAGTGTCAACGGATCTCGTAATATTTCTTTTGTATTTTTGTTTGCAAATGTGAGCATTCTCATCTTGCCACCCCCTTAACAATACGAATAAATGCTTGCTCGAAAGTATCCGTTCCTGCCGTTTCCTTAAGCTTGTCAGCAGTATCGCAAATCAGTAGCTTGCCGTCTTTCATAATTGCGATACGGTCAGACAAAGCTTCTGCTTCTTCCATATAGTGCGTTGTCAAAACAATGGTAACCTTCCCTTTCAGAGAATGTATCAACTCCCACAAATCACTTCTGGCAAGCACATCAAGACCAAGTGTAGGTTCATCAAGAAAGAGAATTTCGGGCTCGCTGATAAGGGCCATAGCAATACTCAGCCGACGTTGCCAGCCACCGGACAGTTTGCCGGCTTTTTTCTTAAGAATAGTTTCAAATCCAAACAGTTCGGTCAATTCTGCAATTTTCGCATTTTGCTTGTCCTTTGTAAAACCGTGAACACCGCACATCAATTCAAGGTTTTCATGAACTGAAAGACCGACTGCAACCGCAGTTTCCTGCGGAGAAACGGCTATGAGCGATTTCACAGCGGCAGTATCTTTGCAAATGCTTTTTCCATTAATAAAGGCATCTCCGCTTGTAGGTTGTGTAAGGCATGAAAGCATTTTAATCGTGGTTGTTTTGCCGGCACCGTTTACACCTAATAAAGAATACAATTCGCCTTGTTTGACCTGCAAATTTAATTGATCTACTGCAACTGTATCCTTATATTTTTTAGTTAGATTAGCAGTCCTTATGGCATACATACAATCTGTCCTTTCCGTAAATGTGTTTACTGAATTATAACACTTCAATTATAAAAAATCTCGTTTTTCATCTATTCGGTTCTATTTCTTATGTAAGCGGTAATCCTGTTGGTACATTGTTAAGGCTAAGTTTACGACAACTTATTGTCGTAATTTCCAAGGACTGTTGACCTGCTCATTCGTCGTAAATCTGTCGTAAACCACATTTTTAAGCAATAATTTGGATAAACAAAAAACCGAAAACGCCTTGAAATAAGCGTTTTCGGCTTAATATTACTCTGCGAGAGGCTTCATCGTGGGGAAGAGGATTACTTCTCTTATTGTATCTGAATTTGTCAGAAGCATTACGGCTCTATCAACACCTATTCCCATACCGCCGGTAGGTGCCATACCGTACTCAAGGGCGGTGAGGAAATCCTCGTCCAGCATCTCTGCCTCGTCGTCACCGCGCTCTCTGAGTTCTAACTGCTTTTCAAAGCGGCGACGCTGGTCAATGGGGTCATTAAGCTCTGAATAAGCATTAGCCAGCTCACTTCTGCAGATAAACAGCTCAAATCTCTCGGTAAGACGGGGGTCTTCGGGAGAAGCCTTTGTTAAGGGAGACACCTCAACAGGATACATTGTAATAAATGTAGGCTGAATAAGCTTTTCTTCTACCTTTTGGTCAAAGCAGGCATAAAGGGCGTTACCCCAGGTCTTATCTGCGGTATCGCTGAGTTCTACACCAATGCTTTCAGCCGCTTTAACAGCTTCCATATCGTCGGTAATAGCAGAAAAATCTATTCCTGCATACTCCTTAACAGCGTCAACCATAGTAAGTCTGCGCCAACCGGGAGTAAGGTCGATTTTTTCACCCAGCCACTCAATTTCATAGGTGCCGTGAATTTCCTTTGCGGCGCCCGATATAATACCCTCGGCAATATCCATCATATCGTGGAAATCGGCATAAGCCTGATAAAGCTCAACAGTGGTAAATTCGGGGTTATGTTTAGGGTCCATACCTTCGTTACGGAAGATTCTGCCTATTTCATAAACCCTGTCCATACCGCCAACAATAAGACGCTTTAAAGGCAACTCGGTAGCTATGCGCATATACATATCTATATCAAGGGTATTGTGGTGGGTAACAAAGGGACGGGCACTTGCACCGCCAACAATGGTATTGAGTACAGGGGTTTCAACCTCAATATAACCCATATCGTCAAGATATTTACGCATAAACTTTATAAACTTTGAACGGATTATAAAGTTGCGCTTAACATCGGGATTAACAATAAGGTCAACATAGCGCTGACGAAAACGGGTGTCGATATCCTTAAGGCCATGGAATTTTTCAGGTAAAGGTAAAAGAGATTTACTAAGTAGTGTAAGCTTTGTGGTATGGATAGAAATTTCGCCTGTTTTGGTCTTGAAAACAGTACCCTCAACGCCTACAATATCACCGATATCAAGCTTTTTGAAAGCGGCATACTCGTCTTCGCCTAAATCGTTACGACTTACATAGAGCTGAATATTGCCGTTTGCATCCTGAATATTGCAGAAGCTTGCCTTACCCATAATTCTGCGGCTCATCATACGGCCTGCAATACTAACCTGCTTTTCTTCATAAGCCTCATAGTTAGCCTTAATATCGTCAGCCTTATGAGTAACATCGTACTTTGTAATTTTAAAGGGGTCATTACCCTGCTCTTGAAGCGCGGCAAGCTTTTCGCGGCGAACCTTTAAGATTTCGCTTAAATCCTGCTCTGCATTTTCATTATTTATAACATTATTTTCTGCCATTTTTTACTTCACCCAAACTTATTTTGAAATAGCAACAATTTTAAAATCAACCTCTCCGTCGGGGGTTTCAGCCTTAACAACTTCTCCTGCCTTTTTGCCGAGAAGCGCTTTGCCAACGGGAGATTCATCAGAAATATAGCCCTGCGCAGGGTCAGCCTCAGCACTGCCTACAACGCGGAATTCCATTTCCTCATCAAATTCAATATCCAGAACCTTTACCTTTGAACCTACGGTAACGGTTTTGGTAGCGCTTTTCTTTTCTGCTATAATTTCAACATTTTTAAGCATACTTTCAAGCTCAATAATTCTTGCTTCAATTTTTGCCTGTTCGTTTTTTGCCTCGTCATATTCGCTGTTCTCGGACAAATCTCCATATCCTCTGGCCACCTTGATTTTTTCTGCTATCTGGGTTCTGCCTTCGGTTTTAAGATTTTCAAGTTCGTCCTGTAATTTTTTAAGACCTTCGTCGGTAAGTTTAATTGCTTTTGCCATGATAAACGCACCTCAACAAATTATTTATATACATATACTCTAGTATTATATATTTTTATGCACAAAAAGTCAATACAATTCGTATCCCTCTTTGTAATCGCCGTAAATAGCTCTCACTTCCTCCTCACATTCTGTAAGAGAAAGTGTAGGTAACACTGTTATTCCCTGTTTTGAGCATTTCTTACCCTCAATTAAAACTAAAAAGGGCTTTTTTTCAAAACGCTGACAAACAAGCCTCATTCTTTTGGGCTCTAATTTATGTTCGCTCATCTTTTTCAGTATTTCGGGAAGTCTGCTTGGCGTATGACACATACAAAATCTGCCCGAGGTATTCAGCAGTCTGAAGGCAGCAGAAAGAACATCGTCAAGGGTACACTCTGTTTCGTGCCTTGCTGTCTCCTCTGTTTTATCGGGGTTTGTAAGTCCCTTTCCGTTTTCAAAATAGGGAGGATTGCAGGTCACAAGGGTGTGACATCCCATACCTATTTCTTTAGGTAAATTTTTTATATCGGCAAGGACGGCTGTAAATTTATCCGAAATACCTCTTTCTTCTGCCGTTTTTTCGGCTAAGAATACCGCTTCCTTGCTTATATCTACGCCTATTGCTTTTTCTACTTTTTCATCCCTTAAAAGCACAAAGGGAATTATACCACAGCCTGTTCCAAGGTCCACATAGCTGTCCTTCTTTTTGGCAGCCGCAAAATCTGCCAGAAGCAATGCGTCGGT
>JAZNQX010000134.1:0-23646 GCA_045590395.1 Acutalibacteraceae bacterium
TTTTCTTTTTTTGCCGCCTCTAAAGATGCTTTAAGTCTGCCTGCCTCACGAAGTGCAATAACTTTATCGTCTTTTGATTCATAAAGCCAGCCTCGGCTTCCGCAGATAGCAAAGTTTCCTGCCTTATACATTGAATTAAAAATTATTTCCACAGTGGTGATGTTATTCTTTTCAAAAAATTCGTGGATTTTTTTGGCAGTCGACCACCACAAATCGTGATTTCCCTTAAGTAACAGCTTTTTACCAGGCAGAGAATCTAAAAACTGAAAATCTTTTAAAGTGTCTTCAAGCTTTAAGGCCCATGAAAAATCGCCCGGAAGAACAACTATATCATTTTCTTCAACAAGCCTTGTCCAATTTGCTTTAATTCTTTCGGTATGATTAGCCCAACCCATAAATATATCCATAGGTTTATCTGCGCCAAAGGACAAATGCAAATCGGATATAGCAAAAATTTTCAAAAAATTCCCTCCTTTATAAGTGATTATAAGACTGATTTACGGAAACAATAATTATGACCAAAAGGTCTGAAAGGAAGATTGAAATGGAAAATAACAGAGAAGCAAAAATTGTTCCCGGTATACTTTGCGATGCTTCCCACTGTGTTCATCACACAGCAGGTGACAGATGCACCGCAGGTGAAATTCAGGTAGGTTATAAGAGCGCCTGCAGTTGCAGTGAAACCGCTTGTACCACCTTTAAATCCAAGGAATAATGAACCGAAACCACCCGAAAGGGTGGTTTTGACTATTCAAAAGCATTTTCAATATAATTAAGTCTGAATTTATATTTGCCGTTTTCCAAAAAAGCAGTAATTTCAGCTACATCAAAACGGCAACGGTAGTCTATAAAGGTTTTTGACATAAAGCTTTTTGCCGTTATTCGTATTTTATTTTGTTTTTTAAAGTCAACCGCCTGTGCAGGTGAAACCATAGCATTTTCAAAACGGGTTTTAACCTCTACAAAAAGCAAAAGGTCTCCTTTTTCGGCAATTACATCTATCTCTCCGAAACGGCTGTGATAATTTCTTTTAAAAATTATAAAGCCCTGCTTTTTAAGGTAGTCTGCCGTAATGTCCTCGCCCTTTTTACCAAGCTCTTTTATATCCATCATATCAGCTTTTTAAGAAAGGACGGGCGGTGTATCTTTGTTACACCGTATTTTTTAATAGCCTCAATATGCGCTTTTGTGCCGTAGCCCTTATGCTTTTCAAATTCATACTCAGGGTACTGCTTTGCAAACTCAAGCATAAGACGGTCTCTTGTTACCTTTGCGAGTATACTGGCGGCGGCAATAGACATACTTTTGCTGTCGCCCTTTATAACCGTTTCACCCTTTATATTAAGCATTGGCGGATATCGGTTGCCGTCTATAAGTACATAATCAGGCTCTACTGCCAGCTTATCAACAGCCCTGCACATAGCAATATATGTAGCACCTAAAATATTTACTTCTTCAATTTCTTTAATATCAGAAAAAGCAATACCGTAGGCGATGGCCTTGCCTATTATTTCGTCAAAAAGGGCTTCCCTTTTCTTTTCGCTTAGTTTCTTAGAGTCGTCAAGCCCCTCAATTACAGTGCCCTCAGGCAAAATAACCGCAGCAGCGCAAACAGGCCCTGCAAGTGGGCCGCGACCTGCTTCATCTACGCCACAGACCGCTTTAAAACCCTGCGCCGCAGCAGATTTTTCATAGGAATAATCGGGCATATTATTTCACCCTTTCAAGTGTTATTCTGCCTATTTTACAGTTTCTGAATTCCTCAAGAAGCATTGTTGAGGCGCGAAGAGTATCATACTCGCCGCCACGTATTACCATACCTCTCTTTTTAGCAAGAAGGCAAAGCAGTTCATAAGGCTCAAGAGAAAAATCAAGCTCACCAAAGCGCTCTGTCAGTAAATCTTTATAAGACACTGCAAGGGTTTCAAGAAGCCGCATACCCAGAAGCTCGATATCAACAACATTATCCTTAACCGCGCCTGTAAAGGCAAGTCTTTCTCCAACATTAACATCGTCGAATTTAGGCCATAAAACACCGGGAGTGTCAAGTAATTCAAGCTGTTTATCTACCGTAAACCACTGGTTTCCTCTTGTAACACCCGGGCGGTTTTCAGCCTTAGCTTTATTTACGCCTGCCATACGGTTTATAAAGGTGGATTTACCTACATTGGGTATACCGACAACCATAAGACGAAGTGGCTTTCCTGCCATACCTTTTTCGGCATTTGCCTTTATTTTTTCAGCCAAAATTTCCTTTACCTTAGGTACAAATTTATTTATACCGTTTCCTGTTCTGCAGTCAACCGCAATGGCGCTGATGTTTTGTTCTTCAAAATATTTTATCCAGTCTAAAGTTGCCGCTTCATCCGCCATATCGCATTTATTAAGTATAATAAGCATAGGCTTTCTGCCAAGAAGCTTCGGTATATCGGGGTTTCGGCTGGAGGCAGGAATTCTGGCATCAACAATCTCGGCAACAGCATCTACTAAGGATAGTTCCTTTTCCATCTGCCGTCTTGTTTTTGTCATATGCCCCGGAAACCATTGTATATATTGTGCCTCGCTCATATCAGTCTACCTTTCCAAAATCGCTTAAAGGTAAAATACGAAGCGTAACCTTACCCAGTATATATCTTGTATCTATCATACCCTCGTTACCTATAAGGCTGAAACGGCTGTCAAGAGATTCATTTCTGTTATCTCCAAGACAAAATACATGACCCTCGGGAACATACACAGGAAACTGAACGTCACCCTGCATATTAGTAGGGGTTTTAGTATAAGGCTCATCAAGAGCAACACCGTCTACATAAACGATTCCGTTCATAAAATCAATATTAACCTGCTGACCCTCGGTAGCAATAACCCTTTTGATTATCGGGCCGTTATCCTCTGTTGCGGCGCCTGAGTTTTCAACATTTCGTGAAACCACCACCACGTCGCCTGCTTTGGGAGTATAAAACCAATTTGTTATAACAACCTTTTGACCTTCAAAAAAGGTGTTTTGCATAGAATCGCCCACTATTGTTGCAATTCTGAATATAAATGTGAAAATAACAACCACCACAACAAGTGCACTGATAATTACTTCAAGCCATTCAAATATTTCCTTAGTCAAAGCCTTTTTATCTTTAACTTCATTAGTGACATTTTCATTACACAAAACATATACCTCCCGTCAAAAAACAGTAAAAAACGAAAAAAGGAGACAACGCCCGTTGCCTCCTCCCTCTTTAAAAATTTAATTAAAGCTTCGGAAAATTAACCGATTTGCTCTTTAACCTTGGCAGCCTTACCAACTCTGTCACGCAGATAATAAAGCTTAGCTCTGCGAACACGGCCGTTTCTTACAAGCTCTACCTTGGCAACATTGGGAGAATGTACAGGGAATACACGCTCAACGCCTACACCGTAGGATACACGGCGTACAGTAAAGGTTTCAGCAATACCGCTGTTGTTTTTAGCAATTACAGTGCCTTCGAAAAGCTGGATTCTTTCGCGTTCGCCTTCTTTAATGCGTACGTGAACTTTTACGGTGCTACCGATAGAAATTTCGGGAGCGTCTTTCTTCATACATTCTTCTGTTAACTTCTTAATAGCGTCCATTATTATTTCCTCCTAATTTTTATCAGATGTTCATAACCAAAACTTTGCTTTGGCAGAGGACCACCCGCTTTAATGTCGAACTATTCGGCATCAAACCCACCTAAAAGGAGTAGGTGAAATCAAATGCTAAAGTATTATACTACAAACCTCACAAAAAATCAAGCATTATTTTTAATATTTTTTGCCCATAAAAAACTTGCTAATTACAGCAATATATAATATAATAAAAAAGTATATGAGTATACTTAATATTATGCTCTTTGGAGGCCTTACCGACTTGAAACTTGTTTATCTTGACAACAGCGCTACAACCAAGCCCTGTAATGAAGCAATATCCGCAATAAATAACTGTCTGTCTGATAGTTGGGGCAACCCTTCTTCCACCTATTCTTTAGGTGTTGATGCGGCTATTATTCTTGACAGCAGCAGAAAAACGGTTGCCGATTTTATAGGTGCTAAGGAAAGTGAAGTTTACTTTACTTCCGGCGGTACTGAGGCTAATAATATAGCAATTCTCGGCGCGGCATATCAAAATAGACACAAGGGTAATAAAATAGTTGCCTCCGCTATTGAGCACCCCTCTGTTTTAGAACCCTTAAAACAACTTGCTCAAAAGGGCTTTGAGGTTGTACTTATTTCCCCCGACGAAAACGGAAATATAAGAGAAGAAGATTTAAAAGAAGAAATTGATGAAAAAACCATTCTGGTTTCTCTTATGCTGGTTAACAACGAGGTAGGTGCCGTTTTACCCGTTCAAAAGGCGGCGCAGATTATTAAAGAAAAGGGCTCTCCTGCCCTGCTTCACTGCGATGCGGTACAGGCTTTTGGAAAACTGCCCATAAAGGTTTCGGCTTTAGGTGTTGACCTGCTTTCTGCCAGCGGACATAAAATTCACGCTTCAAAGGGCGTAGGCTTTCTTTATAAATCAGCCTCTTTGCATATTCCTCCTATAGTATTCGGCGGCGGACAGGAAACAGGGCTTCGCTCGGGAACAGAATGTGTCCCCCTTATTGCAGGCTTTGCCGCCGCTGTAAAAGCCATTGATATCACGAAAACAGAAAAATCTTTAACTGAGTTATCTCTATATGCCAGAAAAAGACTGTCAGAGTTTGATTTTATCTCCTTTAACAGTCCTGAAAACTGTCTTCCCTATATCCTTAATATATCGGTGAACGGCTATAAGTCCGAGCCTATGCTTAACGCTCTTGCCGCAAGAAATATATTTGTTTCCAAAGGCAGTGCCTGTGCAAAGGGTCACAGAAGCCACGTGCTAAGCAGTATGGGGTTTGACAATAACCGTATTGACAGTGCGCTCAGAATAAGTTTTTCAAGGGACAACACCTTTGAAGATATTGATATTCTGACAGATGCAATTAAAGAAATTACCCAAAAAATGAGAAGGTTTAAATAATGAAGGAAATTATACTTATAAAAAACGGTGAGTTAGTGCTTAAAGGCCTTAACCGCAGTACCTTTGAGAGTATGCTGATGAAAACCCTGCGCCGAAGACTATACGACCTTGGTAAAGTAAGCATAAAAAGCTCTCAGTCTACAATTTATATAGAGCCTATAGACGAAGACTTTGACTTTGAAGAAGCCTGTGAGAGAGTTAAAAAGATTTTCGGTATTGCCGCTTTCAGCAGATGCGCCGCCGTGAACAAAGATATGGACCTTATACTTAAGGTTTGCGCCGATTATGTTAGACCTTTTATTTCAGGGCACAAAACCTTTAAGGTCGTTGCCAAGCGCTCTGACAAGGCTTTCCCGTATAAATCTCCCGAAATCGCCCGAGAGGTTGGCGGCGCTATTTTATCTAAGATGCCGCACCTTAAGGTAGATGTTAATAATCCCGATATAGTCGTTTCTGTAGAAATACGCGACTATGCCGCATATATACATGCAGGGCAAATTCAGGGTGCAGGCGGTTTGCCTGTGGGTACGGGCGGTAAAGCCACTATTCTTATTTCGGGCGGTATTGACAGCCCTGTTGCCGCTTACCGTATGGCTAAGCGCGGTCTTATACTGAATGCCGTACATTTTGCAAGTCCCCCCTACACCAGCCCTCTTGCCGAAAAAAAGGTTAAAACCTTACTCAGTAAGGTTGCGGCATATAGCGGTGATATCAGGCTTTTCATAGTTCCCTTTACCGAAATTCAGGAAGCTATTGCCGATAACTGCAAGGAAGAATATTTTACTCTTATTATGCGCCGTATGATGATGAGAATTGCGGAAAAAATTGCTATAGACAGCGGAAGCGGCGCACTTATTACGGGCGAGAGTTTAGGTCAGGTTGCAAGTCAGACTTTACCTGCACTTGCCGTTACCGATATTGTTACTAATAAAATTCCGGTGCTTCGTCCTCTTATAGGTATGGATAAGGAAGAAATAATAACCATTTCAAGACAAATTGATGCTTTTGAAACATCTATTCTGCCTTATGAAGACTGTTGTACCGTATTTACACCCAAGCATCCACGTACAAAACCAACTCTTGAAGATTGCGCAAAGGCAGAGAGCGTCTTTGACTTTACGCCTCTTATAGAAAAAGCCATCAGCGAAACCACCAATTGCCGTATAACAAAAGACGGTCAAGCTGATTAAAGAAAGAAGTTTACTATGAACGCAGAAATCCTTTATTTTTACACAAATGAGCAAAGCGATTATGTAAAACAATGTGAGGAAGTTATTTCTCCCTTTGTTAATCAGCTTAGCAACGGTAGTTTTTCATATACAAAGATTGACTCCGACAGACTTAAATTATTTTCTTCCCTCAAAAAATCTCACAGCTATAACAATGTTATATTCTTGTGTTCAGATACTTTCACTGCTGTTGAAAGCGTTTGCAAATTACTGCGTGAGGAAGCTAAAATATCAGACGAATATTCATATTTTGTTTCCCGTAATGGCAGAAGTGACCTTAGCGAAACTGTTTTCCCAAATAACAGCTATGTTTTTTATGACAGAAACAGCCTGTGCGCAGGTTTTATAAAAAAGGTGCTTAACAAATATATTGTGCACCTGCCTTTAATCCCAAATGCCGCTTACAATTTGCTTACCGACTCGGTTATACCCTATTTTTCCGATGTTTACGGCAAAAACTTTTCAAATGTACGAATCCGTACCTTTGATGTAAATCAGGATGCTATATTAAAAGAGCTTGATATTATAAGAAGAAAACATCATATCGGTCTTACCGTTCAATGTAACGGCGGTATTTCGGATATTGTTATTTCCTGCACCAACAAATCCTCTGATAATGCCGACCAGATTTGCGCCAATGCAATCGCAGACCTTAAAGCTGTTTTAGGCAACAACATTTTCGAGGTTGGCAGAAAAGGTATGGCGGAAATTTGTGTAGAAACCCTTAAAAGAAATGCATATACCGTAGCTACTGCGGAAAGCTGTACAGGCGGTATGCTATCTGAAGCCATTACTTCTGTTGAGGGCTCCTCAAATGTACTTGAAATGGGAATTTGCGCCTATTCAAACAAAGTTAAAACCGAAGCAGTAGGCGTGGACAAAGAAATAATCAGTGCCTTTGGTGCCATAAGCAAGGAAACTGCCGCCGCACTTGCTAAGTGCGTAAAGGATAAAAGCGGTGCAAAGCTTGGCGTGGGTATAACCGGTGTTGCAGGGCCTTCGTTATCCGAAGGCAAGGCTGTAGGCACTGTGTATGTATCGCTTTATGACGGTATTCATTACTGGGTACGCGCACTGTCCCTCGGTCAAGACAAAACCCGTGATTATATTCGCGAATATGCAGTAAATACCGCTTTAGACCTTATAAGACGCTACCTTTTAACTCTGCCTGCTGTTATGGACGGCAGTTGTACAGAGGATAGTCTTACACCCATTTACAGTCAGCCTTATGCCGTTTCTTATATCAGTGACGCGCCTACTGTAAAGATAGAGGAAATTACCGCCTCTTATTCTGAAGACGATTTCCTGATGACCACTAATGAAGATAACTTAAACGATGTAGAGCAGGAGGTAATTTTCAGTCAGCCCGAGTTTATAGGAAAAGAAACCGATTATGACGATATTCTTGAAACCGAGCTTGACGACAATAATACCGTTTTGCTTACAAGCCTTATTACAGGAAACAAGGAAGAACCAAAAAACAAGAAAAAAAGCAAGTTTGGCTTTTCACGCTTCTTTAAAAACGGTAATAAGAACCAGCGTATAATTAAAATTTCTTTTGCTGTTATTGCTGTTTTACTGATTATTGCCTGTATTTTTGCTTCTACCTATTTTATTAATATATACCGAGATTTATCTCAGATAGACAAAGCGCGTACAATATATTCACAAAACGACCTTAGTGCCACCTTTGATATACTGAAAGAAAAGAACAGTGATTTTACAGGTTGGATTTCAATAAACGGTACCGAAATCAACAACCCCGTTTATCAGACAACCAACAACTCGTACTACACTACCCACAATATGAATAAGCAAAAAAGCCGTTACGGTGCCCTGTTCTTCGATTACCGAAATACCGTTATGGGAAATGATGCTTCTGACAACCTTGTAATATACGGTCAGAATATGAACGACGGCGCTATGTTCGGTCAGCTTAGTAAATATCAGAATCTTTCCTTCCTTACGGAAAATTCTCATATTACCATGTCCCTTCAAAACTCGGCAACCGATTATAAGGTTTTTGCCGTTATTATAATGAATGCCGTTAAAGAAGACGATAACGGATATATGTTTGAATTCACAAAGTCTTCCTTCGCAGGCGAAACTTCATTTAACAGTTGGCTTGCAGAGCTTAATGAGAGAAACCTTTATAAGTCAGATATGTTGGTTTCATACGGCGATAAGCTTTTAACCCTTGTTACTACAAGTAAGGCCTTTGATAACGCCCGTCTTGTTGTAGTGGCAAAAATGTCATCGGCTGAGGATATGGCGGTTACTTATGAGGTAAATGAATCACCCCGTTATCCACAGGCATGGTACGATGAAAGAAAGCTTGAGGCTTCATACGGCGATGGCGGTTCTTCTACAGTAACCGAGTCTGAAAGTTCTTCCGACGAATCCGAAAGCTCAGAGTCAAGCTCTTCAGAGGAGTCATCAAGTTCAAGCTCAAGCTCCGGTTCCAGTTCCGGCTCAAGTTCCGGTTCAAGACCAAGCCCGAGTTCAAGTTCAAGTTCCGGTTCAAGCTCCACCCCTGTACAGAACACACCGTCTGAGAATACTCCTTCACAGGATGACTCTTCCGGTACAGGCGGTGAAGAAAGCACTCCCTCAGAATCTACTCCCTCAGAGCCTGATAGCAGCGGTGACGAAAATACCCAACAGCCTACAGAATAATTTAAAAGACAGGAGCATAAATTATGGTACAGAATTTAAAAATCGATATCATTTACTACGATACTCCCTCAGATTTTGAATTTGAATTCAATCTTGGAGGTTGCTGTCATTCCCGTATTCTTAATTCACATACTCATCAGCCCAAAGAGATGCTGTCAAGTCTTGCAAGGGCTGTTGGCAGAAGTCGCGTTATACTTATTGTCGGCAGTCTGCACGGTGACGGCGGCCTTATTGAACTTGTTTCAAAGGCTGTAAGTATTCCCCTTGTCAGCGCAAATGTAGCAGAATACGCCATAACCGCACCGGATTCACCTATGATTCTCGGCGGTTCCCTGCCCCTTGTAAGCAAGGACGGTACACTTTCAGGCTGTATTATAGAAAGCGGACCTCAGTCTATTATTCTGTTAGACAGCACAAAGGCATTACGCAAGGATATTTGCGAAAATCTTGTTTTCCCCTATATTACCGCCTTAAGCCGCATTCCCGAAACCGATAATGTTGCATATGACGACTCGGATAATGCTACAGAAGAAGCCGAGACTGTTTCTGAAGCCGTAGAGGAAGAAATTGCAGACACTACCGAAGCCGAAAATCAGGAAGAAACCGAAGAAATCGCTGAGGAAACAGAAAGCAATATTTTTACCGAAGAAATTACTGAAGAAGAGGCTGAAATTGTATTTCCTGAAGAAGACCCCGATATAATTCTTTCAGGCGCTAAAATGGAATTTAGTGAAACGCAAGAGCCTGACAGCGTTTCTTTAAACGACAATTATATAATTGACAGCAACAATAACGCCGCTGCTTTTGAAGACGATGACGAATACTATGATGAACCAAAAAAGAATAAAACCCGCAAACCTTTAAGTAAGCTTACTATTACAATACTTATTCTGTGCGGTCTTATTCTTGTGGTTGCAGGATTACTGCTCTATATGCTGGTTTATGAGCCGTTATCAAATTCTATTAATGTAAGTGAATATATCAGCGAATTTTTCAAACTGTTATAACAGTATGTTAAAAAAAAAGAAAACCGAAGTAACTAAAGTTACTTCGGCTTATTTTTTACTGTGCGTTATTTGAACTTATTGTTATTGCTGTTGAATAGTAACGGCCCGAACGGTAAAGCTTAACAGAAACCGTATCACCCGGTTTGCAGGAATTAAGGGCATTGGATAGTGCCTCGGTGCCATCAATAGTTTTACCGTTAAATTCGGTAATAATGTCACCGCTCTTAATACCTGCCGCTTCAGCAGGCGCACCACTTACAACACTGTTAACAACTGCACCTGCAGGATAGCCGTATTGCTTAAGTCTTTCTGCAGTCCAGGACTGGCTGAGTGTTATTCCTATATATGGGTCGGGGTTAGACTCTTTTGCAATTATTTTATCAGTTATTTCCTTAACGGTATCAACGGGAATTGCAAAGCCCATACCTTCAAAGCTTTCAGATACTATTTTAGAACTGTTTATACCTATTAACTGTCCCTTGATATTGACGAGAGCGCCGCCCGAATTACCGGGGTTAATTGCGGCGTCGGTCTGAATTAAGGACACCGACTTATCGGTGGAATTACTTATCGTAACGGTACGGTTAAGACCGCTTATTATACCGTAGCTTACGCTACCCATATACTCAAGACCGCCCGGAGCGCCTATTGCCGCTACATACTGTCCTACGGCAAGAGTTTTCACATCGGCAATTTCTATAGGCGCAAGGTCCTTTTTATCAACCTTAATAACAGCAAGGTCATAGGCAATATTATAGCCTACCACAGTTGCGGCTACCGGTGTTTCGGCATCACTTTCAAAATACACCTCAATAGAAGCGTTGGTTCTTCCCGTTGCACTTTCAATAACGTGATAGTTGGTTATTATATATCCGTCCGAGGAATAGATAACACCGCTACCCTCGCCTGTAGATTCGGTACTGCCACCAAAAAAGCTTTGCACAGCGGCGGTGGTTCTGATACCTACAACGCTGGGGTTAACCTTTTTAGCAACCGCCTCAATAGTGGAATTTACAGTTTCATCAACCGTAATATTAACATTGGTCTTTCCGCCGTCCTCTGTTTCTCCGCTTTCCTTTTCAGGCATTTTATTTATCATATAGTTTGCGGCAAACAGTCCGCTTGAAAGACCTATTACCAAAGATAAAAGTACAGAGATAACAACAGTTACAGCATTACTGCTTTTTTTAGGTGCATTGTAGGGTGTAACCGGTGTGGCATAGTAAACCTTTTCTTCGGTAGTGTTTGTATTCTCGGTTTCTGTTACATTATTTTCCATATCATCGGTATGAAATTCGCTCATAAAACAGTTCTCCTTTGATAAACATTAAGGCTAATTTTAAACTATAGTTTTTACAAACTTTAAGCTTATATGTGAATAAAAAGTTAATTATCGGCTGATTTTTTATCTTTTTTAGCCTTTTTTAAATCCTTAATAAGAGTAACGGCAACATAAACTATAACTGAAATTACAGCTAATATAAGAACAATAATTATTGCACTGTAAAGTGAAATATTCTCGTAATTTGTGCCTATGCTTATATCATTTACTATACTCTGGACAGAGGAAAGGTGCTTGGTCTTTAAGTTCTCCCCTGCAAATGTAAAGGTTATAATATAAAAACTGCCGTTTTTTACGGTTATGTACTGTCGTGCAGGGTGTTCGCCCTCTAATGTATAAGAAACAGTATCCTGAACAATATAAACCTCATTTGCTGTTTTATAATACGAAATAAGGTTGGGCGCTATTTCTTCGGCAAGGCTTGAGAGTTTTTCTTCATTAAAAGCAGAAAAATCAACAACCTCTTTAGAAAAATCGGTGGTTTCACGAGTTACCGACACAGTAAAGGAATTATCTGACGAGATGCCGTAAAAAACGACACCCGATTCCTTCATAGATGCCTTTAGTTCTTTTTTACTTTTTGAGAGAGCCTTTGCTACTTCCTCGGTAACATTATCATCGGTACAAAAAACCAGCCCACTATTATTCTGATATTTGATTTCAGCGCTTTTTTCACAGCCTGTAAGGGCAAAGCACAAAACAAACGCGCAAAATATCGCAATAACTTTTTTCATATTATTTAAGTCCGTTCTGCTTTTTAGCGGCTGTAACAGTGTTGCACATAAGCATAGCTCTTGTCATGGGGCCGACACCGCCGGGAACGGGGGTTATCATAGAAGCTTTTTCCTTTACTGCCTCATAATCAACGTCACCGCAAAGTTTACCCTCAGCATTACGGTTCATACCTACATCAATTACCACAGCGCCATCTTTAACCATATCGGCGGTAACAAAATCGGCTTTACCTACTGCGCTTATCAGTATATCAGCACCAAGACAGGCAGCCTTTAAATCCTTTGTTCTTGAATGACATATAGTAACGGTCGAATTGCTGTGAAGCATAAGCATTGCCATAGGCTTACCTACAATATTGCTTCTGCCTATTACCACACAGTCTTTGCCCTTTGTTTCTATGTTATAGTAGCTTAGCATTTCCATAATGCCTGCAGGGGTACAGGGTAAAAATTCATATTTACCCATCATAATTCTGCCTACATTTTCAGGGTGGAAAGCGTCAACATCCTTTAAGGGTGAAATTGCTTCAAGCACCTTTGTTTCGTCAAGGTGACGAGGCAGCGGCAACTGACAAAGTATACCGTTTATGTTCTTATCGTTATTAAGGTTATCAATAAGCTCTAAAAGTTCTTCCATTGAGGTATCTTCAGGAAGAGCGTATTCAATAGATTTAATACCCAGTTCATCGCAGTCTTTACGCTTATTGGCAACATAAACGCAGGAAGCCGGGTCATTACCTACAAGTATTACTGCAAGACTAACCTCTATTCCCTTATTACTCAGAGCTGTAACCTCATCTTTTTCTCTGTTTTTTACAAATGCCGCAACGGCGCGGCCGTCAATAATCTGTGCCATTATACTATTCCTCCGAAGTAATATTTACCTGTTCTTCTTGTTCTAAGGTTTCTTCTTCGTCCATTTGTTCCTTGAACATTTCTTCATAAGGCAATGTTTCGCACTGTTTTTTATTTTTATTGTTTAAGTAGATAATCAAAGCGGTACAAGCCACAAAAGCAATTATTGCAACCATCTGAGAAATTCTTATTTTGCCTAAGGTAAGGCTATCGGTTCTAAGCCCCTCAATAAAGAATCTGCCAAGACCGTACCAAGCGCCGTACATTAAAAAGATTTGTCCGCTATATTTTCTGTTTTTGCTTATTTTGTGCAGAATTATAAAACCAATAATACACCAGAGAGATTCATACAAAAAGCAGGGATGAACAAGACCGTCGCCAAGTTCTATTTTTGTTGTACTGCTTTCCATACCCCACCAACTGCTGCCGGTAAAGGTACCATATGCCTCTTGGTTTGTAAAATTTCCCCATCTGCCTATTGCCTGACCGATTAAAAAGCCTATAGCCGCAAGGTCAAACATATCAAGTATTTTAATTTTACGAAGCTTACACATAAGAGCGCCGCAAAGAAAGGCTCCTATAATTCCGCCGTAAATAGCAAGTCCTGAAAAGCCACCTGCTTCACCAAGACCGAAAAACTCTTTAACAGAGGTGATTTTTGTGCCGCTTACATTATCAAAAATACAGTAGTAGGCTCTTGCGCAAAGAATAGCAACGGGAATAGTAACAAGTACAACATCCAACATTCTGTCCTTATCAATGTTAAAACGAGGAGCATTTATCATACCGTAAATCAGAGCGAGCAGACAGCCTGTGCCAATAAGTATTCCGTACCAATAAATAGGCCAGCCTGAGCCGATAGGAAGTGTGAACGCCACAGGGTCAATAGTTAAAGTAATACCGAAAATTGTAATCGTATTTGCCATAACTTTAATTTCCTTTCTTATTCTTTAGGCAATATTACCGAAAGAACACTCTTTTCTTCTTTAAGCTTATTTAAGCAGTTTATTACATCCGCTTCGCTTATATTTTCAATAAGCTCTTGTTCCTCAAACAAATTATAGCCGAACATAGCACATTCTACCATCTGGCTGACAAGTGCCTCACAACTGTCAGAACGTCTTATAACGTCGCCGTACATAGCGCGTTTTACGGTGCCGAGCAACTGGCTGTCTATACCATCTGATATTAAAGAGCCGATTTCTCTTAATATTTCCGCCTTTACTGCTTCGGGGTTTTCAGACTCACCTGAAAACATTATACACGCATATCCCGTTCCCGTAAAGTACTCAGTTTCAAATTCATCATTTATAAGCTCAAGGTCGGTAAGGCGTTTATAAAGCTTTGAGCAGTCCCCTGCAAGAACCTCAAGGGTAACACCCATAGCAATTCTTTCTTTGGCTGTTTTCTCAGGTGCTTCGCATTTTTCCTTAAAGCCTAAACAGAACTGTGGTGAAGCAACCTCTAATTTTGCCTCAACATATTTTGCTTTTACGGTATCGGGCTCATCATGTGTGCCTCTTATAACACTTAATTTCTCTCTGTCCCTTAAATGCTTTGAAACAAAATCCGCAATTTCGTCAGCCTTTACATTTCCTGCAACACAGACAAACATATTAGAGGGGTTATAAAAGGTATCATAGCAGTCATAAAGCAGCTTATCGGTTATTTTTGCAATACTCTCCACCGTTCCTGCAATATCAATTCTTACAGGGTGGTTTGAATACATAGCTTCCAGCATATTAAACAGCACACGCCAGGAAGGGCTATCATCATACATTCTTATTTCCTGACCGATAATACCCTGCTCCTTTTCAACGGTCTGCGCCGTAAAATAGGGGTGCTGTACAAAGTCAAGCAGTATCTCAAAATTATCGTAAAACCGCTGTGAACAGGAGAACAGATAGCAGGTTCTGTCAAAAGAGGTATAAGCGTTTGCACTGGCGCCTGTAGCGGCATATCTTGTAAAGGCGACACCGTCTTCACTTTCAGAAAGCTTATGCTCTAAAAAATGTGCAATACCCGCAGGTACAGATATAAAGCTTTTACCTGAATCCTTACTGAAATAGGTATCAATAGAACCGTATTTTGTACCGAATATAGCATAGTTTGAAGAAAACTCAGGTTTTTCGGCTACAAATATTTTAAGTCCCGAAGGATGAGTATATTTTACATAGCTCTCATCAAAGCGGTTAGTAAACACTTCTTTTTTCATCAGTTATCCTCCGGCATCAGCATATATACAGTGTTGTATTTACATTTATCTGCGGCGGCTGTCACGTCTTCTCTTGTAACAGCACCCAGCTTTTCTATAATTTCTTCGGGTGAGTAAAGGTTTTTGTTAGGCGCTTTAATGGTGTACCATAAATCAAGCCCCTGCTTACTGTCGCGATAAGATTTCAGCGAATCGCTTAGACTCTTTACAGATGAAGCAAATTCAAAATCAGAAAATCCACCCTGCTTTATTACTTCAAGCTGACAGAGAATAGCCTTTTCAGCTTTTACGGCATTTTCCTTTTCCACACCGCAGTCTACCATCATAAAGCCCTTGCTTCTGATAGAAGACGCACTGCAATAGTAACAAAGGCTCATTTTTTCTCTTACATTGGTAAAAAGCCTTGAATACGGGCCACCGCCGAAGATATCACACATAATCATAGCAGCAAGGCTGTTATCGTCATTACCCGCAGGACAGTTAAAGCCCATTACCAGCTTGCCCTGAGCAACATCCATCTTTTCAGTGACACGCTTAACATCTTTTCTTTCTTTAAGAAAGGTGGTTTTATATATGTCGGTAATATTTTTACGGTCAATCTTTGAAAGCTCAGCGCTTATTCTGTCGTAAATATCAAAGGATTCCTTTTCGCCGATGGTGTGTACTCTGATAAAGGCGGTACTCAGCATTTGCTTATAGGCTTCATAAAGCTCTCTGCCTGTGATTTTTTCTACCTCTTTTACGGTACCAAGACGGTAGGCGCCAAAGGGGTCATCCTCAAACATTTCAGCAACCATACGGTTTCTTGCATAAATACGCTTTTCGTTAAGGTCGCCCTTAATTCTGTCTATAAGCTTTCGCTTTTCTCTTTTAAGGTCTTCTTCAAAAAAGGCGTTATTCTTTACCTTAGGTCTGAAAATAAGGTCAAGCAGTAAATTTACGCTGTCACTTACCGCCTTTTCACCACCGAACGCAAAACGATCGTTAATTGATGAAGCAATAAATTTAATACACAAACAGTCCCCTACCTTTGAAACCGAGCATTCAGCATCTGCACCGTAAAGCTGTGACAGTTTGAAATTCAGTTTCAGATAATCGGGATAATCCTCTGAACAGGTAATAAGTATTTCGGGAAGCAAAGCGTATTTTGCTATTGTTTCACGAGAAAGGGGCAGATAAAAATTCAGTGATACAAGAGTTGTATTAAATGAATTGTTCTGAAGATAAATTTTCTCAGCACCGTTTGCAATGGTTTTTATCAGTTCGGGCAAGTTCTTTTCCTCCAAAGATTTATTTATACTAAGAGATTATACCACAATACTGCGGTCTAAAACAAGAGAATATATTATTTTTTCTTTAACGGGAAGTCCCGTTATTTTTTCGCAGGCAACAGCGTAGATATTAAGCTGTTCTGCATAGGAATTTATAAGCTGACTATCCTCTTTTACCCTATCGGTTTTAAAGTCAACTATTATAGCACCGTCGTCCTCAATAAACATACAGTCAACAGCGCCCTGAACGACAATTTGTTCGTTATAAAGACTATCCGTGATATTTTCGTTTATTCTGCCTGCAGGCAAAAAGGTTAAAAACTTCATTTCCCTTTTAAGCTCTTTAGCCTTTAGCATACGGTTAAACAGTTCGCTTTTTACAAAGGTTTTTATATGAGCGGTATCCACCTTTGCTTCTTCCTCGCTTATATATTCCCATTCTTTAAGGCGGTTTATTTCGGTTTCAAAATCCTCTTTGGCCTTTTCGAAGTCCATATACTGCATAATCTTATGAACAGCAGTACCTCTGCCGGTGGCAGTAAGACCGTTTTTGTTTAAAAAACCGGGACGTGAAGTAAAATCATAATCGCCCTCCTCAGCCTTATGTACAATAGCCGATACAGAGGATTTTGCTTCTATCTGCCTTAAAATATCGAAGGGGTATTCAAAATCGAGTCTTTCCTTTATAAGTCTAATCGCGCTACTGTCGGGATTATACTCATATTCAGTATTCCCTGCCTCAAACTCTTTTAATTCATAAATATTAGACAGAACAGCGGAATCAGCTTTTTCACCCTTAAATTTATAACCTGCTGTATTTCTCAGATTTTCACAGTCGCTGTGTAAAAACAGACAGGGTATAACCCAGTCGGCATAGCAATTAGCCGAGGAATATATATCACCGTTTATTTCGTCGTTTGCCGCCTCAAGCTTTACAGCGCTTGTAAACAGTAAAGAATCAATATTCTTTCTTGCAAGTGTCATAACAAGGCGGTCCTCGGCGCGCGTAGCAGCAACATAGAGCATACGAAGTTCCTCTTTAAGCTGTCTTTTTTTCTGATACAGTGCAAGAAGCTTTTTATCAATAGGGGTTACCTTACCCTCATCGTCATCGTAGTACATAAAGGAAACACCGTATTCTGTATCTATTATAAGAGATTTACGGCTGTCTTTATTACTAAAGTTGTTACCTGTATATGCGACAATACAAACAGGAAACTGAAGTCCCTTTGAATAGTGCACCGTCATAAGCTGAACGCAGTCGCCACCGCTACTCATTGCGGCACCTTTTAGCTTTTCGTCGCCCAGATTTTCAAGATTTTTCTTAAATGCAAAAATACCCTTGTTACCCATAGCCTCAAAGTTTTCAGCAAGGCTTACAAGATAGTTAAGGTTTGCTATTCTGCCAACAGCGTCAGGCATAAGCGAAACAATATTTTTATAATCGGTAAGATTATAAATATGGTTTATAAGGTCAGGTAGCGGCATAATAGCGGCAAATTTCTGAAGATTAGACAAAAATTCTAAAAACGCCTTACACTTTTCATTTCCCGCGTTTGCGCTGTTTATAACGGCAGAGTAAAGATTTACCTTTCGGCTGCCTATTCTAATCTGCGCCATATCGTCGGGCGTAAAACAGAATATAGGTGACATTAAAACCGACAAAAGCTCTATTTCGCGTGTGGGGTTGTCTATTACACAAAGTAAAGACAGTATTGTTTTGATTTCCTTTGATTTCAAAAAACCGTCTTTGGTATACGAAACGGGTATGCCCCTTTTGGTTAGCTGTTCCACAAGCACCGAAGCAACAGGCTTTAGATAACGGACAATAATGGCAAAATCAGAGAATCTTGCTTTTCTTAAAGCGCCCGTATTTTTATCCTTTATTACTTCACCCGAATTCATAACCGACAAAATATAGTCGGCAATATGGGCGGCCTCTGCCACCTTTTCTTTTTCGGTGCCGCTATTTACAATATGAAACTCGGCATCAGGAAAATCGGTTTTGGGGAATACTGCCCTTGGGGAGAGTCTTTCTGTGACTTTATAATCAATACCGCAGGTTTCCTTAGTCATAATGCGGTCAAAAACGAAGTTAACAAAACCGCAGACACCATCTCTGCTTCTGAAATTAGCATCAAGAATTATAGATTTAAGCTCATCTTCCCCTGCCTCTTTATAATCGACAGCCATCTGCTGTTTTTTAAGGAAGTTATCGGGGTTTGCTCCTCTGAAACCGTAAATACTCTGCTTAACATCGCCAACAACGAAAAGCTTTTTACCACCGTCTGACAAAAGAAAGAAAAACATATCCTGTAAATCGTTTACATCCTGATATTCGTCAACAAAAATTTCGTCATAACGGTCTACAAATTCCTGTGCAGTATCGCGCAGAGAAATACTGCCCTCTTTATATTCACAAAGAAGCCCAAAGGCCTTATGCTCAATATCAGAGAAGGTGTAGGTATTCTTATCCCGAAGATGCTCGCTAAGTTGCCTTGAATACTCTGACACTATATCCAGTAAAAGAAGTGTCAAAGGTGAAGTGGTGTTGTAGTGATTTAGTGCTGTAGCCTTATCACAGTAAACAAAGGACTGAAGCTTTTCTATAATAGCTTCTGCAAGGGCTCTCAGCTTTTTAACACATAAAGCTCCCCTATCCTCTGCAGGAACCGAGCCTCTTTTAAAGCTTTCAAATTTAAGACCTGAAATACCGTCATAAAGGCTGTCCCAGTCATGCTCATTTGCATATTCTATAGCCGCCAATGTTCTTTCCTTTGCAAAAACAAAGGACGGGCCATAGGCCTTTTTAAGTTCTTCATTATCATCAAAATATCTGTCTGCCGAGTTTATATAACTTAGTACTCTCTCAAGCTGTTCTTTTGCTTCTGTATAGACTTCCTTTTCCCAAATAGAAAAGGAATTTGCGGCATATCGGGCTTTTATATTTTCAAGCCATACAGATGGGAAAGGCATATTCTGCGATTCTTCATATATTTCCTTAACAGCATCGGCAAGGTCACCGTCATCATACAGTGAGCCAAAGGCGTCAAGCAGACTTATAAATACAGGATTTTCGTCTTTATAGTATTTTTCAAATACCGCTTTTACCGCAGTGTCCTTAATAGAGTCAAGCTCGTTTTCCTCTACCATTTTAAAATCTATATCAACATCTGCTTTATCAAAATTTTCCCTTACAAGCGATATACAGTAAGAGTCTATTGTGCTGATATTTGCGCTTTGTAAAAGAATTTTTTGTCGTGCGGCGGCTTTATCGTCAGGGTTCTTTCTGCAATACTCGTCAACCTCTTTTTCAAGTCGCGCTCTCATTTCTGCGGCGGCGGCATTGGTAAAGGTAACAACAAGAATTCTGTCGGCGCTTAAAGGGTTTTCTTTACGGGTTAAGGCACTTACTATTCTTTGAACCAGTACGGCGGTTTTACCCGAACCTGCGGCGGCAGAAACCAATATACTTCCCCTTTCTGTCACAGCCGCTTTCTGCGGCGCTGTCAGTTTATTAAAGTCCATCAGTTTCGCCTCCTCTTATAGCCTCAATAACCTCTGAGTTAGAAAGTTTTTCCGCTTTTTTATGCTCCTCGTCTTCAATTGAACAAACCGAGCTGTACTGACAGTATTTACAGGCATCGCTGTCACAGGCATCAACAGGGTCTACCGCTATATTGCCCTCATGAAGATTTTTGCCCATTTTACCTGCCAGTTCTTCTATATAATCGAATATAACATTGAAGGCTTCTTCTGATACATAAGAAGCGTTGTTTTTATAGGGTGTTCCGTCCTTTTTAACCTTGTACTTCGGAATAAACTCACCGTTATTTTCCTTTTCCATAGCCTCTACGACATCCATATTTTCACAAATAAGACCGTTCATGGCCATACCCTTTTTGTTTATATCCTTTTTGGAAATAAGATAGAGTATTCCTGCAGGGTTTTTGCCCTTATAATCAGGGTTTTCTCCCCTGATTACACAGTAAAGATATATAAGCATCTGCAGATTTTGACCATACAGGGTATCTGAAAGCTTAAAGGTTTTACTTCCCGTTTTATAGTCAATTATTCTTACAAAGCTTCCCCATTTATCAAGACGGTCTATACTGCCGTAAAGGGATAATTTACCCTTTTCTGAAAACGGGAACTGCACAGTAGGTATAGTACCGTCATTGCCTATTCTTACTTCACACTGACATGGTCTAAACTTGCTCTGTTTAAACTCGGCAACTATTCTTTTAAGAACATCTACTATACCCTCTTTTATTTTCTTAAGAAGGAAGTTAAACCTTGCGGTAAAGAGAAATTCACTACCCTTAATCTGCGCAAAGTATTCATTCAAATAAATTTCGGTTTCCTTTACTATCTGCTCATTTTCTACCGATTCAATATCCTTTATATGAGCATTACAAAACTGTTCAATAACATAGTGGACTATTGTTCCGCGTTGCAGAGTATCAAGCTTTGCAGGCTGAATAATATCGGTATCAAGACCGTATCTGCAGAAGAATCTGAAGCGACAGCTGTGGTATGTATCAAATTTAGTAGCAGAAAGGCTTATGTTATTGCCGAAAAGTTTTTGCGCTACATCACTGCTAAGCTTCATGTCTCGCTTTGCGGCGGCAGAGTAAACACCCATAAATCTGTCTTTAAAGCCATCATAATCAAAGGTAGCTTCAGAGAGGGTGGCATATTCGGGTCGGCTTTTTCCTGCTAAGGTACAAAGTGTACGGAAAGCATCTGCCTTTGTTTCGGGCAGGTTTTCCTCGCAAAGCTCACTTAGAGGCTCGTTTTTATATAAAGTGCCCTCAGTATTTTCCTTTATAGCCTCAATAAATGCCGATGGTTCAACGGCTTTTCCGTCACCGCCGATTTCGTGATAGGTTATAAACAGCATATCGGTAGCACAGCAAAGGCAGGAATAAACCAGCAGGTTTTCCTCTACCGTCTGAAATACGGTTTTATCGCGAAGTATAAACCCTGCTTCCTTTAAAATTCTTCTCTCATTGTTGCTTAAAATACTGTTATTGTCACAAATAGCCGGAAAAACACCGTAGTTACAGCCAAGAATAAAGGCAACCTTAGGTCTTGAGGGGCGGATTCTGTCTGCCGCGCCAAAGGTAACCTCGTCAAGCATCTGAGGAATTCTGCCAACCGTTGTCATACTACAGGCAGTAGAAAACATTTCTCTGAACTGTCTTGCAGTAACAAAATCCTCACCAAAGCACTTAACAATGCCGTCAAATACATTCATAATCCCATCCCAGCTTTGACGCAGAACATCAATATTTTCAGGAGAGAATATGTCTGAAGATTCGTTAACTGTCTTCTTCATATTAGAGGCACTGTCAGCCTTATCCAGCAGTTCTACACAGGCGGTACACATACTTCGTACATCCCCCGTAAAGCTTTCTCTGAAGGAATATATAATTCTTACAGCCTTTTTACGAAGGGAATTTATGCTTTTAAGCTGTTCTTTTATAGCTTCTGCCTTTTTTTCGTCGGTTTTCGAAAAGCCTGTAGGGTCCATATCCCAGTTAACAAGCCAGTCTTCACCGTTTATATCCCAAAGGTACACATAATTTTCAAGCTCACTGATACTCTTGTCGTCAAAATCAAGCACAAGGCCTGTTTTAAGAAAACGGAAAACAGACTCTGAGGAAAACCTTAAAGCACAGTCCATAGCACAGTCAAGAAGTGAAAACAGCGGCGAAACCGTAAGGGGTACGCGCTTATCAAAAAAGCAAGAAATATCATTGATTTTAAATTCATGTTCAATATATGCTTCGTAAATTTCGGGGTTTCTGGCAATAACAACAAAATCCTTATATCTGTAGCCGTTTTCCCGAACTAACCGCCTTATATTTCGGGCGGTAAAGCGCACCTCGTCCTCAGTGCTTTTGGCAGAGCAAACCGTAACCCCTGAGCCATCCTTAATGTCGTCAGATTTTACAGAAAGAATTTGCTCAACAGCCTTTACACCTTCACCGGTATAATATGTAGCTTCAAGATATTCTTCACTTATCTTTTTGCCGTATTTTTTGCCGATATCCTTAATACTATTTGCAGTAGCCTTTGTATTTTCAAACAGCCCTTTTTCGTCTGTTTTGTCGGCAAGGAGTGCAACGCTTAAAGAGTTACACTGTGCGCAGATAAGGTCTATAATACGATACTGCTGCCCCGTAAAGCCCTTAAAACCGTCAATAAATACCTGTTTACCGCTAAAATATTTATAAGATAGCAGGTCATCATAAAGCTTTTGAAGCTTGTCCGCAGGGTCAATAAATTTTTCTTTAACTAAAGCATCATAGGTGCGGTATGTAATGGCAAGCGCCCTCATTTTTTCTTTAAGAGAGCCTGAGAGCTTCTCTGACGCTTTTTCTATATCCTCGGGAAAAAGCGCACTAATTTTAAACTCGCCTATCATATCGGTGATTTTAGAGGCAAAGCCTGTTGAGTTTATATTTTTACGCCACACATAAAGTTCATCGCGCAGTGCCTTTAAGGTCTTGCTCATGAACATAATTTTATCGGAATCACTAAGCAGTCCTCTGCTTCCACCACCGCAAATATCTGTCAAATGGTCAGCAAGACTTGAAAAGCTGATAACAGTTACCTTTGCGGATAACTTATCGCCAAGAAGCCCCAGCACACTTCTTTCGCTCTCAAAAGAAAACTGTTCAGGAACTATAAAGGCTACTTCTCTGCCCTTGGTTGCTGCTTCTTTAATTCTGTTCAGTATTACAGTTGTTTTGCCTGAAGCGGCTCGTCCGTAGATAATACTTAACATAATTTCCTCCGATAAAATATAATATATATTTATTATATCATAAAGTAGTAAATTTCTCACTATATTTTTTATATAAATATGATATATTTCATAATCTGGAGTAAAGCCACACCCGGAACACCTAAGATACCTGTGGTCAGCATAGTGGCATAGTTTATAGGAAGATGCAGTCCCGTATAGCAGGAAACAAGCTCTAAAACCGCAAAACACCATATTCCGCAAAGGGCATTTAAGAAGAAAAATTTAAACGGCTTTTTAGATACAATAAGCAATAAAAGATATAAAAGAGCGAAGAAAGACAGCACAAAGCCCATTAAAAGATAAAATATTTTCAAAATAAAACACCTCATAAAATTTTATGAGGAATTGATTGTTAATATGAAAAAAGCGTGGTCTTTAGACCACGCTTTAACTTTAAATCTTAATTTATTTTGCAATAATTGTTGCTACTGCGGTAGCGGCTATGGCAAGTACAAAGAAAGCGATTGCACCAATCATGGTATA
>JAZNQX010000135.1:0-2659 GCA_045590395.1 Acutalibacteraceae bacterium
GCGGCAGAAACAAGACATCTGCCAGATTTTTTTGTAAAGCCCGTCTTAACGCCTATTGCACCATTATAGCTTGATAAAAGTCGGTTATGATTTTTTAGCGTAACCTTTACACCGTCAAGCACTACTGTTTTGCTTTTAGTAGAACAAGCTTTATAAAAATCACTGTTATTTAAAGCATATCTGGTAAGCATGGCTAAATCGAAGCTTGTTGTATAATGCGAATCTCCGTCTAGGCCGGAGGGGGTATTAAAATGGGTGCACTCAAGCCCCAACTGCCGTGCTTTATCATTCATCAAGGCAACAAAGTTATCTATACCGCCACCTATAGCAATAGCGGCGGCATTAGCGGCATCATTACCTGAAGCCAGTATCATACCGTAAAGAATATCCTCAAGGCTTACCTGCATTCCTACTTTAAGTCCCATAGAAGTACCTTCTACATACACCATCTCAGGAGTAACGGTTATCTTTCTTTCAAGGTCACCGTTTTCACAAAGCAAAAGCGCGGTCATAATTTTAGTGGTACTTGCCATAGAAAGCTTTTCATTAGGGTTTTTTGAAAAAAGGATTTCGCCGCTTACAGCGTCTATTAAAACGGCAGACTTTGCCGAAACGCTAAGTGCCTTTGTTGGCAAAGGACATACTAAAAAGATAAGGCAAATAAAAAAGCAAAACAGTTTTTTCATTAAAAACTTCCCCCTTAACAAATAACATCTCTATTATTTTATTAAAAAGGAAGATTTTTAATGCACTTATTCTTTATCTTTGGTTATTTCTTTAAATTTATCAATAATCTCAGGTGCGGCAGCAATAGCACGGTCAAGTGCGGTAGACTCACTGCTTACAGGTATCATTCTAATATTTTCTCCATTAACGCAAAGAAAACCTACGGGAGAAACTGTAACACCTGCACCGCTGGCTCCGCCAAAAAGAGCCTCACTTGTTTTTGTAGGGAAATCGCTTCCTCCTGTAGCAAGACCAAAGGCAACCTTTGATACGGGAATAAGAGTCATTTGGCCAAGCTTAATAGGAGTACCGATAACAATATCGGCATCTACCATAGCGCGAAGCTTGTCCATTGAGGTGTCCATTATACCCTTTAATTTCTGTTCACTCATAACCTTTTCAACTCCTACTTTATTCTTGTTCTTCAATAACATCAATAGCTGAAAGCTGTTCGCCAAGGTCCTGCTTTATGGCATCATCGTCATGAGGCAGTGGCGGTAGCTCACTAAGGTCTGATATACCAAAGCACCTTAAAAAGTTCTTGGTAGTTCCGTAAAGAAGAGGTTTTCCCGGAAGTTCAAGTCTTCCCCTTTCCTCAAGAAGACCCTTTTCTATAAGGGTTGTTACGGTGCTTGAGCAGTCAACACCTCTTACCTGTTCAATAAAGGACTTGGTAACAGGCTGATTATAAGCTACTACCGAAAGCACCTCAAACGCCGCCTGAGAAAGCGGTGTTTTTCTATGCATATCTGCCATTTTTCTTATATACTCGCCGTACTCACTTCTGGTGCAAAGCTGATACGCGTTTTCAAGCTTTAAAAGCTCAATACCCGAGCCACCTTTATCAAGGCGTTCACTGAGTGCCTCCATAACGGTATTTATTTCGTCAACACTAACATCAAACACCGCACTGAATTTATCAATACTTACCGGCTCTCCACTTGCAAATAGCACAGCCTCAAAGGCCGGAAGAAGTTTTAGTATTTCGTTACTCATTTTCTTTTCTCCTTAATGAGAGTTATCTCTGCAGAACCTGTGTCCCCCGATATTTTAACACGGTTAGCCTTACAAAGCTCTAAAACCGCAAGGAAGGTTGCAACAAGCTCAGAACGGCTTTTCGCCCCCGAATAAAGACTGTTTAGCTTCTGTGTTTTTCCGCTGAACAGATTTCTTATAACATAAATTATCTTTGACGAAACCGATACGATTTTCTTTGCAACTATCTGAGTGAATGCCGCAGATGATGGCGGAAGCTTTCTTTTACCTCTGCCTGCCGCCGCAAGATAGGCTTCATAAATAAGCCCAGCATCGTGAGACAGCGAATAGGTTTTATCAAGCTCTACCGGCTCAGGATTTTTAACAAAACGGTCAATACCGCTGTTCATAGCGCTAAGTTTTGCCGCTATTTCTCTGCACATCTGATATTCAAGCAGTTCACCTGTAAGTTCTTGCTTTAACTCCTCAATTTCCTCGTGGCGAGGAAGCAGACTTACGGTTTTCATATAGATAAGACGCGAAGCCATTGCAAGAAAATCACTTGCAATATCCATATCATTAAGCTCCATAAGCTTTATCTGCTCTAAATACTGGTCTATAAGAACGGTCAGCTGAATATCGTGAATATTAAGTTTATTTTTTGCAATTAGCTGTAAAAGAAGGTCAAGTGGGCCTTCAAAATCACAAGCCTTAAAAGAAAGTACGTTTTCCATAATCAATAACCAAATATCACTTTCGGTAAAAATGTAATTATTCCTATAAGGAAATTGCTGACAACACTAATAGGTCTGTCCAGGATATCCGAGTAAACAATAAGAATAAGCGCAAAGCTTATATATCTTTCATAGCTTAATACCTTAAAGTAAATTCTGTCAGGCAGAAAAACCGACAGCACCTTCCAGCCGTCAAGAGGTGGAATGGGTATAAGATTAAATAC
>JAZNQX010000136.1:0-31784 GCA_045590395.1 Acutalibacteraceae bacterium
TCAATATTAAGCGGCTCGTCTATTGAAATTTCATATTTTATAGAAGAGGTTTTTCGCAAATACATCAAAATTTCATTTTCAATGCATCTTGAGGCATAGGTTGCAAGTTTTATATTTTTATCAGGTTGAAAGGTGTTAACAGCTTTTATAAGACCAATAGTGCCTATAGATATCAAATCCTCGCTACTAGCCGAAGGGGTTTCGAATTTCTTGGCTATATAAACCACCAGGCGCAAATTATGTACAATAAGTTCGTTTTTTACATACTCTGTTTCGGTATTATATTTAAGTAAAAGTTGCCTTTCTTCTTCAAGGGTTAAGGGCGGTGGCAGGGTTTCTGTAGAATTTATATAAAATACTTCTGCCCGTATCCCAAGCTTAATAAGCAGTTTAGTAATAAATTTCTTAATTTTAAAAAGTTTCATAATTACACCTCTTCTAAAATTTGCGGATTAACTATTGCTTTATAATCATTTGAAAAATTATGTTCTGTTACGGCTATTAATGCTGTAAAATTATTGCCGTTATTAACCTGTACGCTTTTGCAAACATAGGCAGGTATTAACGAGTTACCGCCTACCGTGGCAACCGGTAGCAAAAATTCAGGCGTATTGTCTATATCATCAAAAATAAGCCTTGCCGTCTGCTTGTCGGTAATTATTACCTGTCTATTTGTATATGGGTCACAAATTGAATTTCCCGTATCAACAAGCGCAGTGATTTCTACAGTTTTACTATTGTTTTTAATTTTTAAAATACACCGCTTTGCATAGGGAGAAAATTTCTTTAATATCAGACCTGCAATTCTTATCAGCAAATAAAATACAACGGTAGATAAAATAAAAATTGTAGGCGAAATATTAAAGTATGTAACCGAATTATTAAGTATCATTCCTTTAGGTTTAAAAAGCGTCCATACAGTTGTCATTAGTCCGTTAAATATGATATTGACGCCTATAAATGCAATAAAATTCTTTAAAAATTTCTTAAAGCCAAAGGCTAATAATGTAATAAGCGAACCGCTTATTATAACGGTAAGCAGTTCAAATAAAATTCCGTACTCAGGCAGTAATATAACAAGTGAAAATAATGACGCAATAAAGGCAGATGATATAATACGATATATTTTAACACGTGTATTCGTAATATGTGATGCAAGCTGTATTATCAAATAATCTATAATAAAATTAAGTAAAATCAGTACATCGATATAAATCACCATTAATATCACCGCATTCATTATACAACTAAAATACTGCGAATTTTGCCGAAAACAGTAGGCAAAATAAAAAAAATATCACAGCAAAACGCTGTGATATTTTTGTTTACTGAATGGTAGAATAATTGTAGCTTGAGCTTCCTGTGTCAGGCAGTAGTTTAGCCGAAACATTTTTAGTTGTGCCGTCTGTTTTATAAACAGTAAAATCAAGCTTTTGGTCGGGCTTGGCTGACTCAATTATATCAAGAATAACATTATCCGAGGTTATTGCCGTACCGTTTACGTGAGTGATTATATCGCCCTCGTTAATCTTACCTAAAAGGTCGCTGTCATCACTAATAGACACAACAATAATTCCCGTAGTCTTATAATTTTTTACTTCTTTGGTTATTTCATTTATCGTCTGGTAGGATATGCCCAGTCTTGCTCTGTCATTAACACATCCGTAAGCAATTAAAGACTCAATTATCTTTTTGGTAGTGGCTGACGGAATTGCAAAGCCGGTAGCTTCATAAACATCGCTGGAAATTTTTGATGAAGTAATACCTATAACCTGACCATACATATTAACAAGCGCACCGCCAGAGCTTCCGGGATTAATCGCTGCGCTGGTCTGAATCATTTTCATTGAGTAGCTTGAAGTAACTGTTACTCTGCGCTCCTTCATAGAAACTATTCCCTCGGTAATGCAGTTATCCTGTACCTGATTAGGTCGACCAACCGCAACAACATTTTCGCCTTGCACAATTTGTGATGAATCGCCAAAAACAGCAGGTGTTAAACCTTTAATATCGATTTTCAAAACCGCTAGATCGCTTCTTGTATCCCCTGCTACAAATTCAGCAGGATATTCTTTGCCGTCATAAAAACGAACCCTGAACTTTGCACCGGCTATTTCAGAATATATATGGTCATTTGTGATAATATATCCGTCTTCGGTATAAACAACGCCCGACGCTGTAGACACTGAACCGGAACTGTTATATACAGTAATACCAACTATTGATTTATCTACAATCTGAAATACTTGTGAAGCAGTATACTCATCGGTATTAGTTGGTTTTGCTTCTAAATTCAAAGTTGTGTCCGAAAATTTATTATCGATAATATTACTTTTACCGATATAGTAGCCTGCAATACACGACCCGGTTATCACAACAATAAATGCCATAATAAGAGCAAATATTTTAATTCCTTTTGCTGTTTCACTGTTTTTATTAACCGGTGTATATTCTATCTTTTGCACAGGTATAGGTTCTACAGGCGGAGAATAAGGCTGAGCATAAACAAGCTCCTCGTTTGTAGGCTGTTCTATCTGCATATCGTTATTTTCAGGCAGATTTACATTATTTTCGTTAAATTCGTTCATATTTTTCCTCCGTATTTAAGCGGCATACGAATGCCAAACTCAGTAAACTCATTTTGCTGACTCTTAACAAAAACAGAGCCTCCGTGAATTTTAACAATAGTTTTCACCAGATAAAGACCGAGACCTGTGCTGTCTTTGTTTTTTGAACGTGAACTGTCACCTTTGTAGAATCTGTCGAAAATAAGTGGCAATTCTTGCTCTGAGATGCCTCTACCTGTGTTTCTTATGGTAAACTTCAGTTCGGAATCTGACTCAACACTAAACGAAATTTCGCCGCCTTCATCGGTGAATTTTACGGCATTATCGCACAAATTGTAAACAACTTGATGAATTAAATCCTTGTCAGCGTATACATCTACACTGCCGATACTGTCAAGTCCTACAACATTAAGTCCCTTTGAAGCAATACGCTGCTCCTGATTAAGAACCACTTCAAACAGTAAATCTCTGAAATTAAATTCTGTAGGCTTTAATTCAATTTCACCCGATTCAAGCTTTGAAAGACTAAGCATCCCCTGAACAAGACGGGACAGACGTTTTACTTCATGAGAAACTATTTTTAAATAGTACTCCTGTTTATCTTTTTCAATAGTACCGTCAATTATACCGTCAATAAAACCACCAATGGTTGTCATAGGCGTTTTAAGCTCATGAGAAACGTTTGCAATAAAGCTTCTTCTCATATTTTCAAGCTCAACCAGCGAGTTTGTCATTGAGTTAAACGACTGGGATAATTGGCCGATTTCATCATTACTAAGAACCGGAATACGCCGTGAAAAATCGCCCTTTGCCATTGCATGAGATGCTTCAGACATAAGTTTTAAGGGCTTTGCCCAACGGTAAGTTATAAAATAAAGGGCAAAAAACAATATAACAATAGGTACTATAGCGGCAAATGTATAAAGCTTAAAAAGTTCACCGTAAAATGCAGTTAAATCAGATGCAGGTGAAGAAGCAAAAACATAGCCCAAAGCTTCACCGTTTTTATTAAATAATTTTCTGCCTGCTGTATAATGTGTTGCTGTATATGTGCCGTCAAGTCTGCCTATTTCGGTATAATACTTATCTATTTTCTTTAAAAAAACTGAGCCGTAGCTTTTAACCGAATGTGTGCACACAGAATCCATTAAATAATCACTGCAGGAGCAGGAAACAATTTTTCCCTCGGTGTTTGCAATAATTATAGTATTCTTATTTACACCCGACATAGTACGGACAACATTTTTAAGGTTCACTTCAAACATATCGGTATCATACTGCTCTTCAATAAATCTTGAAACAGCGCTGTTTGAAACAGAAAGAGATTCTATTTTATCCTTTGAAAGATAATTGTTTATAAGTATACTTACTACTACGATTATAACAGTAAAACACAAAAGAAAAGCAAGAGAAAAAGAAACAAAATATTTTTTAAATGTACTAATTCTTGCCAAATTATCTTACCTCAAACTTATATCCTACGCCCCATACGGTTTTCAGGGACCATCTATCTGATATGCCTTCAAGTTTTTCTCTAAGCCTTTTAACATGCACGTCGACCGTACGGGAATCACCGTAATAATCAAAGCCCCATACCTCATCAAGCAACTGGTCGCGGGTATATACTCTGTTAGGATTACTTGCAAGATGGTAAACAAGCTCAAGCTCCTTTGGAGGTGTGTCTATCTGTTTGCCGTCAACAATAAGCTCGTAGTTAGTCAGATTAATTGTAAGCTTATCAAACTTGACAACCTTAACATTTTTATCGTCGGTTACACCGCTTCTGCGCAGAACCGCTTTTACTCTGGCAATTACCTCTTTTGTATCAAAAGGTTTTGAAACATAGTCATCAGCACCAAGCTCAAGACCTAAAATACGGTCAAAGGTTTCACCTTTAGCGGTCAGCATAATGATAGGTACACTTGATACCTTTCTTATTTCACGGCATACCTGCCATCCGTCTATACCCGGAAGCATTATATCAAGCAAAATAAGGTCGGGGCTAAATTCACTTTGTAACTCAACAGCCTTAATACCGTTATTGGCTACAATAGTTTCAAAGTTTTCTTTTTCGAGATAAAGCCTTAAAAGTTCGCATATATTTTCGTCATCGTCAACAATTAGTATCTTAGTTTTATTCATCGGTAATCCCTCCGTAATGCTTGTACGCTCTTATAATACGATATTAGTATTAATAAAATATGAATAAAATTAAATATTTTATAAAAGTTTCGAAAGTTTTACTTAAAGAAAACCGCCCACAAAAGTGGACGGCAATATACTTTAAAATATATTATTCGGCTTCGGTTTCAGCAGAATTTTCTTTCATCTTTGCAAAGCACTCGCTGCAGTAAACAGGGCGATCTTCACGCGGCTGGAAAGGAACCTTAGCGGGGTTTCCACAAGCACTACAGGTAGTCTCAAACATCTCGCGCGGAGCTCTTCCTGCGTTCTTACGCTTGTCGCGGCAAGGTTTACAGCGCTGCGGCTCATTTGCAAATCCTTTGGACTCGTAGAATTCCTGTTCTCTTGCAGTGAATACGAATTCTTGTCCGCAGTCCTTGCAAACTATTGTCTTGTCTTCGAACATCATTTGTAACCTCTCTTGTTTGTTTTAGCCCCGGACGGAATTACACCGACATCTTTGAAACCAACGCTCTGAAATTAAGCTACATGGGCATATATAATCACAGTATTACCTGTTGATTTTACAAATCTTCTTCCGCACTCTCTGTAAAGCGTTATCAACTCTCTTAACAGATACACAAAGCGTCTTAGCAACCTCATTGTAATTGCCGAACTTAAGATATGCAGAAAGAACAGCATATTCAAAAGAAGAAAGTGATAACTTTATTTTATCTAAAAAGTGTACAAAGTTTTCTTTATTTATAAAAGCTTCCTCAGGACCAAACTCATCAGTTTTTGCGTCTTCTAAGTTCTCAAATAATTCTTGAGGCAGTCTTTTTTTACGAGAAATGCGACGAAGCTCTGATATCAAACCACGTTTAATACAAACAGTGGCAAAGGTTTTAAATGATGCCGAAGCAAAATCAAAAACACCGACGGCCGAATAAAGAGCCAACAGACCTTCCTGAATCAAGTCTTCCCTATCGTCCTCAGAACAATTAAGTGAAGAAACTAATGCACCTATAAGCGAAATGTATTGACCTGATATAATAGAAAACAATTCACTTTCCCCGTTTTGAATACGGCGGATTATTTCATTTTCTTCAATTTCCGAGTAATTTTCGGGCAAAACCATTAATAACACCGTCAAAATCAAATTAATGTACAGTTTAATATTACCTTAAAATATTAATTTTGTCAAGTATATTTATTATAAAATATACAGAAAATCTTGTAAAAGTTCAAAATTTTTCTACAAAATACAACATAAATTAACAAATTTTAACTATAACTTCCATACTTTTCCACAGCATTTCTAATATCGCTGTACATATATAGTGAACCCATCGATATAATTGGCTGTGAATTTTTGGAAGCTGCCTTGATAGCAGATTTTACAGCTTCAGCTATTTCGTTATACGGTTTGGAATATATTCCCCTCTTTTTGAAAACCTCGCACAGCTTTGAGGCATCAAGTGCGCGTGGATTATCTGGTGTTACGCAAAACACCTTATCCGCAACTTCACATATTTTGTCGGCTATAAAATTATAATCCTTATCCTTCATAACACCCGTAATGACACATATCTTTTTATCACCGAAATAATGCTTTACACTGCTAACCGCCGCACATACTCCTTCAGGATTATGACCTCCATCAAAAATAAATACAGGGTCTTTATGCAAAAGTTCAAACCTTGCGTGCCATACAGTATCGCTTAATCCTTTTCTCAGATGCTCATCAGAAATCTTAAGGCCCAATTTGTTTAATATTTCAACTGCAGTAATAGCATTTACTGCATTAAGCGGCTGAAAAGTTCCAAGAAGTTTAATAGAAATATTTTTGTGCTCTTCATAATCAAAACAGGTGCCCTCAAGACTGTATGAGGTTATCTTTAAATTTTCCTTTTGCGGAAAATATAATGGCGAATTGTTAGCTTTAGCGGTATCTCCAATAACTGACAAAGCAACTTTATCATCACCGCACCAAAGACAAGGAACGTTCTGTTTAATAATGCCCGCCTTTTCACCTGCGATTTCTAAAACTGTTTTACCTAAAAAATCCGTATGGTCAATAGATACGCCTGTAATAACTGATAACATAGTTGTAGTCACAATATTAGTGGCGTCAAATTTGCCTCCCAATCCACATTCTAACACAACATAATCACAGTTGCATCTGCTGAAATATTCAAAAGCTATGGCGGTTATCAGTTCAAATTCTGTTGGTTTATCTTCAAGCATTTCAGCATACTGTTTTACATAGTCGGTCAGTTCCGCCAGGTCGCAGTCCGAAATCATATTTCCGTTTACAGCAATTCTTTCGTTGAATTTAGTTATATACGGTGAGGTATACAAACCCGTTTTATAACCTGCGGCGGTGAGAATAGAGGCAGTAAATGCAGAAAAAGAGCCTTTACCGTTAGTTCCTGCAACGTGTATAAACTTAAGCTTATCCTGTGGGTTGCCCAGTAAACGACACAACTCCCCTATTCTTTCAAGACCGGGTTTACAAAAAAAGTTACTTACCGAATGTATATATTCTACGGCTTCATTATAGTTCATTTTTGTCACCTGTTAATCTAAATATCTGACTCATAAAACCTTTATTTTTAAGCATCAATGTAATAACTATAATTTCTGCTATGGCCACAATTATATAGTTAAGAGTGCGATATGAAAGCACAACGCTAAATTCAAGACTGTACCATAAACTAAGCCCGTAAGATTTAATAAGCACAGAACCAAGTGTATGAGGAATAATAACACTTAACATAACTCTTAGCGGATTATCAATTTTTTTTAGCACTTGAAATACAAGACCTGCAGTAAACCCAAGAACCGCCGCGCCGACTGTTAAAATTGGGTTTATTTCATATCCTCTCAGCACACAACCAAGTAAATCCGCAATAACACCTGACAGTAAACCGCTGATGGGGCCAAACAATAACCCTGACAGCACGAGCGGTAAATTTTCAAAACTGAATCTCATATACTGACCAACAGGTAAAGCAAGAAATTTACCAAGTATGATACTTATTGCCGAAAAAAAGGCAATTGTTATCAGCACCTTTAGATTAGTAAGATTTTTCAGTCCCAAAAAATCATTTCTTTTACACATAAAAAAACCTCCCCTCCGCACACAAAAGGCAGGAAGAAAGGAAAATCTTTAAGCCTTATGAAGCGGGATGCAAAACTCAGACCGCAATCAAAATAACTTTGATTTTCGTCAGACCGGCAACTCCCCGTCCCGTCAGCACTTTACGCCTGAATTTTTACTCTTCAAATTTTAGGATAATTATAATACTTATACGCCGTTTTGTCAATATTTCGTGAAATTAGTGGCACATATTATAGAGTTTTCATAATATGTAATGAGTTTTAGCAAAACGACTAAGGCTTTAATATTATTTCAGGGAGGATTTTAAATGGCAGAAAATTTTAATGAAGCATGTAAAGAAGCCGTTTGCATTGATGCAGGTAGAGTGTATGACTCCTGCTGTGACAGAGATTGTCTTGAGGATTTGAGATGCTATTTAAGCGTCGCAAATCAAGCATTAATTCAGTCTGCAGTAAATGTGCGGTTAAAAAATGCAGAAGTACTTAATGTTTATGTAGATGTAGAACAGGTTAATTTCAATAAGGGTTTTTATTCCTGCGATTTAACCTTTTATTTCCTTGTAGATTTAGATGTATACACATCTAACTGCGCTTTGCCCACAGACGTTAAGGGTATTTGTGTGTTCTGCAAAAAGGTTATTCTTTTCGGTGGTGAGGGTAATGCAAAAATATTCTCAAGTATCCCTTCGCTATGTCAAAAAGACACACCTCTCGGTGCCGGTACCAACCTGCCCAGATGTGTTGTTCAGACTGTTGACCCCGTTCCCCTATCGGCAAAAATTTGTCCTATAGAAAACAGATGCGAAAACATTTGCGGCATACCTGATTCAATACAGGAAATCATCGGCGGAGAACTTGCAATTAATATTAACGATTGTGATAACGCTGTTTATGTTACCATTGGCTTGTTTACAGTAGTGCAGCTGATAAGAACAGTACAGATGTTAGTACCTGTATATGATTTCTGTATACCCGAAAAGCATTGTGATGACAACTGTAGCTCGGTTACACCATGTGATGTATTCAGCAGAATCGATTTTCCCACAAGCGACTTTTTCCCCACCTCACTAAAAGACGACTGTGACTGTTAAAAAAACGCCCCATAAGGGGCGTTTCACATTAATTAAAAACCGCATAAATCAAGGTTTGCGAATTTTTCAAAGAAGGGTCTTAGCGTATCAACGGTTTGAGCAATACCGCCTTCAACATCACTTTCAAAATTAATGGGCATTACAGGGTCGTGCACACTAAGACGAAGCAGGAACCAGCCGTTCGGCACAGAAATTCTGATACCTTCTCTGTTGTCGTCTGCAATTTTCCAGTCAGACTGCTCTAAGGCAAAGCCTTCAAGCATCTCTATAACCTGCTCACCATAAACTTTGAAGTTATCGGTAGTAATTTTGAATCTGAACTCCTTTTCCTCGACAGGCATTTTAAGAGGCATAAGAAGTTTATCGATATCGGTACCTTTTGCAACCTCAATAATAATTTTGGTAACAAGATAAGCGCCATCATCAAGGAAATAGTTTTCTTTAAGTGCTGCATGACCTGAGGTTTCAATAGCAAGTGGAGAATTTGTGCCGTTATCACAAAGCTCCTTGGCTTTATCAATAACATTCTTATAACCGCGGCGGTATCTATAGTGAGCACAGCCGAGATTTTCCTCAATAAAGGTTTTAAGGCCGTCTGAAGTAACAGAGTCGGTTACAATAGTAGCACCGGGGTTATCCTTGCTTACAATTGCGGCAGAGAGAGCAATAAGACGGTTACGGTTAATTTCTTCACCATTTTTACCAACACAGCCGGCTCTGTCAACATCGGTATCAAATATAACACCAAGGTCTGCTATATTATTGATAACCGCACTGCATATACTTTCCATAGCGGCTTTATTTTCGGGGTTTGGAATATGGTTCGGGAACATTCCGTCAGGATTTAAGAACTGACTGCCGCTAATGTCTGCGCCGAGAGGCTCTAAAACATCATGTGCATAAAAACCGCCTGCACCATTGCCGGCATCAACTACAATATGGAAGTTTTTAAGGGGTTTGTCAGCCTCTGTCTTTCCGGTTTCTTTGCAAATAATATTGCGAAGTAAAGCGGCATAGGCTTTCATAAAATCAACGTCAGAAACTTCACCGACTTTTTGAGGTAAATATCTTGTTTCGTCGTTTGCAAGCTTTAATATTTCGGCAATATCCTTACCGTCAAGACCGCCGGAGCGAGTAAAGAACTTAAGACCGTTACGGTCAGCAGGATGATGACTTGCAGTTATCTGCACAGCAGCATCGCAACCAATTTCCACAGTAGTCATAAACATTGCAGGGGTTGATGCAAGGTTGCAGTTTTTTACATTGATACCGGAACTTACCAGCGCGTCAATAACAGATTTTGAAATTCTGTCGGCAGAAATTCTTGAATCATGACCAACTGAAACAGTTAAATCTTCAGCGGGTTTTTCAAGGGTATCTGTCAGCCAACACACAAAGGCATATGTAATATCAGAAACAGCCTTGTCTGTAAGATTGATTTCTTCACCGAATATATCAGAGGCAACGCCTCTTACATCGGTTCCGCTTTTTAATGATAAATAATCCATAACACTTTCTCCTAAAAATTGGTGACACATAATATGCAACGCATAAAATGTAAAAAAAGTTATATTTATAAATTTAACGACTGTGAAGCATTGTTTGATACTATTTCACAGTTGTACAAAGATTACAACCGCGAAAGCGTGTTATATGCTTATAACAAACAGTTTTACCTGGAAGTTAAACACTGTATAAAACATTTAGATAACAAATATAATGCTAATGAAAAACACGTTAAAAATATACTTGAAGAATACGCAAAAGTAATAAGTAAAAATGCAGTAGCTGAAATTGGCAGAGCGATTATAGGCTTTTAATAAAGTTTACTTTATCGCTTATATCTTCGTTTTCGAACAAATAACTTCCTACTACCAAAACATCGGCGCCGGCATCAACTGCCAACTTTCCTGTTTCAGCATTAATTCCGCCGTCGATTTCAAGTAGTACATCAAGATTTTTTTCGGTAATATAATTTTTAAGTGCCGTCAGCTTACTTAAAGCTGATGGCATAAATTTTTGTCCGCCAAAGCCGGGCTCCACCGACATAACAAGCACCATATCACATAACGGCAAAAGAGAAAAAATTTCATCAGCAGCAGTTTCAGGCTTAATAACAAGACAAGCCTTGCAGCCGTTCTCGCGAATCAGAGCTAAGGTTTCGCTGCAATCAGAGCCACTTTCATAATGAATACCTATAAATTTTGAAAACTTAGCAAAATCTTTGATATATTTATGAGGCAAATCTATCATAAGATGAACATCTAAAGGCAAAGACGTGTGCTTATAAATAGACTCAACAACAGGAAGACCGAAGGAAATATTAGGCACAAAAATGCCATCCATAACATCAATGTGTAGCATATCAGCGCCACTGTCTTCAATTTTTTTGATAATACTTTTAAGATTTAAAAAATCAACACTCAAAATAGATGGTGAAATTTGTGTCATATAAGCACCTCCGTTTCCTTACATATTTTAAACCAAATTATGTTTTTTGTCAATTCGCTATACTCAAATTGTAAAAAAATATTAAATTAAACTAATACGGTTGAATTAAATTGAAAAATAATGTATAATACAAAAGATTGATTTAAGATTAAACGGAGGTCAAATATGTCAATCTCAGTTAATACCCCTACTATTACAGTTCAAATAATACCGTTACGCGGTCTTATTGCTTTTCCTGAATCCACAATTCACTTTGAAGTGGGCAGAAAATCTTCAATTTCTGCTTTAAATACCGCAATGGATAAAGACCAGCTGCTTTTTCTTGTAGCACAAAAGGATATGCGCCTTGAAGAGCCTGATGAAAATGAATTATATGAAATCGGCTGTGTTGCCAGAATCCGTCAGGTTTTAAAGCTTTCTGAAAAAAGCATAAAGGTTGTTGCCGAAGGCTTATACCGCGCAAAAAGAGTTGCCGTACGCAAAGGCCCTTTTTCCTTTGCGCAGGTAAAACGAATTGACGATACCTATAAGCATCATACCGAAAAATACACAGAAGCTCTAATAAGAAAAATCCGCGAAGGTTTTGAACAGTACGCCCTGCTTCTTACCGTCGGTATATCAACCGATATTATGATGAATGTGGCAACTATTGACGATATTTCACAGCTTTCCGACTATGTTGCCGCCAATATGCCTGCTCCTGTTGACGACAGACAGTATATTCTGGAACAGCTTGACCCACATATAAGAGCAAAGGTTCTGTTAAAGCTTATTTCCAAAGAGTGCAGTCTTTTAAAGATTGATAACCGTATAAGTGAAAATGTAAGAGTGCAAATTGACGATAATCAGCGCGAATATTACCTTAAAGAGCAGATTAAAGCAATAAACGAAGAATTGTACGGCGAAGCCTATGACGAAACCGACGGTTATTTTGAAAAGATTACAGAGCTTAACGCTTCGGATATAGTTAAAGAGAAACTAAATAATGAAGTTAACAAACTGCTTAAAATGCCTCAGGGCTCTCAGGAATCTGCTATTGTCAGAAACTATCTTGATGAATGTTTATCGCTTCCCTGGAATACTTTTACCGAAACTTCAAGCGATATAAAGAAATCTGCAAAGATTTTAGACCGGGATTTTTACGGAATGAAAAAGGTTAAAGAGCGTATTCTTGAAATGCTTTCGGTTTATTCTCTTGTATCGGATATCAGTGGCCAGATAATCTGCCTTTACGGCCCTCCGGGTGTTGGTAAAACCTCTATTGCTAAAACTATTGCCGAGTGTATGGGCAGAAATTTTGCCCGTATATCCCTTGGCGGAATAAACGACGAAGCGGAAATACGCGGTCACAGAAAAACCTATATCGGCGCTATGCCAGGTAAAATAATTTCTGCCGTAAAACAGGCAAAAAGCAATAATGCTCTGATACTTCTTGATGAAATTGATAAGCTTTGCTCAAATTACAAGGGCGACCCTGCATCTGCACTTCTTGAGGTGCTTGACGGTGAGCAGAACAGCACCTTTACCGACCATTATATTGATTTACCCTTTGATTTAAGTAAAACGGTATTTATAACCACTGCAAACTCTCTTGACACCATTCCTCCCGCACTTCGTGACAGACTTGAAATTATTGAGCTTTCAAGCTATACAAGGGAGGAAAAATTCAATATCGCCAAAAAGCATCTTCTTAAAAAACAGATAAAACGTCACGGTTTGTCAACATCTAAATTTAAAATAACCGATAAAGCAATTTACGATGTTATTGACTTTTATACCCGTGAAGCAGGTGTCAGAACACTTGAAAGAATTTTGGCAACACTTTGCAGAAAAACCGCAAAGGAAATTGTTGAGAATTCAGCAGATTGCGTCAAAATTGACAGCAAAAAGGTTATCGAAATGCTTGGCAGACACCGTTACCGCCCCGAAGCTATTTCTAAAGAAAACGAAGTTGGTGTTATTAACGGTCTTGCTTGGACTTCGGTAGGCGGAGAGCTTATGCAAATTGAAGTTTCGGCAATACCCGGCTCGGGTAAACTTGAACTTACCGGCTCTTTAGGTGATGTTATGAAGGAGTCTGCTCACGCCGCACTGACCTATGTGCGTTCAAAGGCGGATAATCTCGGCATTGCCCCCGATTTCTATAAAACAACCGACATTCACATTCACGCTACCGAGTCTGCTATACCAAAAGACGGACCGTCTGCAGGCGTTACTATGACAACCGCCCTTGTATCTGCATTAACCGACAAACCTGTACGCCGTGACATTGCTATGACAGGTGAAATATCAATACGCGGCAGAGTTCTTCCTATCGGTGGACTTCGTGAAAAGTCTATTGCGGCATACAGAAGCGGAGTAAAAACAGTATTTATTCCAAAGGATAATCTTGCTGACCTTGAGGATGTAGACCAAATTGTTAAAGATAACCTTGAGTTTGTTCCCGTAACACATCAAGACGAAATTTTAGATAAGGCGCTGATAAGATAATGAATTATAACAAAATCGAATACGAAAAATCTTTCGGCACTGCCGAACAGCTGACTATATCTGATTTGCCCGAGTTTTGCTTTTCGGGCAGGTCAAATGTAGGTAAATCGTCCTTAATTAATAAGATAGTTAACAGAAAATCTCTGGCGCGTGTAAGTTCTAACCCCGGAAAAACTGTTACTATAAACTTATTCAGACTTGATAATATACGTCTTGTTGACCTTCCCGGTTACGGCTATGCAAAGGTACCCTTTGGCGAAAGAACACGCTGGTCAGATTTAATGGAAGGCTACTTTAAAAGCGGCAGAAACATTAAAATGGTTTTTCAGCTTATAGATATGCGCCATCCGCCCAGTGAGTTTGATTATTCAATGCTTAATTTTTTAAGCCAGATGGAAATGCCTTATACAATTATTCTTACAAAAAGTGATAAGCTAAATAAAACTCAGTTTAACGAGCGACTCACATTAATTAAAGAAGAACTTGGTGAATTTGCCGATAATGTGGATATTATCCCCACCTCTGCTTCATCAGGACTGGGTATTGAAAAAATCAAAGAAATACTTGAGAATGCTTGACATAACCGAGATATTCTTTTAAAATTAAAATGAATAATTTTATAATATGAGGTGTTAATATGAAACTTGGTGTTTTAACAAACCTTCTTGGCGACCAGCCCTTTGAAGAAGCTCTTGCTTACTTCAAATCCATCGGTCTTGAAATGATTGAAGTTGGTGCAGGCGGTTATCCCGGCACTCAGCACGCTGACCCTGATGTTTTACTTAATGACGATAAAGCATTAGAGGAGTTCAAGGCTACCGTTGCAAAATACGGTCTTGAAATCAGTTCCCTTAGCTGTCACGCTAACCCTGTACATCCCAACAAAAAAATTGCTGCTGATTTTGATGCCGCAATTAAGAAAACAATCCTTCTTGCCGAAAAGCTTGGTATTCATCAGATAAATACCTTCTCAGGCTGCCCGGGTGACTGTGAAACCAGCGAAAATCCCAACTGGGTTACTTGCGCATGGCCCCCTGAATTCGCTCAGATAGTAGAATGGCAGTGGAAAGAGAAGCTTATTCCCTACTGGAAAGAAACCGTTAAATTTGCAAAAGAACACGGTGTTGACAAAATTGCATTTGAAATGCACCCCGGTTTTTGTGTATATAACCCTGAAACTCTGCTTCGTTTACGTAAAGCAGTCGGTCCCGAAATCGGCGCTAACCTTGACCCCAGCCATTTAATCTGGCAAGGAATGGACCCTGTTGCCGTAATTAAAGAGCTTGGTAAGGAAAACGCTATTTTCCATTTCCATGCTAAAGACACTAAAATTGACAAATATAACACTGCAGTGAACGGTTGTAACGACTATAAATCATATACTGATTTTGCCGGTCGTTCCTGGTCGTTTAGAGCAGTTGGATATGGTAATGATATTTCCTACTGGAAAGATATTATCAGCGCTCTTGCTATTGTTGGTTACGATTATGCAATCAGCATTGAGCATGAAGACGGTCTTATGGCTCCCAAGGAAGGTCTTGAAAAGGCTGTTGGCGTATTAAAGAGCTGCTTGATTAAGGAAAGCAACTGCAATATGTGGTGGGCATAAATTCATAAAAATAAACGGTGGTAATTATTTACCACCGTTTTTCTTATGTAATTTACTCAGGAAGTATTTCACATCCGCCTTTTGAACGAATAGAAAGTACACAGCAGCTTCCCTCTCCAAAGGCATCTTCAATCATTTTTGAATACTCATCAATTCTGTCGCTTGGTATATAGCACTGTATAGTTCCTGCAAATCCTCCGCCGTGAACTCGACAAGCGCCGTCACCGTTTAAAAACATTTCGGTAAGAGAAAGCGCAAGACAAAGTCCTTGATTTTTAATATTGCTTATGGAATATACATTCTGCAAATACTTGTATGATGAATCGCCTGATTCATTTACAAGGTCAAGAAAATGTGAGAAATTATCCTGCTTTAAAGCTTCTTTTTGTTCCTTAGCGCGTTCATTTTCATTAAAGAAATGAATAGCTCTGAGCACAGCTCTGTCACCGAATTTTTCCCGAAGATGTGAAATTGAGGAATAAAACTCGGCTGTATCAACTTCTCTAAGGAAATCTTTACCGAAATATCTGCTTATTTCTCTGCATTCAACCGTTATATCGGCATAATCACGGGTTAAGTCAGAATGGTCGCCGTGTGTATCAACAACACAAAGAGTATAGCCCTGCTTTTCAATATCAAAATCAATCTGCTCAACAACAGGCTGTGTGGGGTCAGCAAAATCAATTGCGGTAAAACCGCCGTTTGACGATGCCATCTGGTCAAGCAAACCGCAAGGCTTACCGAAATAATCACGTTCAGCCTTTTGAGAGATTTTTGCAATCTCTATACTGTCAACAACAGAATTATTAAACAAACCGTTTAATATGTTGCAGATAAGCACTTCATAAGCAGCAGATGATGAAAGACCTGAACCGCCCAGAACATCAGATGTGGTATATCCGCAAAAACCGCCGATACTATATCCCAACTTTTTAAAATTAGCGCAACAACCACGTATCAGAGCACTTGTTTTACCGAACTCAGCCTCGTTGGCGTCAAGGTCGGTTATATCAACTGCATCTACTTTAAAGCCCTCAGACTCAATTTTAACAATATTATCATCTGTTTTGGCTACAACGCCGATAACGTCAAGATTAATACTTCCTGTAACAACTCTGCCGTGCTGATGGTCTGTGTGATTACCGCCAACCTCTGTTCTGCCCGGTGCAGAAAAGATGCGAACATCTTCTCTATCCCCGAAAAATTCAACAAATTTTTCAAGAGCTGAAATATAACGAGCGCGGGAACAAGTTACATTATTTCGGTATAATTCTTTAAAAATCTTATCGAATTTGCCACTCTTTATTGCATCTTTTAACTGCTTAGTATTCAAAACAAACAACCTTTCAAATTAGGAAATTAAAGCAAGTGTATCACGTGCAATAGCAAGTTCTTCGTTTGTAGGAATAACGAATACATCAACCTTGGAATCATCGGTAGAAATCTTAATTTCCTGACCGCGAACATGGTTTTTCTCGTTATCAATTTTAACACCAAGATAGCCTAAGTTTTCACATACATATTCGCGAAGCTCAGGGTCATTTTCGCCAATACCAGCAGTGAACGCGATAGCGTCAACACCATTCATAGCGGCAACATAAGAACCAACAAATTTTAGAATCTGATATCTCTGCATATCAACAGCAAGCTTAGCTCTCTCGTTTCCTGCATCGGCAGCAGCGCATACGTCACGGTTATCATTAGAGATGCCCGAAACACCGAGCATACCTGATTTTTTATTACAGATATCATTAATCTGTGCAGGTGTAAGGTTTTCTTTTTCTGCAATAAAGGTAAGTGCAGAGGGGTCAAGTGTACCTGTTCTGGTGCCCATCATAAAGCCGTCAAGAGGTGTAAAGCCCATTGAAGTATCACAGCAAACGCCGTCTTTAACTGCAGTAATGGAAGCACCGTTACCTATATGACAAACAATAATCTTTAATTCCTTCTTGTCCTTGTTTTCAAGAACAGCAACACGGTCGCTGACAAAGTGATGAGATGTGCCGTGAGCACCGTATTTTCTAACGCCGTACTTCTCATAATACTCATAAGGTAATGCAAACATATAAACCTTGGGCTCCATTGTCTGATGGAAAGAGGTATCAAACACAGCAACCTGAGGAATTTGCTCGCCGAAGGTTTTAATGCAGGCTTTAATAGCAAGAACGTGAGCAGGGTTATGAAGAGGTGCTAAAGCGCCAAGTTCATCAATCTGGTCAAGAACTTTTGGAGTGATGATGCAGGATTTTGAGAAGATGCTACCACCCTGCACTATTCTGTGACCGATAGCCGAAATTTCATCAAAGGAATCTATAACCTTAGCTTCGCTCTTTGTCATTGCATAAACAACAGCTTCGAAAGCCTCGGTATGTGTGGGCATAGCGGTATCAGCCGCATATTCCCTGCCGTCAGCAGCCTTGTGCTTGATAGCACCGGTTGTACCGATTCTCTCACAAATACCCTTTGCAAGTACAGATTCAGTTTCCATATCGATAAGCTGATACTTAAGTGAGGAACTACCTGCGTTTACAACAAAAATTTTCATAAAATTAACTCCTATCCGCCGAGGCGATTTTTTCGTGTTGATAATTCTTTTCCGTTATGCTAAAATAACATAAAGATTTATTAACATAAACTAACTATTATATAATAATAGATTTCATTTAAGTTTTCAAGTATTTATTTAAAAAAGGAGGCAGAATATGGTCAGCGGTGTTATATGCGAGTTCAATCCTTTTCATAACGGACATAAATATTTACTGGGCTCTGCAAGACGTAACAGCAGTAAGGTTATCTGTGTGATGAGCGGTAATTTTACACAGCGCGGTGAAATCGCGCTGTATGAAAAGCACGTTCGTGCTGAAATGGCATTAAAAAACGGTGCCGACCTGGTTATTTCTCTGCCTGTGGGCTGGTCAATGTCCGGTGCCGAAAATTTCGCTTTTGGCGGTATTTCTCTGCTAAACAGTACAGGGATTGTAGAACGTCTTGTTTTTGGCTGTGAAAACAATAATCTTGATTTATTAAAGCAAACTGCAAGTCTTTTAAATGACAATTCAGTTTTAGACAGCATAAAGAAAAATGCCGATACGGGAATAACCTTTGCAAAAGCAAGAGAAAATGCAATAGCACAAATTTCTCCCCCTTGCGCTGATATTCTTACAAAGCCTAATAACATTCTTGCGGTTCAGTATTTACTTTCTGCAGAAAATATAGGCTTTAAAGGTGAGTTTTTACCCGTTTGTCGCGTTGGTGCTGAGCATGACAGCAAAGAAACTTCCAATAATTTTTCAAGTGCGTCAAATATTCGCGAACATATATTAAAAAATGACTTTGAGTGTGTTTTAAACCTTGTTCCAAGTAACATTATAAACACTTTAAAAAGCGCACCACATACTGATTTTTCTTTGCTTGACAAGGCAGTTCTTTTTAAGCTCAGAGCCTTAACCCTTGATGATATAAAAAATCTTCCCGATATCAGTGAAGGCATCGAAAACCGAATTTTTGAAAATATCAAATCTGCCACTTGCTTTGAAGAGTTACTGTCAAATATAAAAACAAAACGCTATACAATGGCAAGAATCCGCAGAATACTGATGTGCGCCGCTTTTGGTATTGATAATTCCTATATTAAGAAAAAACCGCCGTACATTAAAATTCTGGGCTATAATGATACAGGCAAAGAAATGCTGACAGATATTTCAAAAAATTCTGATATTCCGCTTATTATAAATTCAAAAGATACCGATAAGCTTGATGATTTCGGCAAAAAGGTTTTCGAAAGCGAGATGCTGTCAACAGATTTATTTTCATTAGCTTACACAACACCGCTTGACTGCGGTACAGAGCTTACCATTCCGATAGTTAAAATTTAAAAAGCAGACTTTTTAGTCTGCTTTTTTTACTTATAAATTATTTATAGCTTCACGAAGTGAAGAAACGCCGATTACTTTTATTCCGTCAGGAATCTCCCCTGCTTTTCTAAGCGCAGATTTAGGTACTATACACTTTGTAAAGCCAAGACGCGCCGCCTCTTTTATACGCGTATACGGACGGGAAACCGAACGTACTTCACCTGAAAGACCGATTTCACCAAAGGCTATAGTTTTTTCGTCAATTATAATATCTTTCAGCCCCGAAACAAGCGAAAGTGCAATGGCAAGGTCAGCGGCAGGCTCGTCAAGGCGCAAACCACCTGCAACATTTATGTATACATCTAAATTTGAAAAATACATACCTATACGTTTTTCAAGCACAGCAAGAATCAGACTAAGTCTGTTATAATCAAAGCCTGTGGATACCCGTCTGGGATTCCCAAAACCAGTTGTAGTAACCAAGGCTTGTACTTCGGAGAGAATCGGTCTTGTTCCCTCAAGCACACAGGCAATACAGCTTCCGGAAATGTTCTTTGACCTGCCCGATAAAAGTGCCGCCGACGGATTTTCAACCTGGTAAAGTCCTTTATCACTCATTTCAAAAACACCGATTTCATTGGTAGAGCCATAACGGTTTTTAATAGCTCTGAGTATTCTGTAAGACTGATTTCTCTCGCCCTCAAAATACAAAACGGTATCTACAATATGTTCTAAAATTTTGGGACCTGCAATATCGCCGCTTTTATTAACGTGACCCACAATAAAAATAGGGATATTATGAGTTTTGCAAACTCTAAGAAACATATTGGTTGATTCTCTTACCTGCAAAATACTGCCTGCCGATGAGGAAATTTCGCTAATTTGCATTGTTTGAATAGAGTCGATTATAATTAGGTCGGGCTTTATGGAAGCAATATATTCGCATATTAACTGCGTATCGGTTTCAGCCATTATAAGTAAATTTGAGCAGTTAACATCAAGTCGCTCAGCGCGTAGCTTTATCTGAGTAATCGACTCTTCGCCCGAAACATAAAGTATTTTTTTATCATTCGGAAAATTGCCTGCAACCTGAAGAAGAATTGTTGACTTACCAATGCCGGGGTCACCGCTGAGCAGTACAACCGAACCATTAACAATTCCGCCGCCAAGCACACCGTCCAGTTCTTTAATACCGGTTAGGGTACGCTTTTCATCGGTAAAGGAAATATCTGATATAGGGATGGCCTTTACAGCAGAAATCTGCTTTAAAGGTAAACTTTTTTTCTCGGTTTCAAGTATGGTTTCTTCAAGTGTGTTCCATTCGCCACAGCCACTGCATCTGCCACTCCATTTTGCAAATTGCTGCCCACAGCTTGAACAAATAAAACCGGTTTTAATTTTTCCAGACATAATACTACCTTCTATACATAAGATTTTATAATTCCGTCAAAAATCGAAAATGCCATTTGTTTCTGATATTCAGTATTCTTTAATTTTTGCAGTTCTTCAGCATTACTTAAAAAACCGCATTCGACAATAATACAGGGTGTATATGCATTATACAGCAAATATGTACTCTTGGTTCCCTGCTTAATAACCCGCTCATTTTCGGGTTGCAAAATAGTCTTTATAGAATTTTGAATAGATAAGCTTATTGTTTTAGCCTTATCAAAAGACGGTGAATAAAAAACCTGAGCCCCGTTTGCAGAACCCGAAGTAAATTTATTAAGGTGCACACTTACATATATACTACTTGGATACTGTTTCATAAGATTCAATCTGTTTGTTAAATCGCTCTTTTTTCTGTTAGCAATAGCGGCATCTGAATTATCCTCAGTACCCGTATCCTCGGTTCGCGTGTATATAACCTCATAACCGTGAAAAGACAGCATTTCACCTAAAGTTAAAGCAATATTCAAATTGATATCTTTCTCAACAGTTCCGTCATCTGCAACAGCACCGCCATCAAACCCGCCGTGGCCGGCATCAATAATTATAATCTTCTTATCACTTATATCGGCCTGAGCAGGAACACTGACTTTATAGTTATATCTGACTAAGGAACAGCAAAGTATAATAACTATTAATAAAATGCCGAGTAAAAATCTTTTAATCAAAATAATTGCCCCCTCACATATAAATTATATGTGAATGCAACAATTTAATTATAACATTTTATTAAAATTAATCAACAGTATAAAATAAAAATAAGAGCTAAAGCTCTTATTTTTCTTCATTTTCATTATTAAGCAATGCCGCATCTTCTGCAATAAGATTAATTAGTTTTCTATATATTTCAATTTCCCTTTCCAAAGCATCGTTATTATCCACTTTATCACTCCAAAATGCAAGATATTAAGAGTATTGACAAAACTTTATTTTAAATACTTTAAATTCTGCTTTTTATTAACCTGAATAATGCCGGCAATTCCGCCCGACAAAAGAGATGATAAAAGATGAAAAAGGCTGGATAAGGTAAATCCTTTATCGCTTATAATAAGTGATGCAATAAATACAATTATATATATTGCCGCACCAAGCAAAACGCCATTTAAAAAGCCTTTGGATTTTATCTTAGAAACATAAAAAAATGCTGATAAAAATGTACCGATTATAAGAGAAATTGTTGCAAAAATACCGTTATAAAAGCCCTGCAAATCTAAAACGGTTATCACCAGCGCAAACAAAAACAGAGAAACCAAGGTCATAACTACGCCCAAAAGAAGAAAAATAACAAAGCGCACAACACCTGAGTAATCTTGATTTTTCAGAAACTTAAACATAAAAATCCCCCTCGTAGAATTTTATTACGAGAGGGATAATTTTTAGAACTTATTTTTTGAAAAATGATTTCTTTTCAGTGCTGTCAGTTGCGGCTTCTTCATGAACGGTAAGATTCTGGCTTACTGCCCATTTTGCAATTTTAATTTTTGAGTGGTCTGCAGAAGACTCAATAACAATGCTGTCTTCCTTAAGAGAAATTACTCTTCCGTAAATTCCGCCGATGGTCAGAAGCTCGTCACCTATCTGAATAGACTCACGCATTTTCTGTTCGTCTTTTTGTTTTTTCTTCTGCGGGCGAATCATAACGAAATACATAACCGCAATAATTACAACGATGTATGCTATCATTAACCAACTTGAACCTGAATTACCCATTTTTTATGTCCTCCAAAATTTAATTTCTATTATTATATATCAAAAAAAGTAATAAATCAAGAAAAATAATCTAAATTCTCGTTCCGTATATTTCTTCTTTTTCTTTCTTAAACTGCGAAAAACGATTTTCAGTAAGAGCATCACGAATATCGCTCATAAGCTTATTGTAAAAATAAAGGTTGTGAAGCACACAAAGTCTGTGACTCAGCATCTCTTTACTTTTTATTAAATGACGGATATATGCCCTGCTGTAACGCTTACAAACGGGACAGTCACAGTTCTCATCAATAGGCTTCATATCGGTTTCATATTTGTTGTTATTTAGGTTGATTATGCCTGCACTTGTAAATAAGTGACCGTGACGGGCATTTCTGCTTGGCATAACACAGTCAAATAAATCAACACCACGTTCAACCGCATTCAAAATATTAACCGGGGTGCCTACACCCATAAGATAGCGAATTTTGTTTTCAGGCATTTCGGGAGTAACCGCTTCAATTACATCATACATAACCTCGGCAGGCTCACCAACTGCAAGACCACCTATTGCATATCCATCTAGGTTAAGCTCTCTTATCTGCTTCATGTGTTCAATTCTTAAATCATTAAAGGTACAGCCCTGATTTATACCGAAAAGCATTTGTTCTCTGTTTACGGTATCCTGGAGAGAATTTAGTCTTTCCATTTCCTTTTTACAGCGCTGAAGCCATCTGGTTGTTCTCTGACAAGATTCTTTAGAATAGCTGTACGGCGCAGGGTTTTCGACACATTCATCAAAAGCCATAGCAATAGTAGAACCTAAATTGCTCTGTATTTGCATACTTTCTTCCGGACCCATAAAAATACGTTTGCCGTCAATATGAGAATTAAAGGTAACGCCTTCTTCGGTAATTTTTCTGAGTGGCGCTAAAGAAAAGACCTGAAAGCCACCGCTATCTGTAAGAATAGGGCCTGACCAAGTAGATAAATTATGCAGACCACCGCACTTTTTAACAACCTCATCTCCCGGACGAATATGCAGATGATAGGTATTGCTAAGCATTACCTGACAGCCAACCTCTTTTAAATCTTCAGCCGAAACAGCGCCTTTAATAGCGCCGCAGGTGGCCACATTCATAAATGCGGGAGTTTTTACCACACCGCGATTAGTATGAAATTCACCAAGTCTTGAACTTCCCTCGGTTTTTAAAACCTTGAACATAATATACTCCTTAAAAATTCAATATATCATAAAATCAGCATTGCGTCTCCAAAGCTGAAAAATCTGTATTTATCTTCAACTGCTTTTTTATAAAACTCCATTGTAAATTCATAGCCAGCAAAGGCAGAAACCAACATAATAAGCGTACTCTCAGGCAGATGAAAATTTGTTATAAGCCCGTCCATACACTTGAAAGTATAACCGGGATAAATAAAAATAGATGTATCGTCACTGCACTCAATAATTTCACCGTACTTTGAAGCAGCGCTCTCAAGCGTTCTACAGCTTGTAGTACCTACGCAAATAACTCTCCCACCGCTCTTTTTCGCGGCACTAATTTTGTCGGCAGTATCACGACTTATGCTGTAATGCTCAGAGTGCATATGATGCTCAAGTATATTATCAACCTTTACAGGTCTGAAGGTACCAAGCCCTACATGAAGCGTAACATATGCAATATCAACACCCATATTTTTAAGTTCATCCATAAGCTTCTTTGTAAAATGAAGCCCTGCTGTAGGTGCAGCGGCAGAACCTAAATTTTTAGAATAAACCGTTTGGTATCTCTCTTTATCTTTCAGTTCCTCTTTAATATAATGCGGTAGCGGCATTTTTCCTACTTCATCAAGGGCGGCAAAAAAATCAATTTTGCTTTCAAACTCTAAAATTCTGTTTCCGTCATCCAAAACATCTATTACTTTAGCACTTAAGTTTTCGCTAAAGAAAAATTCAGTATCCACTTTAGCTTTTTTGCCCGGGCCTGCAATGCACTCCCACACATTAACTTTAATCTGCTTTAAAAGTACAAATTCAACAACGCTGCCCGTATCAATTCTCCTACCGAAAATTCGCGCAGGTAATACTCTTGTATCGTTAAGTACAAGTAAATCTCCGCTTTTTAAATATTCTTTAATATTTCTGAAAATGTTTTCACTAACCGCTTTATTTTTCTTGTCTATCACCATCAGACGCGAGGAATCTCTGGGTTCGATAGGTGTTTGTGCAATAAGCTCTTCAGGAAGGTCGTAAAAAAAGTCACTTTTTTTCATAAATTCTCCAGTCTTTAAAGGCAAATAACCGCATAAAATGTATTTGACAAACAATATAGCTAATGTTATTATTTAATAGTAATACTAATTATATTGCAAAAAGCTTCTGATGGCAACAGAAATGTTTGATTTTGTCAAAAAATTATTTTGAAAAGGTGCTGTTAGATTATGAAGAAAAGAATTTTTACAGGTGCGGCTACTGCCTTAGTTACACCTATGAATAATGACGGCAGTGTCAATTTTGAAAAACTGTCTCAGCTTGTAGATGAGCAAATAAACGCCGGTATTGATGCCCTTGTTATTTGCGGTACTACAGGCGAAAAATCTACTCTTAATTATAAAGAGCACGTTAAAGTTATTGAGGTTGCTGTCAACAGCGCAAACAAGCGGGTTCCCATTATTGCAGGTACTGGTTCAAATGATACTCCCTATACCGTTGAGCTTTGTAAGGACGCTATCAGCTGTGGTGCTGACGCTATGCTGATGGTTACACCCTATTACAATAAAACCTCTCAAAAGGGTCTTGTATCCCATTACTTTTACGTTGCTGATAAAATTGACTCGCCGATTATTCTATATAATGTTCCCTCAAGAACAGGCGTAAATATTTTACCCGAAACCTATGCAAAACTTTGTGAGCATCCCAATATTGTTGCTACCAAAGAAGCCAACGGCGATATTGCTTCTGTTGCACTCACCCGTTCTTTGTGCGGTGATAAGCTTGACATTTATTCGGGAAATGATGACCAGATTATACCCATTATGTCACTTGGCGGTATCGGTGTTATTTCTGTTTTGTCAAATATTGCCCCCGGTGAGACTCATAAGCTTTGCGCTGATTATCTCAGCGGAAAATATAAGGAAGCCGGCGAACAGCAGGTTTATTATTCACAGCTTATTAAAGCGCTGTTTTCTGACGTTAACCCCATACCCGTTAAAGAAGCTATGAATATTATGGGTATGAATGTCGGCCCCTGCAGACTTCCGCTTGTAGAAATGGATGAAGGTCCACGCGAAAATCTTATAAAACAACTGAAAAATTGCAATTTAATTTAAGAATTAAGAATAGGATGTTAAAAAATGAAAAAAATTTTACTTAATGGCTGCTTTGGCAGAATGGGTAAAGTAATTACCGAAATTGTTGCAAACAGCGATGCATGCGAAATTTGCGCCGGTGTTGATTCCTTCGGCAAAGGTACTGCCAACTTCCCTGTTTACAAAAACATAAATGAAGTAAAAGAATCTGCCGATGTAATTATTGACTTCAGTCATCCATCTGCGCTTTCGGATTTATTAAGCTTTGCTAAAGCAAAAAACTTACCTCTTGTTTTAGCAACTACAGGTTTTTCTAAATCACAGATTGAGGAAATAAATAAAGCATCATCGGTTATTCCTGTATTTTTCACCTTTAATATGTCGCTTGGCATTAATGTGCTCACTGCCCTGTCAAAACGCGCCGCTCAGATTTTAGGTAGTGATTTTGATATAGAAATCATTGAAAAACATCACAACCAGAAATTAGATGCGCCGTCCGGCACTGCACTTATGCTTGCTAATGCCATTAACGAATTAAATGGTGATAAAATGCAGTATGAATTTGACCGTCATTCAAGACGAATGACCAGACCGACCAACGAAATTGGTATTCATTCTGTAAGAGGCGGCACAATTGTTGGCGAACACGAGGTTATTTTTGCGGGTAAAGACGAAACTATAACCCTGACCCACTCTGCCGCATCCAGAGATATTTTTGCGGTGGGTGCCGTTAAAGCCGCAATGTTTATTTGCGGTAAAAATGCTGGGCTTTATGATATGAATATGATGATTGGCTGATTTATCTTAACATAAAAATCTCTCTTTCATAGAATATAGTAAGGAGGATTTTTATGAATAATGATTCTTTAACAGATAGCTTTGATATCATTCCTTATGCAGAAAATTTACTTAATAGTAATAAAGGCTCAGATGCCTACTACCGTGATATGAATTTCTTACCCAACTATCTTAGCAAAAACATCGGTAAATGGGTAAAGGTTGAGCATCTTATCGGTCAAAACCTGGTTTCCCACATTGGTCAGCTTATAGCTTCGGGTATTGATTATATTGTACTAAAGCTGGAAGGAAACAATGTTGCCACGGTAATTTGTAATCTTAAAGATATCCGTTTTATTACTGTAATTTACAATAAAAACACACATCTTTTAAAATAAAAAAGCTGCTATGCAGCTTTTTTATTTTTTACCGTTATTAATAAGTTGCTCGGCAGAAAGTAAAAGTTCATCAGTAACCTGCGAGCCACCCATTATACGCGCTATTTCTCTCACTCTGTCGGCACCATCTATCTTTTCAACAACCGTATATGTTTTGCCGTTTGATACGTCTTTTGTAATTAAAAGATGATTATCAGCCACACTTGCAATCTGTGCAAGATGGGTTACACAAATTACCTGATGGTTATCTGCGACATTTCTAAGCTGAACACCTACTTTATCGGCTGTAACACCACTGATGCCCGAATCAATTTCATCAAAAATCAAGGTATTAACATCGTCCTTTTCAGCAAGTATACTCTTAATTGCCAGCATAACACGTGAAAGCTCACCGCCGGAAGCAATTTTCGTAAGCGGTTTTTTAGTTTCTCCTGCATTAGCGCTGAATAAAAGTTCAACTTCATCACAGCCGTTTTTAGTGTATCTCCCCTTTTTACACTCAACCGAAATTTCCACAGCAGGCATATTAAGCTGTATAAGAATTTTTTTAACACCTTTTTCAAAAACCCTACCTGCTTTTATTCGGGTATCGGTTAATTTTTCGGCCTTTTTAATCAGCTGATTTTGCGAGTCGATTAGTTCATCGCTTAATCTGTCAACCTCGTCATCATTAAATAAAATAGTGTTAAGTTCCTCTTTGGCATTACTTAGAAAGCCAAGCATTTTTTCTTCATTTTCGCCGTATTTTGATGCGAGATTTGATAAAACAGCAAGTCTATCCTCAATAATATCTATGTTATATTCATCAGAATTAAGGGCGAATATTATATTTTCAACAGAATCAATTACCGTAGTAGTATTTTCAATTGCATCCTGAAGCTTTACTATTTCATCGTCAAGCTGAATATCCTTGCTGACATTTATTAAATGCAAGGCATCACGAAGCAAAGACAACGCGCCGCTATTTTCATCATCATCTTTGAGATGAGATAAAACACCGTTTAAGGTTTTAATTCTATTGCCGATATTTCGTGCTACGGCAAGACGCTCTTTTAGTTCTGCCATCTCGCCGATTTTAAGCGAGGAGGATTCAAGCTCGTTTATCTGGTATTTTAGTATATCAATTCTTCTAAGCTTTTCGTCCTCGTCCATTTCAAGTGATTTAAGCTTTGCTCTTATAGAATTAAAACGCTTGAATTCATCTCTGTACTCCAGCAGTTCCTTATCATTTTCAGCCAGACGGTCAATATAAGTAACATGATTGTCGCTGTCCAGTAACGCCTGATTATCGTGCTGACCGTGAATATTTAAAAGCTTCGGTGAAATATTCTTCAAAACGGTTGCAGACACAGGTATTCCGTTTACCTTTATAAAACCGTTACCACTAACCGACAAGGTACGCTCAATAACAAAGTTACCATCAGTATCTTTAACTATACCTGCATCGGCAAAAGCGGTCTGAACAGACTCATCAACTAACGAAAAAACAGCAGAAACCTTTGCTTTTTCGCAGTTATTTCTAATCAGTTCTTTGGATGTTCTGTGACCCAGAACCGCATATATAGCGTCAATTATTATGGACTTACCTGCACCCGTTTCACCGGTTAACACATTAAAGCCGTTTGAAAATTCAATACTTGACTGCTCAATAACAGCGATATTCTCAATATGTAAATACTTTAACATAAAGGTCAGTCCTTACACATATTTTTAAGTCGTTCGGTAAGCTGTAATGCAATTTCTGGGGTTTTGGTGATAATAAGAATTGTATCATCCCCCGCAAGACTGCCCATAATCATTCCTGAAAAGAAATGGTCAACGGCAACACAGGCGCTTGATGCCATACCCGGATGGCATTTGACAACAATGTCGTTAAACGCACAGTCAACCTTTATAGCCGAGCGTGCAAAAATATCGCTGAAATCCGCACCGTCATCCTTACGGCTGGTAGTATTTTCACGGATATTAGAAACATATCTGTAATTACCCATAGAATCAAGGTTTTTAATGATACGCAGTTGTTTTATATCTCTCGAAACCGTTGACTGAGTTACATTATAACCAAGGTCGTTAAGTGCTTCCTGCAATTCATCCTGAGTATAAAATGCTCTTTCTTTTATAAGTTCAAGAATTTTTTCCTGTCGTTTATTCTTCATATGACCACCTTATTTAAACTTTTCAGATAATGTTTTATAAAAGGAACGCTTAGTAAGCTTTATAAGAGATATGCTCTTATCTGCCTTTGAAACATAAATTTCAGAATAGGGCTTAACAACATATGAACGACGTCCGTCGATTAAGAGATAAACCTCAGAACGCTTTATGGAAAAGCCTTTGAATTTAACTACATTGTCGCCACTTAAAATAATGGGCTTTGCACTTAAAGAATGAGAGCAAATAGGTGTAATTATAATATTATTAATGGCAGGGTCGATAATAGGACCACCTGCAGAAAGCGAATAAGCAGTTGAGCCGGTTGGTGTAGAAATAATAAGTCCGTCTGCTCTGTAGCAAATTGGCTCGTCATCTATAAAAGCGTGAATATCAATAAGACGTGACATAAATCCGCTGGATATTACGGCATCGTTCACTGCAGAAAAGCAAGCAACCTCATTACCGTTTTCAACCACTTTCACATCCAGCATCATTCGCTTTTCAACCTCATAATCACCTGTTATAAGTTTGTTGAGAAGTGATAGCTGATTTGCTTCAATATTAGCCAGAAAGCCCATTCTGCCTGCATTAATACCAAGTATGGGTTTATTATATGTTGCGGCGGTTTTTCCATAACGCATTATTGTACCGTCACCGCCTACGGTAATTATTACATCGGATTTTGCAAATAATTCCTCTTCGGGTATCGACTCATAGCCGAGAAAAGAAATATGTGATGGCAGATATGCTTTTATATTGTTAGAAATAAGTATATCGCGCATACGCTCCAGTACATCAGAAGCGCCGCGTTTATCAAGATTAGGCAGTATTCCTACAACCATATTATCCCTCCTGATTAAGAGTTTTATATGATTCCTCAACAAGCTCTGCTGAGGATATATCGGTTAGTACCGACGGTGTGTCGGTCTTTTTAATGTAACAAAGATACTCAATATTGCCTTCAGGTCCTTTTACAGGTGAAAAATCAAGCCCTAAAAGAGAAAAATTATTTTCGCAAACCAGACCGATAATTTTATCAATAACTGCAATATGCACATTTTTATCTCTGACAACGCCTTTTTTGCCTACACCCTCTTTACCTGCTTCAAACTGAGGCTTAATAAGGCAAACAGCAGTAGCGCCGTCTTTAAGCAAGGTTCTCATTACAGGCAAAATGTGCGAAAGAGAAATAAACGACACATCAACCGAAGCAAAGTCAAGGGGCTCATTTACCTGCTCATTTGTTACATATCGAAAATTGGTGCGCTCAAGATTTATAACCCTATCGTCTGTACGAAGCTTCCAGGCAAGCTGACCATAGCCAACATCAATGGCAAAAACTTTTGAAGCACCGTTTTGAAGCATACAGTCGGTAAATCCACCGGTAGAAGCGCCGATATCTGCGCAAACAAAATTATCAAGTTTAATATTAAAAGAAGAAATTGCCTTTTCCAGCTTTAAACCGCCACGGCTTACATATTTCAGTTTTTCACCGCGCACTTCAATAATGTCGTCTTCTTTAATATTTTCTCCTGCTTTGTCGCATTTTTGATTATTTACATACACAATTCCCGACATTATAAGCGCTTTTGCTTTTTCGCGGCTTTCTGCATAACCGCCCTCTACAAGAGCAACATCAAGTCGTATTTTATTTGACAATTTAATTACCTCTCAAAGTATTTTTTATACTATCAACATCCAAGCCAAAACACTTAATCTGGCTGTCAACACTTGCGGAATTTACATACTGTCCGTCAACAGCGTTATGGGTAAAATCACCCTTAAATCCAATTTTGGATAGAGCGGCAATAATTTTTTCACCAACCGAGCCGTCTTTCATACCTTCTTCGAACACATAAACTTTTTTGTACTGTGCTAAAAGCTTTATAACTTGGTCTTCAATGGGAAAAATTTTGTTAAGCTTTATAAAGTCAACCTTTTCATCAAGATAAGCCGCTTTATATACATTGTAGGAAATTCTGCCGTAGGTAAGGCAAACGGTATCACTATCAGATTTAAAAATATCGTAGTCTTCACCGGTATATGCGAACAATTCTTCATCACTACAGCTACCTCTTGGATAACGAACAGCAACAGGTGTTGCAAAATCGTTAGCCAACTTTACAGTACCCGCAAGTTCGCTAAACGAAGCAGGTGAAAAAACAGTCATATCAGGCACAGTTGTAAGAAAAGGAACATCAAATAATCCCTGATGTGTACAACCGTCCTCACCGACAAAACCTGCCCTGTCAACACAAATTTTCACAGGTAGCTTAGAAATACCTACATCGTGAAGTATCTGGTCGTAGCTTCTTTGTAAAAACGAAGAATAAACCACGAAAAATGGCTTCATACCGCCTTTTGCAAGTCCTGCGGCAAAAGTCATAGCGTGTTCCTCGGCAATTCCTACGTCAAAAAATCTTTCCGGGAATTTCTGTTCAAAATCACAAAGACCTGTTCCAAAGGTCATCGCCGCAGTAATGGCGCAAACACGATTATCTTTTTCTGCAAGTTCACAAAGTGTTTTTGCTGCTACATCAGAATAGGTAATTGTGCTTTTAGAAACAAAGCCCTCATCGGTATTGAAATTAGACACACCGTGATAGGTACCCGGGTCAGTTTCAGCATAACTGTAACCCTTACCCTTTACAGTAACAACATGAACCAAAGTTGGTCTATCCTGCTTTTTAGCAATACTAAGC
>JAZNQX010000137.1:0-3187 GCA_045590395.1 Acutalibacteraceae bacterium
AAACAAATTTTACATAATGTGGATATATGCGCTAAAAGCGGTGAAACAATAGCTATTGTAGGCCCTACGGGTGCAGGTAAAACCACAATAATAAATTTACTGATGCGTTTTTATGACATAAATTCCGGAAAAATTTTAATAGACGGTGTACCGATAGAAAAAATTAAGCGTAAATCACTAAGAGAAGCCTTTACAATGGTTTTGCAGGATACCTGGCTGTTCCACGGTACTGTATTTGAAAATATTGCTTACGGTAAGGAAAATGCGACACTTGAAGAGGTTATTAATGCTGCTAAGGCGGCAAAAATTCATAACTTTATCGAGCATTTACCAAGTGGTTATGATACTGTGCTGTCTGATGACGGCATTAACATTTCCAAAGGACAAAAACAGCTTATTACTATTGCAAGAGCAATGCTGTCTGATGCACCTATGCTAATCCTTGATGAAGCTACTTCAAATGTTGACTCAAGAACCGAGGTACAAATTCAGGAGGCACTACATTCGCTGATGAAGGGACGTACCTGTTTTGTAATAGCACACAGACTGTCCACAATTAAAAATGCAGATAAAATCATTGTTATACAAAACGGAGTTGTTACCGAGCAGGGAACTCATAACGAGCTTTTATCTTTAAACGGTTTTTACTGTAAACTTTATAATTCACAGTTTAATTAGAAAAAAGCCTTGAACTTATTCGCCCACTCCTCATAGGGCGTTGTTCAAGGCTTTTAATTTATGCGTGATAAAGTTTTTTAGTTTGATAGGTAGGCTCACAAGTAAGATTAATACCCAGTTTTCTAAAGGTTTGTTCATCAACACGGGAAAGTATAACGGTTGAATGAGCCTCAAGACCTCTAAGATTTTTTACCTGTTCAAGCGCCTTTTTAGCATTTTCATCAGAAGCGGCACAAATTGACAGCGCAACAAGAACTTCATCGGTATGAAGCCTTGGATTATGATTGCCGAGCGCGGTGGTTTTCATAATCTGAATAGGCTCGATAATAGTGGGGGAAAGAAGCTTTATTTCGTCGGGTATGTCCGCAAGTTCTTTAAGCACATTAAGAAGCATTGAAGCAGAAGCGCCAAGGAGTGACGAGGTTTTGCCTGTCACTATTTTGCCGTCGCTAAGCTCTATAGCAGTTGACGGACCGCCCGTAAGCTGCGCTTTATTTATGGCTGCTTCAACAACCTTGCGGTCGTTTGTGCTTATATTAACCTGTTTCATAAGAAGTTCGATTTTACTAACTTCTTCGTGTTCACCCATACCCTGACGAACAGAGCATAAAGCAGAGTAGTATCTGCGTATGATTTCTTGATTAGCGGCTTTAACACAAACATCATCGTCGCATATTGCACAGCCAACCATATTTACACCCATATCGGTGGGGCTTTTATAAATCGTTTTTCCCATAATTTTTTCAAGCATAGCGTGAACAACGGGGAAGATTTCAATATCGCGGTTGTAGTTAATAGCAGTCTTTCCGTATGCTTCAAGATGGAATGGGTCAATCATATTTACATCGTTAAGGTCGGCGGTAGCAGCTTCGTAAGCAACATTGACAGGATGCTTTAAAGGAATATTCCAAATAGGGAAGGTTTCGAATTTAGCATATCCCGCCTTAATTCCGCGTTTGTATTCGTGATAAAGCTGTGAAAGACAGGTGGCCATTTTACCACTGCAAGGACCGGGACCTGTTACAACAACTAATTTACGCGTTGTTTCTATATAATCGTTTTTTCCAAAACCATCATCGCTGGTAATAAGTGGAATGTTAGAAGGATAATCAGGTATAGGATAATGACGGTACACTTTAATTCCGAGATTTTTAAGCCGTTTTTCAAAGGCAAGAGCTAAGGGTTGTCCCGTAAAGAATGTAATAACAACACTGCCAACATATAAACCTATTCCGCGAAAAGCATCAATAAGACGCAAAGTGTCTAAGTCATAGGTTATACCTAAGTCACCGCGGCGCTTATTTTTTTCGATAGCATCTGCGTTAATTGCAATAACTATCTCAGCGTCATCTTTAAGACTTAAAAGCATTTTCACTTTAGAATCAGGTTGAAAACCGGGAAGTACGCGAGAGGCGTGATAATCGTCAAAAAGTTTGCCGCCAAATTCCATATACAGCTTATCGCCGAACATCTTTATTCTGTCACGGATATTTTGCGACTGCAGTTCAATATATTTTGCATTATCAAACCCTATGCTTCTCATTTTTTCACCCTTTTTCGTAAAGTTGATTAACAAATATTAGTATATCAAATAATTGACAGGCTTTCAAGAGAAAATGTTAATAATTTCTTAAAAATTTGAAGAGTTTAGTTCAAATTCAAAAAAATCAGATAATTCTTTTAGATATCGGTCAGGCTCAATGATATAAGACAGCCCATGACCTGCTTTTTTAACGGTAATAAGTTTTTTGCGTGACGAAGTAGCGGCAAAATTCTGTCTGCTCATTTCGCAAGGAACAAAATCATCAGCTTCACCGTGGAAATATATTATTGGTAATTTGCTGTTTTTGACCGCTACAATAGGAGGGGTTTCATTTATGTTGAACTTGCCAAATAATCTTGCACCAAGCACTACAAATGGAAATGCTAAATTTGGCGGAAGCTTCATTTCCTTAATAGTTTTTTTAATTATATCCTTTGCACTGGTGTAGCCACAGTCAGCAAGAACACCTATAACATTTTCGGGCAAATCTTGAGATAAGGCCATAAGTACCGTAGCTGCTCCCATGGAAATACCGGTAATGATTATTTTAACATCTTTTCCAAAATGGGATATCATAAATTCAATCCAACTAAGACAGTCTTTCTTTTCATTAACACCAAAGGAAATAATATTTCCTTCACTGTCACCGCAGGCACGCTGGTCGACAATAAGTGCGTTTCTGCCCAGCTTAAAGCAACGCTGTACGCCGCCACATAAATCGCGCTTTGCATCCCCTCTGTATCCGTGAAACATAAGCTCTATAGGTGCGCCAGGCGATATTTCATAATATCTACCCACAAGCTTCAAGCCGTCGAAGGATGTAATAGTTAATGTTTCTTTTTCAGTATCTTTAACTTCCTTCATCCATGAAACCATAATATCACGATACGGTTCATAAATTTCACCTTCGGGTATAGAAAATTCCTCAGTAGTATTTTTTCTGTCGGCATAAAAAGCCATTTTAAA
>JAZNQX010000138.1:0-2042 GCA_045590395.1 Acutalibacteraceae bacterium
AAACTGCTTTTTGCCAAAGCTTTCGGTCAGTTCATAAAACCGTTTTTTAAAGCGGTTATAAACCAATATCGGCGGTTTACCCATATACTTTAAAACATTATCAGAGCAATGCTCGGGCGCTACCTTTAACTGACCGCTTGTATGATTTAAAACAAGCTCTTTGAAAAAGGCTTCGTCTTTATCTGCAAGTAAATAATCAAAGCGCACACCCGACCTTATAAACACCTTTTTAACCTTAGGAACTGCTCTTATTTTTTTAAGCAAATCAAGATAATCGGTGTGGTCAACCTCAAGCGCAGGGCAAGGTTTGGGTGCTAAGCACTTTTTATCGGCGCATACTCCCCTTTTAAGCTGAGCAGAACAGGAGGGTTTTCTGAAATTGGCAGTGGGACCGCCAACATCGTGAATATAACCCTTAAAATCCTTCATTTCAGTAATTTTCTTTACTTCATTTATCACCGATTCGTGACTTCTTGAAGAAATAGTTCTGCCCTGATGGTAAGCAAGGGCGCAGAAATTACAGGCACCAAAGCAACCGCGGTTGTGAATAACCGAAAATTTCACTTCTTCAATACCGGGTACACCGCCAAGCTTTTCATAAGACGGATGATAGGTACGCATAAAGGGCAGACCGTAAACTTCATCCATTTCCTCGGTGGTTAGCGGCGGCATAGGCGGATTTTGTACTATTATTTTATCACCATGACGCTGAATAACGGTTTTACCCCTTACTGCATCGTGCTCATTTTGTTGAATACGGGTGGCAACAGCATACTTTTTTCTGCCGTTTTCGCTGTCTTCACTGACTTCCTTAAAGGACGGACATTCCTTTACCGACATTGGTACATAATCCTTGGTTAGCACAGCATAACAGGTACCCTTTATATCCGTAAGCGTTTCTTTGGTTTCACCGTTTTTAAGTCTTGTAGCAATTTCTACAATATGCTTTTCACCCATACCGTACATTAAAAGATCGGCTTTACAGTCAATAAGCACCGAGGGCATAACCTTATCAAGCCAATAATCATAATGGGCAAAACGGCGAAGAGAAGCTTCTACACCGCCGACGGCAATAAAACTGTTTGGATATAGTCTTCTTACATTCTGACTATACACCGTCAGCGCTCTGTCAGGGCGTCTACCAGCTTTTCCACCGGCAGTATAAGCATCTTCACTTCTTTTTCTCTTAGCGGCAGTATAATGAGCCACCATAGAATCAATATTTCCGCTGTTAATTAAAAAGGCAAGCTTTGGCTCTCCGAAACGCATATAGTCGCTATCACTTTGCGGCTGAGAAAGTATGCATACATTAAACCCGTTTGCCTCTAACACACGGGAAATTATTGCTGTACCAAAGGACGGATGGTCCACATAGGCATCGCCTGTTATAATAACAAAATCGGGACGGTCATATCCCATTGATAACATTTCACTTTTTGTTATGGGTAAAAACGGCATTACATTAACCCCTTAAAATTTACTATTTTAAGAATACCATAAAATACACTTTTTTACAACATATTTAAAAAGTTAATCAATTTATGTATATTTGCATTTTTACAATTAATATGTTATATTTTGTAAGGTGAATTTGTTATGAACGTTTATGCCCCTGCATACTATAAAAATTTTGAATGTATTGCTGATAGATGCAAAAATAACTGCTGTATCGGTTGGGAAATTGATATTGATGAAGATACACTTTCTCTTTACTCAAAGCACGGTGATATAATGCGTAATATTCAAAATGATGATAACCCTCATTTTATATTGAAAGAAAACGACCGTTGTCCTTTTTTAAATGATAAAAATCTGTGTGATTTAATAATAAAATACGGCAAAGGCTATTTGTGTCAGATATGCCGCGACCACCCGAGGTTTTATAATTTTTTTGACAGCAGAACAGAAGTGGGCTTAGGTCTTACCTGCCCTGCCGCCGCAAAGCTTATTATTGACAATAGATTTTCACTTTGCCTTTACTCAGAAGATGCTGAAGAAGCTTACAAAAACCCTGAGGAAGAAGCATTTTTAAAACAGCGTGA
>JAZNQX010000139.1:0-4456 GCA_045590395.1 Acutalibacteraceae bacterium
GACCAGATGTTTACCGATACTTTGGGTGGCAATGTTTACGGCATAATTACAGTTATGACCGACCTTGTTTTGCCTGAGGATAAAATGAGCTTTAAAATCAGAAGAAAACTTGAAAAAATACTTTTAAAGAAAATGAAGGTGGAAAACGGATATGGCAGCTAAATTCGGCCCTGCAGGTAATTCTGAAAGTTTTTCTGCAATGGGATATAAGCACTCAACTCAGGTGCCTGAGTATCTTGTTAAAATGGGACTTGACCATTTTGAATACCAGTGCGGCAGAGGTGTAAATATCGGCCAAGACAAAGCAAAAATATTTGGCGAAACTGCAAAAGAAAGCGGAATTTCCTTGTCGCTACACGCGCCGTACTATATCTCTATGTCATCAGTTGAAGAAGAAAAGCGTTTAAATTCAATAAACTATATTCTGCAAAGTGCCAGAGCCGTTAACGCAATGGGCGGTGACCGTATAGTTGTTCACACAGGCTCTTGCGGAAAAATCAGCAGGGAAGAAGCGCTGAGTCTTGCAAGTGATACAATGGTACTTGCCTTAGAAGCTTTAAAAAACGAAAATCTTTCACATATTCATATCTGCCCTGAAACTATGGGAAAAATGAATCAGCTTGGCACTCTTGAAGAGGTTATTAAACTTTGCCAAATTGATGAAAGTATAATTCCTTGCATAGATTTCGGCCACCTGAACGCCAGAACCCTTGGTGAAATCAAAGGGGAAAAAGAATATATAGAAATTCTTGATTTAATAGAAAACAAACTGGGTAGTGACAGAGCGAGAGTTTTCCATTCTCATTTTTCTAAAATTGAATATACCACAGGCGGTGAAAAACGTCATCTAACCTTTGAGGATAAAGTTTACGGTCCAAACTTTGAGCCACTTATGGAGCTTGTTTATAAAAGAAATTATTCACCCATATTTGTCTGTGAATCAGCAGGTACACAGGCTGAAGATGCCCTTTCTATGAAGAAATATTACAATTCTCTGGGGAACTAAATATGATAAATTTTGACCGTTATATAACATCTAAAAGTGCTGTGCTTATATGCAGTGAGGTAAACCGAAGATACCTTTGTAACTTTAAATCTTCTGCAGGCTATCTGCTTTTTACCGACACGGGTAATTTCTGCTTTGTTGACGGAAGATATTTCGAGGCGGCTAAAAGCAGTGTTAAGGGTGATTTTAAGGTTATACTTCTTGAACGGGTTTCAAAACAAATCGGAGATATAATTAAACGACTTAAAATAGATACATTGTATACCGAAACAGATATTACTGTAGGTTTTCTTAGCGACCTTAATGATATCATACCCTGTAAGGTAATACCTGACAGCGAACTGACAAATTTATTGCTGTTTAAAAGAAGTGTTAAAGAACAATGGGAAATAGATAATATAATTTCAGCACAGAGAATCGCCGAAAAAGCCTTTGAAAATATACTCAATTATATAAAAGCAGGTGTGACCGAAAAACAGGTTGCTCTTGAGCTGGATTATATGATGCAAAAGCTCGGGAGTGAGGGGGTTTCTTTTGAAACTATAGCAGTTTCGGGTAAAAACAGTGCTTTGCCTCACGGTGTGCCAACTGATAAAATAATTGAAAATGGTGATTTTTTCACCTTGGATTTTGGCGCAGTATATAACGGATATCACAGCGATATGACGCGTACCGTTGCAATAGGCTATGCAAGTGAAGAAATGAAGTATATTTATGACCTTGTGTTAGAAGCACAAAATGCAGCATTATCAAAAATAGCCGTCGGGGTTAAGTGCAAAGCAGTTGATGCAGCAGCGAGAGATATTATTACCCATGCAGGCTATGCAGGTAATTTCGGCCACAGTACAGGTCACGGTGTGGGTTTACAAATTCACGAATACCCGACTCTCTCATCCAGAAATGATGAGGGACTTGTAGAAAATCAGGTGGTGACCTGTGAACCCGGTGTATATTTACCCGAAAAGTTTGGTGTAAGAATAGAAGATATGGCAGTTGTTAAAGGAAATACGTTTGATAACTTGACAAACTGCGCAAAAACGCTTATAATTCTTTAGTAGATTAAAATATTCTGTTAAGAATATATTTTGGAGGAATAAATTTATGATAACAGCAGGCGATTTCAGAAACGGCGTAACCTTTGAAGAAGACGGCAACGTGCTTCAGGTTGTAGAATTTCAGCATGTTAAACCCGGTAAGGGCGCTGCTTTCGTAAGAACCAAAACAAGAAATGTAATCACAGGTGCCATTATAGAAAAAAGCTATAATCCCAGTGCAAAATTTCCTACCGCTTATGTAGAGCGTAAGGATATGGAATATTCTTATAATGACGGTGGCCTTTACTACTTTATGGACCCTGAGTCATATGAACTTATTCCCATTAACGAATCTGAACTCGGTGACGGTTTTAAGTTTGTTAAAGAGAGCATGGTTTGCAAAATCCTTTCCTATAAAGGTAAGGTTTTCGGTATGGAGCCTCCTACATTTGTTGAGCTTCAGGTAACCGAAACTGAACCCGGATTTAAGGGTGATACCGCTACTAATGCTACTAAGCCCGCTACTCTTGAAACCGGCGCAGAAATCAGAGTTCCTCTCTTTATTAATGAGGGCGATATGATTCGTATTGATACCCGTACCGGCGAGTATATGGAAAGAGCATAATTTAAGGAGTAAAAATTTATGATGACTATTTCTGAAAAGGCTGCTTATATAAAAGGTCTTGCTGAAGGTCTTGGTATTGATGAGGAAACCAAAGAAGGTAAAGTAATAAACGCTATTATCGACCTTCTTTCCGATTTAACTGCTGACCTTGAAGATACCGAAGATGCTTGTGCAGAACTAGCTGAACAGATAAACGCTGTTGACGAGGACCTTGCCGAGCTTGAAGACTTTATCTATGAAGAATACGAAGATGAAGACGATGAGTGCGAAGGTTGTTGCTGCCCAGACGACGATGAGGATGATGACGAGCTTTACGAGGTAGAGTGTCCTAACTGTCATGATGTAATTTATATTGATGATAGAATGCTTGAAGACGAAAGTATGATTTGTCCTAATTGCGGCACTAAACTTGAATTCGACCTTGAGGAAGATACTGAGGCCGACGAATAAAAACTTGGCTGACAGATTTTCTGTCAGCCTTTTTAGTATAGAGGGAAGTTAAAATGCCTTTAACAGAGTTTAAAATTGAATACGAAAGTAATAAGGTTTCTGTGTCAAGCGCTGTTCCTGTAGTAATAGTTGCGGCAGGCTCATCCTCGCGTATGGGCGGTGTTGATAAAATGTTTGCCGATGTATTTGGTGTTCCTGTTATTGCCAGAACTATGCTTGCTTTTGAACGGAATAAACTTGTTAGCGAAATTGTAGTTGTAACTAAAAAGGAAAGTATACCGATAATTTCCGAACTCGCAAAAACTTATATGATAACAAAGCTTTCGTTTGTTACTGAAGGCGGTACTACCCGTCTTGATTCGGTTGAAAAAGGACTTAATAGTATTAATGATGCAAAAGGTGTTATGGTGCATGATGGTGCCAGACCGTTTGTAAGTGATGCGTTGATAACAAAAATGGCAAAGGCGGCGCTTGAATTTGACTGTGCCGTATGTGGTGTTAGGTTAAAAGATACCGTCAAAACCCTTAATGATAACCAAGTGACTACGCTTGACAGAAGTAAGCTTTTTGCTGTACAGACACCTCAGTCATTAAACCTTAAAAAGTATTTAAGTGTACTTAAAAACTGCAAAAATAAAGAAGCATATACCGATGATGCTTCACTTATGGAAGCAGCAGGATATAGAACCAAAATTATAGAAGGCGAAGAAAGTAATTTCAAAATCACCACGCCTTATGACCTTAAACTTGCAGAATTTATATTAAGGGAGGAAGAATAATGCGAATAGGGCACGGATATGATGTTCACCGATTTTGTGATGATAGACCACTTTTTTTAGGCGGCGTTCAGATACCCTTTGAAAAGGGGCTTTTAGGCCACTCTGATGCCGATGTGCTTTTACACGCTGTGTGTGATGCTTTGCTCGGTGCGGCAGCTCTTGGTGATATTGGAAATATTTTCCCAGATAATAGTGATGAATTTAAAGATATTGACAGTAAAATACTGTTGGGCAGAGTATATGATTTGCTTTGCGAAAAAGGGTATATCGTTGTTAACATAGATGCAACCGTTATTGCACAAAAACCAAAACTAGCGCCTTATATACAAATAATGAGAAAAACTGTAGCAAAAATACTTAACATTGACGTTGACTGTGTCAGTATAAAAGCAACTACTGAAGAGGGACTTGGTTTTACAGGAGAGCTACTCGGCATTTCTGCCCACTGTGTTTGCCTTATTGAATAATATTTTATTTGAATTCGCCATACAATATTATTGGTGATGGTATGAAGGTGTATTTTGTTTTTTCAAGAGTATACGCTTTAATTCTTTTAGTTGTT
>JAZNQX010000140.1:0-6069 GCA_045590395.1 Acutalibacteraceae bacterium
GCAGACAGGTCAGGTACCCTTTGATACCGTTCTTATTCACGGTCTTGTAAGGGATGAGCAGGGAAGAAAAATGTCAAAATCTCTCGGTAATGGTGTTGACCCCCTTGAGATAATTGAAAATTACGGTGCCGATGCTCTGCGCTTCTCGCTTATTACGGGTAACAGCCCCGGTAACGATATGCGCTATATACCCTCCCGTGTTGAGTCTTGCCGAAACTTTGCCAATAAGATTTGGAATGCTGCCCGTTTCCTGCTTATGAATCTTGAAGATGATAAAGAAATGGCATTACCGAAAGAACTTGCTCTTGAGGATAAATGGATACTCTCTAAATATAATACTCTTGTTAAAGAGGTAACAGATAATATTGATAAGTACGAGCTTGGCCTTGCCGCCCAGAAGCTTTATGACTTTATCTGGGATGTATTCTGTGACTGGTATATTGAAATCTGCAAAATCCGTCTTAACGGCAATAATAAGGAATATGCTGATAATGCCAGAAGTGTGCTTATTTATGTATTCAGTAATACCCTTAAGCTTCTTCACCCCTTTATGCCATATATCACCGAAGAAATTTGGCAGTCGCTTCCCCACAGTGGCGAGTCTATTATGATAAGCAACTGGCCTACCTATAATAAGGCTCTCGATTTTTCAAAGGATGAAGAAGACTTTGAGAAGATTATGGATGCTATTAAAGCTATACGTAATCGCCGCAGTGAAATGAATGTTCCGCCGTCCAGAAAGGCTAAGGTTTGTATTGCTACTTCACTTACTAAGGTATTTAATGAAGGCGCACCCTATTTCTGCCGTCTTGCCTCTGCTTCTAATGTTGAGGTTGCAGATAACTTTGATATAAAGGGCGCGGTGCGTGTTGTAACAGATGCGGCAAATATCTTTATTCCAATGAACGAGCTTGTTGATGCGGACGCTGAAATTGCTCGCCTTGAAAAAGATTTAAAGAAAGCCCTTGATGATAAGGCATTCTTTGAAAAGAAACTCTCTAATCCCGGCTTTGTTGCAAAGGCGCCCGAAAATGTTCTTAACGAACAGCGTGAAAAGCTTAAAAAGGTAGAAGATAAAATCGAGCTTATAAACCAGAGTATCTCCGACCTTAAAGCAATGCAGTAACAAGCCTTCTCCTTGAGGAGAAGGTGTCACGAAAGTGACGGATGAGGTGTAGGTTGCCTTGCAACCGTTAACTAATATAAAAAAGCAGACTTTTAGAAAGTCTGCTTTTTTGTTTTACTTAAATTATATTTATTGCAATTTTCGCGATACTGTGGTAAACTGATATTGCCAAACTAACTGAATACTGTGTGAAATCGGGTGTATTTTTCTTTTAATGAATAATTACGCTTGTTTAGGTTATATCTATAATTGGTATTGAATTTTATAAAAATGCAAATTCCACCAATTGTAGATTAGTGCGTTTGCACCCATTTCACTTTTGTTAGTTTGGCGACTATCGGAGTTTGCGTTTTTTGTGCGACTGCTTCGGTAGCCGCACTTTTTTATTTTAAGGAGAGTATGAAAATGAAAAAAATCCTATCAATTCTTTTATCGGTACTGCTTATAGTTACTGCGATTCAAGTGTCAGTGTTTGCTCTTGGCAATCCTACGGCTACTGTAAGCATAAGTAATGCAAGAATATCTACAAGAACTGATACTAATGGTAATCCGGTAGACGTTATTGCCGTTGATGTGAATATATCAGAAAATACAGGTAGCTTATTTGCCGCAAGGTTCTTAGTTTTAAGTGATGACAGTCTTGCACCGCATGAAATCAAGTCAGGTAACTACACTTTTTATGATTACGATAGGGGCACATTTGCATCTGATGAGGCTTCACTTGGCTATACTGTTATGTGTAATACTAATACTATTACCGCTCTTGGAAAAACAGGTTTTCAAGTATTAGTTGATTCTAACAATGGTAGCGTAGGTATAGATGCCGAAAGAGGTTCTCTCGGTACTTACTATTTTGATATTCCCCAGTCCTGCGGTGAATATAGCTTTTCACTGGTATGGCTTGACGACGCTGACGATGGCGGCGGAGTAATAGATAGTATTGAACAGTATGTTGTAAATGTAAGTGCTGGCAATATTTCTTTATCAGTTCACCATTATGATAATACCTGCGATACTGACTGTAATGTATGCGGTGATATAAGGGAAATTACCCATACATATTTTTCTGCATATTTATCCAATGAAAACGAGCATTGGAAACAGTGTTCTGTTTGTGGAGACAAAGACTCTATTGAATTACATATATATGGCAATGTAAATGATGCGGAATGTGATGTGTGCCACGCACAACGGGAGGTTCCCGAAAACACATATAACGTTAAAGAACTGACTATCAGCAATGTGTCGGTTATAGAAAATACCTCGGGATTTGTTTCCGACGGAACATACATATATTATTATATTTATCCTGAGTTTACTCTCGAACTTAATGATGGAACTGTGCTTACAAGTGAGTCTGGCTGGATAGAAATACAGGGAGAATATTTGAGGCCTTCTTTGCTGGGTATAACCTCAGGACAGCCTTGGACAGTTGGTAATACCTACGAGGTTACAGGCGAACTTTTTGGACTTACCGACACCTTTGATGTAACTATTATAGAAAGTCCTATAAAAGATATAATAATTGACGACATCATTTTAACAGAAGGTTGTGACGGTAATTATTCTGATGGTAAATATTATTATAATGTATATTTAGACGAGGCTACTGTTCAATTTAAAGATGAAACGTTTTTTAAGGGAGACACTATAGTTATTAACGGACTAATTTATTCGCTTAATGATAATAGCTATATGCTGCAGGAAGAGGAGCCTTGGACTGCAGGTAATACCTATGAAGTAACGGTAGAGCTATTAGGCGTTACAGCTACATTTAACGTTACTATTAAAAAGAACTCTATTGATTATATAGAAGTACGGGATTTTATATTTATTGACGGAATAGATGACCAGTGGTCCGTAAATCCTGCTTATAAGGTGTATTTCAAGGATGGAACATCAAAAGAATGTAACGGCGGCGAGGATTTCTTACTTGATGAAGGCTATTTTTATCTGTATACAGACAGTTATGATAAGGAGTATAACGTAGGAGAAACTATGCCTATGAAGGCGTATCTCGGCGGTAGAGAGGCGACTTTCAATGTAACTGTTGTAGAAAACCCCATAACAAGCATTGAGGTTATTACGCCTCCCCAAAAGACAGAATATCTTTTAGGTGAAGGCTTTAATCTTCAGGGTGCGACAATAAGATTTAACTACTCCGACAATACCTATGAGGATGTAACAATTGATTACCTTTCACATTATAATATAAATGAAACCTACATTTATCTTTCGAAACTTGATCGTTGGGGATATTTTTGGTGCGGTATGGACAGTAGTGTCATAGGCCAGACAGAAGCAACACTTTATGTATTTAATACTGAAGTTGGTATAGAATGTTCTGTTATAGATAGAGAGTGGGAGAGCGTCAGTATTAAAAACGGTGAAGACCGCTCTCTCATAATTACCGTAACAAAAGCAGGCGGCACTACCGAGGACTTTAAGGTGCTTGGAACATATTTCGACGATGGCGGCTATGATGAGTATGAAATATTAATCGGAAAAATTATAACTGATAAGGGTATTTTTACAGGAAAATTTAACACCTATGACGATGGAAGATTCTTTATAGACATTTATTACCCCGATAGTGAAACTACGCTTACCAGTAATATCCTTGATAGATGCTATTGGGCAGAGGTTGATAAGATCTTGGATGACGCACCTTTTTTAATGTTTGATTTTAACGGTACTGTTACTGCAGAAAATATCGACGATATTATAATCGCTGCCCTTTATATAAACGAGGCGTACGACGGTGTATATACGAAAACTCAGATAGAAGAAATGGTAAATAGCACCTTCGCATTAGAAGGATTTGATATTAAACTTTCCAAAAACTATAATGAAGAAACTCGGGAATACACATATTATGGTTTTGGCACCGGCGGACCGTGGCTTTTTGAAAGACCTTATGATATCAATTTTGAAAACGACACTTGGACAATAAAGCTGAATTATCAAACTCTGCCAGATGAACTCGGTGGAAGCAAAGATGGAAGCCTTACTTTAAAGCTTGCTCAGGATTTAAAAATAGTAAGGATAATTAAGGACTATACTGTCGGTGATATTGATGCAAACGGTGAGGTTGACACCTCTGACCTGGCCCTTATGAAACTTCACCTTGCAGGAGCAAGAACTCTTGATGAAACAGGGGAACTTGCCGGTGACATCGATGCAAACGGTGAGGTTGACACCTCTGACCTGGCCCTCTTAAAACTTCATCTTGCTGGTGCAAGACCTATAGTTTAATAATTTAAAAAAATTTTAAACCTGTCGACTGGCTTCGACAGGTTTTTTATTTTTACTGTGATACTATATACACAAATGCTTGTCCTAAGGAGGTAAAAATATGTCAGTAAAAATAAGTGTAAAGGGTGAAGTGGTGACGGCGTATCTTAGCGGTGAGCTTGACCACCACAGCGCCCGAGAGATGCGGGAGGCAATTGACAACGCTATTGAGCTTAATATGCCTGAGCTTTTGGTGCTTGATTTCTCAGGGATAGGTTTTATGGACAGCTCGGGAATAGGACTTGTTATGGGGCGCTTCCGCAATCTTCAAAAAACAGGGGCAAAGCTTCACATAACGGGAACTTCACCCCGAATAACAAAGGTTATGAAGCTGGCAGGCATAGAAAGACTTGCAAAAATGGATATAGGAGGTTTTAAAATTGAAAGCAGTAAATAAATTTACACTAACGGTGGAATCTTTTTCATCAAACGAATATTTTGCCCGTGCAGCTGTGGCGGCATTTGTTACACAGCTTGACCCTACGCTTGAGGAACTTAACGATATCAAAACAGCGGTGTCGGAAGCGGTGACTAATTGCATTGTACATGCATATAAAGACAAAATTGGGAAAATATACATATCGGTAGAGCTTATCGGCGACGGTATAGTACGAATTCGCATAAGAGACAGAGGCTGTGGAATAAGCAACGTTGAAGAAGCTATGCAGCCGTTGTTCACGACCGTAGGAGGAGAAAGAGCAGGTCTAGGCTTTGCGGTAATGGAAAGCTTTTCTGATTCTGTAAAGGTAAAATCGGTTGTGGGCAAGGGAACCACCGTTGTCCTCACTAAAAAGCTTGACCTCAGGGTGAAGGTTAATGGCTGACAATGAAAAGCTGATAACCGATAATCTGGGACTGGTACACGCCTGCGCAGGAAAGTTTATCGGCAGAGGAATTGAGTACGACGACCTTTTTCAGATAGGCTGTATAGGGCTTATAAAAGCAGCAAAGGGTTTTGATACAAAACGCGGACTTATGTTTTCAACCTACGCGGTGCCTACAATTATCGGTGAGATTAAAAGAGTCTTCAGAGATACGGGAGCTATAAAGGTTTCCCGTTCGCTGAAAGAACTGTCCTTCAAGGTGGTAAAGGTCAGAGAAAGCCTTGAAAAAGAAAAGGGCAGAGAGCCTACCGTCACCGAAATAGCCGATGTGCTTGGTGTCAGCGCCGATGAAGTAAGCGACGCGGTTTGTATACTTCAGCCTGTGGTGTCACTGACTGTTGAGAATGACGACGGCACCGCACAGATGGAGTTACCCGTAGACAGCGGTGAAGAAGATATAAATAACCGAATTTATATTCAGTCGCTGCTGAGCGGACTTTCAGAGTGGGAAGCAAAGCTTATAATAATGCGGTACTTTGAGGGCAAAACCCAAAGTGAAGCCGCAAAACTTCTGAATATGTCGCAGGTGCAGGTTTCCAGAAACGAAAAACGGATACTGGCAAGGCTCAGACAGCAGGAAAAAGAGGGTGAAAATAAGCAATTAAAAAAATTTTAAAAAACTTAAAAAAAGTGCTTGACAATAGATAAGTGCTGTGGTAGAATGTAAAAGCTGTCCACCTGAGAGGGTGAGCAGAACGGACCTTGAAAATTAAACAACGACAAACAAAAAAGGACCCGACGATTCTTAATTTTAAGTAATCAAGG
>JAZNQX010000141.1:0-8723 GCA_045590395.1 Acutalibacteraceae bacterium
GGGACAGCCTGTAGCATTAGTGGGAAGCACAGGCAGGTCAACGGGAAATCATCTGCATTTTGAGGTTTTAATAGACAACAGACCCGTTAACGCCCAGTGGTATATGGAGTTTTAATATGTCTTTTAAAATATTTTCCACAAAGGTTACCGTTTCTTTTCTTTTTATGGCGGTGCTGTCCCTTATGCTTCTTAGCGATAAAACGGGCTATGCGCTTTTAATGATATGCTCTGCCACTATTCACGAGGCAGGGCATTTTCTGGCTATGCTGATTTGTAAATGTAAACCTACCGAAATAAAGCTTATACCGGGCTCGGTGCAGATATGTGCGCCGCCCGTAAGACTTAAACACGAAACCTTTATACTTATCTGCGGCCCCTTGGTCAATTTCTTTATTTTTGTATTATTTTTTGTTTTAAGCAGTTTGTGTGACAGTATAAAGCTTATGGAATTTTCCCTTATAAATCTGCTTTATTTCGCTTTTAATATACTGCCGTTTTCGGGTCTTGACGGCGGAAGTATTCTTTATAACCTTATACTAAAGAAAAAAGGGGATAAAACGGCGGAAAAAACGCTTAATTTGCTAACAATATTATCGGCAGTTGCGGCATTACTTGTTTTTATATTGTCGGCGCTGCGAGGAAATGTAAATTATTCGGTATGTATTTTGGGTTGCTACCTTATTTTGTCGGTTTTTCTTAAATTTTAGTTGAAAGAAACAAATAATTATTGTATCATTATTACTGGTGATACTTAATGGATAATAAAAGACTTGAAGAGCTGTTTCTTACCGTGCAAAAACCGGGCAGATACAGTGGTAATGAGCAGGGAAGTATTATAAAGGATAAAAAGAAGATAGACGTAAGGTTTGCCTTTTGCTTTCCTGATACCTATGAGATAGGTATGTCCCATCTTGGTATGAAGATACTTTATTCACTCTTTAACAGCAGAGAGGATATCTGGTGTGAAAGAGTTTTTGCCCCTTGGGTAGATTTTCGTAATGTAATGATAGAAAATAATATTCCTCTTTTTGCGTTGGAGAGCCGTGACCCTATCAGCGAGTTTGACTTTATCGGCTTTACTCTTCAGTATGAAATGAGCTATACTAATGTACTTTCTATGCTCGACCTTGCAGGTCTGCCCCTAAAAAGCAAGGACAGAAAGGATTTGTCACCCATAGTTGTAGCAGGTGGCCCTTGTGTTTGCAATGCAGAACCTATTGCAGAGTTTATTGACCTTTTCTTTTTAGGAGAGGGCGAAGAGGTTGACCTTCTTGTAATTGACCTTTATAAAGAGTGTAAGAAAAACGGTGAAAGCAAGGAGGAATTCCTTAAAAAAGCCGCAAAAATAGAGGGCGTTTATGTGCCAAGCCTTTATGAAGTTGCTTATGACGGTGACAAAATAAAGAGCATTACGGCAAAAGACGGCGCCCCCGAAACCGTAAAGAAGCGTATTATAAAGGATTTGGACAAGGCTCATTACCCCGAAACCTTTGTTGTTCCTTTTATTGAGATTGTTCACGACAGAGCCGTTCAGGAGATATACAGAGGCTGTATAAGAGGTTGCCGTTTTTGTCAGGCAGGCTTTATCTACAGACCTGTAAGGGAAAAGTCGCCCGATGTTATAAATAAACAGGCGCGTGATTTATGCAGTTCTACGGGATATGACGAAATATCCCTTTCCTCACTTTCTACAAGTGACTATACCAAAATCGGAGAATTACTTGAAAAGCTTATTGACTGGACCGACAAGGATAGGGTAAGCCTTTCTCTGCCGTCGCTTAGAATTGATAATTTCTCCCCTGAGCTTTTAGAGAAAATAAATCATATACGCAAAAGCGGTCTTACCTTTGCTCCCGAGGCAGGTACACAGCGCCTTAGAGATGTTATAAACAAAAACATTACTGAGGAAGAAATACTTGAAACCTGCCGTATTGCTTTTGCAGGGGGACATACCTCGGTTAAGCTTTATTTTATGCTTGGCCTTCCCACCGAAACCGATGAAGACCTTAAAGGTATAGCCGACCTTGCACAGAAAATAGTTGATATTTACTATGCAATGCCGAATAAACCCAAGGGAAAAAGCGTTGATGTGGGGGTTAGCGTTTCAACCTTTGTGCCCAAGCCCTTTACACCCTTCCAGTTTGAGCCTCAAATTTCAAGAGATGAAATTTTAAGGCGTCAGGAATACCTTAGAAGCCAAATTAAAACCAAGAAAATTTCTCTCTCCTGGCACGACAGTAACACAAGCTTTCTTGAGGGCGTTTTTGCAAGAGGTGACAGAAGATTGGCTACTGTTATTGAGGAGGCTTATAAAAGCGGCTGTATATTTGACGGTTGGAGTGAGTGCTTTGACCTTGAAAAATGGCTTGAAATATTCAAAAAACAGGGTATTGACCCTGAAAAATACAGTGGCAGAAAATTCGGCTTTGATGAGATTCTTCCCTGGGAGCATCTTGACTATGCCGTTACTAAGGATTTCTTTATAAAGCAGAATATGCTAGCTAAAGAAGAGGTTACTACTCCTAACTGCCGTATCTCATGTGCGGCCTGCGGCGCAAACTGTTATAAGGAGGGTGTCTGCTTTGAAAAACGTTAGAGTGTTTTTTGAGAAAAAAGAGGGTATGCGCTTTATTTCTCATCTCGATATGAACAGATTTTTTACCCGTGTGCTTAGAAAAAGCGGACTTCCTATCTGGTATACCGAGGGCTTTAATCCTCACCCTTATCTTACCTTTGCTTTGCCGCTTTCACTGGGCTTTGAAAGCAGGTATGAAATTCTTGATTTTAAACTTATCGATGATGAATTTCCACTAATAAAGGTAAAGGAAGCCTTGCTACCTGTACTGCCCTGCGGCATTACCGTTTTGAAGGTTGCCGAGCCGTTAAAAAAAGCGGGTAAAATAGCCTTTGCAGGCTTTGATATTGTTTTCGAAAATGAGAAAACCGCAAAGGAATTTTATGAGTATTTAAACAGCAAAAACGTAGTAGTTTCAAAGAAAACAAAAAGAGGGCAGATAAAGGTAGAGGAAATATCCGAAAAAATAACCGATGCCGCTCAAAACGGTAACCTGGTGTCACTTGTACTGCCTGCAGGAAATGACAATATAAATCCGTCCACTATTGTCACAGCCTTTGGCGAAAAGCAGGGAAGAACACTTAGCGCAGGCTATGTTCGAACTGCTGTTTTTGACGCAGATAAGCAACTTTTTGAATAATTTTTTAAAAGCAACAAAGAGTAAATAAAATTCTTTGTTGCTTTTTATTTATTTGATATAAACAGCAATATTTGTCTATAAATATATGCTTTTTGTCTTTACTTTTTAGAAACAATTTGCTATTATACAGTTAAGCGAAAAGCTTCGCTTAATTTTAAAAATATGGGGGATTACTTATGAGTAAGTTACCTATCGGTATTCAGCTTTATTCTGTAAGAGAAGATATGAAGGCTGATTTTGCCGGAACACTTAAAAAAATCAAGGAAATGGGTTATGATGCAGTAGAATTTGCAGGTCTTTTCGAGCACTCTGCTGCCGAAGTTAAGGCTATGTGCGAAGAAATCGGCCTTATTCCTGTTTCTGCTCACGTTGGTCGCGCTGTTATAATGGCTGATGTTGCCAAGGTTGTAGCCGACTATGCAAAGATTGGTTGTAAGTTTATAGTTATTCCGTGGGCTTCTGCTGAAAAAGAACTTCCCGGTTCTGCAGGTTATGCAGATTTCCTTAAGGACATCAACACTATTTCTGCAGAGTGCGCAAAGTACGGCATAAAGCTTCTTTATCACAACCATGATTTTGAATTTACTAAAATTGACGGTGAGTATATTCTTGATAAGCTTTATTCCGACACTACTCCCGATGTACTCCAGACTCAGATTGACACTTGTTGGGCAAATGTAGGCGGTGAAAATCCTGCTAACTATGTTCTTAAATACAGTGGCAGAGCTCCCCTTGTTCATATTAAAGACTTTGTCGGCTCTAAGAGCGCTAATATGTATGAGCTTATTGACGGCGGTGAGGTTGAAGGTAAGGCAGAGGCTGTTCCCTTCGAGCTTCGTCCTGTAGGCTATGGCGTTCAGGATGTTCTTTCCATCATCAAGGCTGCTGAAAAGGCAGGCGCTCAGATGGTTATTGTTGAGCAGGACCAGCCTTCTCTCGGCAGAACTCCTATTGAGTGTGCTAAGCTCAGCATAGATTACATCAGAACAATTTATTAAACTTATAAATTAAAACTTTTCAAGGAGTGTTAATTATGGCAGACAATGTATTAGACAGATTTGACGGTAATTTTACCGAAGAAAAGGCAGTGGATTCCAGCAAAAAGGTTAAAGTTGGTATCATCGGTACCGGTTGGATTGCAGAAGCACACATCAGAACTTATCTTCAGATGGAAGATGTAGAAGTTGTAGCTCTTGCTGACCTTATCCCCGGTAAAGCTGAGGCTTTTGCTAAGAAGTTCGGTGTTGAAGGCGCAAAATATTATCCTTCTCACAAAGAGCTTATTGATGCAGGCGAGGTAGAAGCAGTTTCTATTTGTACCTACAACTGTCAGCACGCAGAGCCTACCATTTATGCTCTTAACCACGGTGTAAATGTAATGCTCGAAAAGCCCTTTACTGTAACTCTTGACGAGGCAGTTGAGGTTATGAAGGCTGAAAAGGCAAGCGGTAAGCTTCTTACCATCGGCTTCCAGCCCCGTATGAGCGAAAATATGAAGATGATTAAGAAGATAGTTGACTCAGGCGAACTCGGTCAGATTTACTATCTTAAGGCAGGCGGCGGCCGTCGTCACGGTATTCCTACTCCTTATGGTACTACCTTTATTGAGAAAGAAACCGGCGGTATCGGCGCTATGGGTGATATCGGTTGCTATTCTCTCGATATGCTTCTTAACGCTGTTGGCTATCCGAAGCCCTTAACCGTTACAGGTTACACCTCTGACTTCTTCGGTAAGAACCCTGAATACTTCACCAACGACGATAAGCCCGCTGATTATGCAGACAAGTTCGGTGTTGATGACTTTGCTGCAGGCTTTATTCGTCTTGAAGGCGGCATTATGCTTGACTTTATGATTTCCTGGGCTATGCACATGGATACCATCGGCGATGCTATCATTCTTGGTACTAAGGGTGGTCTCCGTATTCCTTCTACTCAGTGCTGGAACGGTGAATTTGATACACCTCTTACCATTTACAAGAATGTGGCAGGCAAGGATGTTGAATATAAAGTTCCGCTGGGCAAATCAACTAAGAACGGCAAAGACCTGTTCTTCAACAAGCTTCGTGAATTTATCGACGCTGTTAAGTTCGGTGGCGAGCCTACCGTTCCTTCCAGCCAGATTATTTACAATCAGGCTATTATCGACGGTATCATTAAGTCTAATGCTATCGGTAAGGAAATTGAAATCGAAATTCCTGAAATCTAATAAACAAAAAGAGACCGCCGCTGTTAAACAGCGGCGGTTTTTTATTATTCTTCAAGCATTTTTAATATGCTGTCCTTAGGCATAGCGCCAACAGCCTGATTTATTATCCTGCCGTTTTTCATAACAACAAGCATTGGTATGCTCATTACCGAAAAGGCAGCGGCAAGTTCACTTTCCTTGTCTACATTTATTTTTCCTACAAGAACACCTGCGTTTTCCTCTGCTATTTCATCAACAATGGGGGAGACCATCTGACAGGGGCCACACCAGTCTGCATAAAAATCAAGCAAAACGGTTTTATTGCTGTTCTTAATTTCTTCAAAATTATCTTTATTTACACTAATTACCGACATAGTAGTTGCTTCCTTTCGTTATTTTATGCCTTTATTATACCACCAAACAGCTTTGTTTTCTATGTTTTTTATAAAATTTGTGAGAAAAGCCATCCTTTTTCTTGACGGCAAAAAAATAGTGCTATATAATATAATAGATTAAATATTATTTAGAGTTTAAAGTAGGCGAATAAAATGTTAAATGAAAAGATGTTAAAGCTTGGTACAGAAAGCTCTGCAATAAGACAGTTGTTTGAGTACGGAAAACAGAGAAAAGCAGAAATCGGCGCCGATAAGGTTTACGATTTCAGTCTGGGTAACCCCAGTGTACCTGCACCCGACTGTGTAAATGATACAATTAAAAGACTTATTGATACCGAGGACAGTGTAATGCTTCACGGTTATACCTCAGCCCCCGGTGATATGGGTGTCAGAGAAAAAATTGCCGCTTATATTAAAGAAACCTCAGGTGTTAACGCCTCAGCCTCAAATATTTATATGACCTGCGGTGCGGCGGCTTCTCTTACTGTGTCATTGACCGCTATTGCTAATGAGGGTGATGAGGTTATTTTACTTGCACCCTTTTTCCCCGAGTACAGAGTTTTTGCTGAGAGGGCAGGGCTTAAGTGCGTAGTTGTTCCTTGCCGTGAGCCTGATTTTCAGATAGATATTAAAGCTTTAGAAAAGGCAATAAACAAAAACACCAAGGCTATAATAATAAATTCTCCTAATAATCCTACCGGTGTTGTTTTTAGTGAGGAAACCATAATAGAGCTGACTTCACTTTTGAATAAGAAACAAGAGGAATTTGGAAAAGAGATATTCCTTATTTCTGATGAGCCATACAGAGAGCTTGTATACGGTGATGTTTTTGTACCGTACCCTGCAAAATACTATGATAATACTATAGTTTGCTATTCATTCAGTAAATCACTATCTCTACCCGGCGAGCGCATAGGCTATATATTTGTATCACCTTTATGTAAAGACAGCGTTCTAACTTTTGCTGCTATTTGTGGCGCAGGCAGAGCCCTTGGATTTGTTTGTGCACCCTCTATGCTTCAAAGGGTTGTGGCAGAAAATCTGGGTAAAACTGCAGATGTCAGCATATACAACAAAAACCGCGAACTTCTTTATAACACTCTTACACAGTACGGCTACACTGCCGTAAAGCCTGACGGAGCCTTTTATCTCTTTATAAAGGCGCTGGAGCCTGACGCCGCCGCTTTTGCCGAAAGGGCTAAAAAGCACGAGCTCCTTTTGGTACCCAGTGACTCGTTTGGTATGGGCGGTTATGTAAGAATTTCTTACTGTGTTTCAACAGAGCAGATTGAAAATTCACTCCCTGCATTTAAAAGATTATATGAGGAGTATAAATAATGGATAAATTAAGCAAAGCCAGAGAAGAAATAAACAAAGTAGATAAAGAAATGGCAAAGCTTTTCTGTCAGCGTATGGAAGCTGTAAAGGTTGTTGCCGAATATAAAAAGGAACGCGGCCTTCCCATACTTGATAAGGAAAGGGAAGAGGCTGTTATAGAAAAAAACAGCAGTCTTGTTTTAAGTGAGGAGCTTCGCTCTTATTACATAAATTTTCTGCGCTATAATATGGAGCTTTCCCGTAATTTTCAGGGAAAACTTAACGACGGCTTAAAGGTTGCCTTTGCAGGTGTTAAGGGCGCGTTTGCCTATGTTTCGGCTAAAAAGATTTTTAAAGACTGTATAGCCGTTCCTTTTGAAAGCTTTAAGGACGCTTATGACGCCGCCGTTAAAGGTGATGTAGACTGTGTGCTTTTACCACTGGAGAACAGCTATAATGGTGATGTAGGTCAGGTTATGGACCTTGCATTCTTTGGCTCACTCTATATTAACGGCGTATATGACGTTTCAATATCACAGCATTTACTTGCTAAAAAAGGTACAAAACTTTCCGATATTAAAGAGGTTATGAGTCATTCACAGGCTCTGGGTCAGTGCGCAGGATATATTAAAAAGCATTCTTTTATTACAAGAGAGGCATCCAATACCGCCGTTGCGGCAGAGTATGTGGCAAACTGTGACAGAAGCGACCTTGCGGCAATAGGCAGTGAGGAAGCCGCAAAAATTTACGGTCTTGAGGTTATTGAAAATTCTATAAATGACAGTAACAATAATACTACCCGTTTTGCTGTATTTTCCAGAGTTAAAAGGGATAACACCGTAAATGATAAGCAGTTTATTATGCTTTTTACCGTTAAGAATGAAAGTGGTTCTCTTTGTAAGGCTCTGTCGGTTATCGGGGAGAACGGTTTTAACCTGAAGGCACTTAAAAGCCGTCCTACAAAAGAGCTTATCTGGGACTATTACTTCTACGCCGAGGGTGAGGGTAATGTTAACACTCCCGAGGGCGAAAAGATGCTTTCGGAACTTAAAAATGTTTGTAATAATGTGAAAATTGTAGGCAGCTTTGAACATGATATAGCACTATAGAGGTGAAGTTTTATTTATGATAATTCCTGTTAATGTATCAGGCGGAAGCTATGATATCGTTATAGAAAAGGGAGCGCTAAGCCGAGTTGGTGAGCTTTTAAAGCTTGACAGAAAGGTGCTTATTGTTACCGATGACAATATACCGGCTGAGTATACCGAGGCTGTTGCAGGGTTTTGTAAGCACCCTGTTATTTGTGTGTTGCCAAACGGTGAGAAAACCAAAAATTTTGACAGCTATAAATTGCTACTAGAAAAAATGGTTGACGAGGGCTTTACAAGAAGCGACTGTGTTGTAGCGGTTGGCGGCGGCGTAATCGGAGACCTTGCAGGCTTTGTTGCGGCAAGCTTTATGCGAGGGGTAGATTTTTATAATATCCCGACAACCGTTCTTTCTCAGGTGGATTCTTCAATAGGCGGCAAGGTGGCAATAGATTTTCACGGCTATAAAAACATAGTCGGCGCTTTTTATCAGCCTAAAAAGGTTATTATTGACTCTAATGTG
>JAZNQX010000142.1:0-2387 GCA_045590395.1 Acutalibacteraceae bacterium
GGGCTTTTCCACATCTGCTTTAAGTTATATTCCTCAACGCGCTGAGCGTTAGGAGTAATAGTTGCGCATTTTACACCAACACCGTACTTTTTAATAGCCTCTGCGGCTTCAACCGTTACTTTATCATCGGTTTCATCACGGTAAGGAAGACCAAGGTCATAATACTCGCTTTTAAGGTCTATGTAAGGAATAATAAGAATCTCCTTTATCCATTGCCATAAAACTCTGGTCATCTCGTCGCCGTCAAGCTCAACCATAGGCGTTGTCATCTGAATTTTGCTCATTTTACTGCCTCCATTATTTATTTCCATATTATTATACTACAACCAACGAAATTTTCAAGCAAAAAATGGGTGATTTCTCACCCATTTCCTAAATTTTAGTTTTCTGTTAAATATTCCACCGAAATGACCGCAGTATCCTTATTTGCAGTAAAGTACATAGTTGGTGCTACACTTAATATCTCTTCAATCTTTCCGTTGAAATTTACATTATAGGTTTCTTCAAAATATTCACTATAATCAGTTGCGGTATTTCCTTCTTCAATCTGTAAGTTGGTTAAATATATAATTGGTTGATTTGCACTGTATGTTGCATAAAGACCTACTACATCTTTACCTTCTTTACTTACAAGGGTAACCGATTTAACTTCTTTATTACTTTTAAGATACTGCACAGTAGTAGTTCCGTCCGAATACTGAAAAAAGAAACCAACTGTACTTGCTATATCATCTGTAGCATTGTAGCCCTTTAAAGTAAAGGTATACCGCGTACCAGCCTTAAATTCGTTAAACAAAGAGTTGTTTGAATAACTGGGATGAAAACAATTTCTGAGTGCCGCAGCCTTTCCGAAATAATATCCGTCTTTGTATTCCCAATCGTTTGCTTTAAGAATTACTGAAGCATCTAAAAGGTTTTTACCCTTCCTTGTCACCATTATATCGGTCAAATCTTCGTCAAAAACCGTAACATTTATTCTGTGTGTAATGTTATGTACATTTTGAACAGTAACACTTCCAGCGCCCTCTACAGTCTGTTTATTACCAAAATCAAAAGCACCGTCATAGTAACCTTCCCTCTTACCTTTTTCATAAACCTCATCAATAGAGGCCTCCATTTTATCCAAGGAAAGCTTTTCGGTTTTTCCGGTATAATTTCTTATCCTTTGGGCAATAGCTGTCATTTTTTCATTTACGCTCATTACCATTCACCTCTTAAAATTGCTTCATCAACATAGTTTTTGATTTCGTTAATATCATCCTCAGTCCAATAATCAACACTTTTCAACGGGGTATATCCTATATCTCCTTTTTCGCCTTTGAGAGCAGAAAGCTGTTCTTCTGTAAAATCATCATAGGTAAAAGCTTTGCCGATATCACCTTTGTCGCCTTTATCACCTTTGTTCCCTTTGTCACCTTTTTCTCCTTTTAAAAGTGCCAACTGTTCAGCGGTAAAGTCTTCATAGGTGAAAGCGTCGCCTTTGTCGCCTTTATCACCTTTATCTCCTTTTGCACCCACAAACTCGCCGTTATTGGCGTCATCGCGTACACTCTGGGCAATTTCATTAGCCGAAGTGGCTATTGCTAAAATTTGTTCATATTCAGAAAGTGTAGGGTCTTGAGGTAGGGTGGTTTCGCGCATACCGCTTTCCTTTACAAGCACAAATGCTTCTTCAGAGGTAATTCTGTTTTCACCGTTTGTGCCGAACACCGAAAAATTAAAGCCGGGTGTACAAATCACCTCGAATGGAACTATTACGGTATACTCGCCTATTTCGCTCTCCATATCCTCGTTAATTACGCGGGAAAGTCCCGAATCATTACTTGGATGATAGAACACTACTGTTGGTGCATAACCGTTCCATTCCTTATTAAACTTTAGCCTTAAAGTCAGATAGTTGATACTATCTGCTACAACAGCGTCATATTTTAAATTTTCAATACGCTGTCCGTTAATTTCTGCATAAATCATAAAAAAGCCTTTCTATATTTATTAGCACAAATGTGACCGCGCTTTTATTTGTGCCGATAAAATATTAAAGACATATTTTGCGACATTCACCGACATAAAACCGTACAAAACAAAGAGTTAAAATTGTTTTTGAAAATTTTTGAAAAAAGTGAAATTAACAGTTGACAAATAAAAAGCCTTGTGGTAATATATTAAAGTCGCAAATGCGAGTGTGCTGGAACTGGCAGACAGGCACGTTTGAGGGGCGTGTGTTGCACGACGTACGGGTTCAAGTCCCGTCACTCGCACCAAGAAACCGAAATAATCCATCTGGGTTGTTTCGGTTTTTTCTTTGTGTAAATTCAGACGGGACTTGAAGCCTAAGAGGGTTTCGGCGTAAAGAAAACAGTCCTGTGGACTGTTTATAGCCGAAAGTT
>JAZNQX010000143.1:0-3806 GCA_045590395.1 Acutalibacteraceae bacterium
TGCAAATTATCTGCATAACCGTCAACATAACTCATTGCGCCTGAAAATTCACCGTTTTCATCATCCTCATAAACCGATAAATCATAAGATACGCCGTCTTCACCGCCAACGGTAATGGTTTCTGCGGCAGCTGTAAGGGTAAGACCAAAGGTGGCTATAACCACTATAAGCATAACTGCCCAGAGTTTTTTAACACTTTTCATTTTTACAATCCCCCTAATTTTTAATTAGTTGAACTAATAATAACATATATTGTAAAAATATGCAATAATATTTGACGTTAATAAAATACGCCCTATGTACAGTCGTCAATGATAGGTTACACTTTTCTCAAAAAAATATGATGAAAACTAAATTGAATAAGATTTTGGATGTTTGGAGGAGCCGAAGGCGACGAGAAACATCCAAAATCGGCGCTTATTACATTACACCCAGATAGTCCTCTAACACTTCATTTGGACTACGGTATTTTAAGCAACATTTTGGTATGTTATTTGAAAGTTTGTTATATTTTGCCAGTTGTTTTCTGCCGTCTGCAAGGTTATACATTCTCATTTTGCTATAGAAGCGTTGTTCATCAAGCCGATGTTGTCTTTCAACTTTGCCGTTATGTCTTGGCGTTGCTACCTGTATTCTATGGTGAATTATCTCGTTTGCTTCGAGATATTCTTCAAATAACGTCTTATGTGTTGCTTTTTTTACCAAAAGTGCGTTTGTCCACTCTGTTCCGTTATCTGTTTGTATTTCTCTGATTGGAAACGGAAAATATTCTATTAATTTTTTAAGAAAATCCAACGAACTATATGTGCTGTGTTCATCATACATTTCTCTAAAACAATACCTTGTACACTCGTCAATTGCTGTGTATTGGTAGTATTTATGCCCATTCGCTACACAGTATGATGGCACAAATTTTACATCTACCTGCACCTTTTGTCCCGGATAATCTGCTCTCTTATATGGTTTTGGGTTATATTTACTACGCTTTGCAATTTCTTCCTCAATAACTAATCTTTTGAGAGCTCTTACCATACTTTTGTACGGTCGGATATATCCTTGTTTACGTATTTTATCCCACAAAACCATTTTATCTTCTTTATTTCTTGCGTAATAACGCATTATTAAAGCGTTTTCCTCAGCTGTATGTTGCTTTGGGTGGCTGTGTGGTCGATGCGAACCGTCACGCAAACTCTTCCAATGACCGTTATATTTTTTCTTCCAGTCATATATTGCCTTTCGAGTTATTCTAAACCTTATACTTGCTGCTGTTACTCCATTTTTTTCAGAATATCTAATTACCCGTTGACGAAACTTGGCTTTTGATGTTATACTAGTCACAGAAAATTCACCTCTTGTGGTACTTTGTTTTTGTCGTTATTAACATCATACCATATTTGAGATGAATTTTCTTTTTATTTTGTTACCTATCTATTGTACCACAACAATCTTTCAAAAGCAGAATTATCACCTGTAGGTTTACAATAGATATGTTACAGTATCGAAAAAAAGAGTGACGAATGGAAAATCCTGTGTTACAGTTAAGTTGCTAAATCAAAACGTACAGGAGGATTAACCATTCGTCATGAAAACTGTAACACAAACAATGCTGTATCGTCAAGCCTTAATTAAATATTCTTTGAAATATGGAGTAACCAAAGCAGCAATCAGATACAAAACCAACCGCCAATATGTTTATCGTTGGCAGAAAAGATATGACGGAACGCTACAATCATTAGCAGATAAATCGCATAGACCGCATCATCATCCTAACGAGCATACACCCGAAGAATTAAAACTAATAGCAGATATGCGAAAACGCAATATTAATGCTGGATTAGTAGTGTTTTGGGTAAAACTTCGACAAAGAGGATATACACGCTCTGTAACGGGATTATACCGTCTTTTGCGAAGACAAGGTCAAATGGCGGTAAAACTACCTAATCCTAAATATATACCTAAACCATACGAGCAAATGCAATATCCTGGTCAAAGAGTGCAAATAAATGTTAAGTTTGTGCCTGAAGCCTGTATAGTAGGTGAAGCAAAGGGACAAAAGTTTTACCAATACACAGCTATTGATGAATATTCAAGATTCCGCTATCTAGAGGATTTTAAGGAGCATAGCTCATATTCATCTGCACAGTTTCTAAAGCATTTAATAGATAAATTTCCGTTTAAGATAGAGTGTGTACAAACAGATAATGGTATGGAATTTACAAAGCAATTAGGTAATACCCAAAAGCCAACGCCCACACTGTTCGAGCGTACGCTCGAACAGTGTGGCATACGGCACAAACTTATTAAACCCTACACACCAAGACATAATGGCAAAGTTGAATGTTCTCACCGTAAAGATAACGAATACTTTTATGCAACACATACTTTTTACTCTTTTGATGACTTTAAAAAGCAACTTTCTGTACACAACAGAAGATACAATAATTTTCCTATGCGTCCCCTTAATTGGAAATCTCCTGCTGATTATTTAAAGGCTTTTCTTATTAACGGCGAAGTTTTCTAATTTTGTAACACATCATTGACAAACCTACAGTATATTTATGCAATATGTTATGGTACAATTGATAGGTAACAAATAAAAAGAGAAAAACAACTCAAATGTGATATGATGTTAAGTAACCACACCGAACACATACACAAAGGAGTTGTTTTTCGTGATTAGTATAGCATCAAGAGCACGGTTTCGTCAACGGGTAATTCGGTATGCAGAAAAATATGGAGTAACCAACGCAAGCATACGGCACCGCGTAAGTCGCAAAACAATCTACGAATGGAAAACTAAATATGACGGCCATTGGAAGAGCCTGCTCGACAAATCACATAGACCGCATAGCCACCCAAGACAGCATACGGCAGAGGAAGCTCAACTCATAGAAAGATACTACCGGCGAAACAAAGGGGATATGCTTATGCTATGGGATAAGCTGCGAGAACAAGGGTATAGCAGATGCTATAAAAGTATGCTTCGTGCAATCAAAAGGATGGGATTGAGCAAAACATCGGAGAAACACAAATACTATAAACCCAAACCATACCAAAGGGCAGAATATCCGGGACAAAAGGTTCAGATAGACGTTAAGTTTGTGCCGGCGTATTGTGTTACGAATGGGCAGAAATACTACCAATATACAGCAGTTGACGAATGTACAAGATATTGTTATAGAGAAATGTATGATGAGCATAGCACATACAGTTCATTGGATTTTTTAAAGAAAGTAATAGAATACTTTCCGTTTCCGATCAGAGAAATACAGACGGATAACGGAACTGAATGGACGAACGCATTACTGGTAAAGACGGCTACACATAAAACGTTATTTGAAAACCATCTTGAAGAAAACGGGATTATCTACCATCGGATCCGCGTGGCAACGCCGCGACATAACGGTAAAGTGGAACGTCAGCATCGCATTGACGGGGTGCGTTTTTACAGCAAAATGCGGATGTACAGCTTGGAGGACGGAAGAAAACAAATCGCCAAATATAATCGCATTTCAAACCGAATTCCGAAATGCTGTTTAAATTACAGAAGTCCGCAAGAGGTGTTAGAGGACTATCTGGCGGTGATGTGAGCCGCGCCGAATTTGGGTGTTTTTCGTCGCCTTCGGCTCCTCAAAACACCCAAATTCGTTCCAACCACATACTTCATCATATTTTTTTGAGAAAAGTGTCACCTATCATTGACGACTCTACAATTGCGTTCACGGTGTCAGGATGATTCACTATTGCAATTTTTATCAAATTATGTTATAATGTTGCGTGGGCAAGGCAGACCTTAAACGGTAGGC
>JAZNQX010000144.1:0-1503 GCA_045590395.1 Acutalibacteraceae bacterium
ACAACAGCCAGATATGCACCGTGATAGGGGCTCTTTTCGGCTATAAAGGGGTTGTAGCCCCAAGCCATAAGAGAGCAGGTGTCGGTATGGCGTTTTTCAACAGATACCTTGTGAACCATAGCCTGAATAGGTGTCTGCTGATATTTACCGCCAAAGGGCATAAGTACTGTGCCTGCGCCTATAGTAGAGTCAAAACGCTCACTAAGACCGCGCTTTGAACACATATTAAGGTCGGTGGCAACCTTTTCGTAGTTTTCGGTAAAGGAACCGCTTATCTGTTTATCGAAGTTTTCACATTTAACGGGGGAAATATCAATATGCTTTTCAGCACCGTTAGAATTAAGGAAGTCACGGCTGATATCAACTATTGCCTTGCCGTTCCAGTACATAACAAGTCTGGGGTTTTCCTTAACGGTGGCAACTACGGTAGCTTCAAGGTTTTCTTCATTTGCAAGGGCAATGAATTTATCTACATTTTCCTTTTCAACTACAACTGCCATTCTTTCCTGAGATTCACTAATTGCAAGTTCGGTACCGTCAAGACCGTCATACTTTTTAGGTACGGCGTTAAGGTTGATTTCAATACCGTCGGCAAGCTCGCCTATAGCAACCGAAACACCGCCTGCGCCAAAGTCGTTACAACGCTTTATAAGACGGGTAGCGTCACCTCTGCGGAATAAACGCTGAAGCTTTCTTTCCTCGGGAGCATTACCTTTTTGTACCTCTGCACCACAGCTTTCAAGAGATTCTATGGTATGAGATTTTGAAGAACCAGTAGCACCACCGCAACCGTCTCTGCCTGTACGTCCGCCGAGCAGAATAATAATGTCACCGTCACTCGGTACCTCACGTCTTACATTTTCCTCGGGGGCGGCGGCTATAACAGCACCGATTTCCATTCGCTTAGCAGTGTAGCCGTCGTGGTAAATTTCGTCTACCTGACCGGTTGCAAGACCTATCTGGTTACCGTAAGAACTATATCCTGCAGCTGCAGTTGTAACAATTTTTCTCTGGGGAAGTTTACCTTCCATTGTAGCCTCAAGGTCGGCAAGAGGATTACCTGCACCCGTTACGCGCATAGCACCGTAAACATAGCTTCTGCCTGAAAGCGGGTCTCTTATAGCGCCGCCTATACAGGTTGCGGCACCGCCAAAGGGCTCAATTTCGGTAGGATGATTGTGGGTTTCATTCTTAAAGAGAAGAAGCCAAGGCTCTGTTTTTCCGACAACCGTTACATCAATTTTAACGGTACAAGCGTTTATTTCTTCAGACTCGTCAAGTTTCTCAAGCAGACCCTTTTTCTTAAGATATTTTGCGGCAATAGTGCCTATATCCATAAGATTTATGGGCTTTGTTCTGCCCAGTTCTTTTCTTACATCAATATATTCGTCATAAGCCTTCTGTAAAAGCTCATCTTCAAACTTTACGCTGTCAATAGTGGTAAGGAATGTGGTGTGACGGCAATGGTCAGACCAGTATGTATCTATCATTTTTATTTCGGTT
>JAZNQX010000145.1:0-1507 GCA_045590395.1 Acutalibacteraceae bacterium
GCAAAATCTGTTTGCGGTCTTTATATGCTGGTGGCTCAGGCAGTTTATGCCTGCGAAAAGTTTTTAGGTAAGGATATTGACAAAACCGAGATAGACAGAGTATACCAAAGGGTTTTAAAATCCAAGCAGAATATAGTTTTAATCGGCATGCCGTCCTGCGGAAAGTCTACTATCGGTAAACTTCTTGCCGAAAAGCTGGGTCGTAAATTTTACGATACCGACAGTATTATAGAGGAAAAGACAGGAAGACCTTGCTATGAAATTATAAAGACCGACGGGGAAGAGGCTTTCAGAAAAATTGAAAGTGAAGTTATCTTCGAAGTAAGTAAATTCTCAGAAGCGGTTATTGCCACAGGCGGCGGCGCGGTACTAAGGCAAGAAAATCGCTTAAATCTTCATAAAAACGGTCTTTTATGGTTTATTGACCGTCCTCTTGATAAACTTATTACTACTGCTGACCGTCCACTGTCATCTGACAGAGAGGCACTTAAAAAGCGGTATGATGAGCGCTATCCCATATACTGTGAAACTGCCGATTATAAAATTTCGGGTGCATACAGCATAGAGGAAACTGTGCTTAAAATAGAAAAGGATATGAGTGTATGAAAATTCTGGTAATCAACGGCCCTAATATAAATATGCTGGGTATCAGAGAACCGCAGATTTACGGTAAGGAAACCTATCAGAATCTTATTGATATGGTAACCGACTATGCAAAGCAAAAGGGCATTGAAATTGAGTGTTTTCAGTCAAATCACGAGGGTGACCTTGTTGATAAAATACAGTCTGCTTACGAAAATGCAGACGGCATAGTTATAAATCCTGCCGCCTATACCCACACAAGCGTTGCTATTTTAGATGCTGTAAAGGCGGTAGGTGTTCCTACTGTTGAGGTGCATATTTCAGATGTGTCAAAGAGAGAGGATTTCCGTCAGGTAAGCTTTATCAGAAGCGCCTGCGTTAAGACTATTTCGGGACATTCTCTGTGCGGCTACACCGAGGCTATAGATTTTTTGATGGAGTATAAAAATAAATGACAGTAACTATAGAAAAGGGTATTGCAAAGGGTACAGTTTGCGCCCCACCCTCAAAAAGTATGGCGCACAGAAATCTTATCTGTGGTGCGCTGTCAGAAAAAAGTATAATAACGGATGTAAAATACTCGCAGGATATACTGGCTACCCTTGACTGCCTGAAATCTCTCGGCGCAAAGGTGAGTATAGAGGGCGACACCGTTATTATTGGCGGTATTTCTGCTGATAATAGTGTTACCGAAACTCTAGTTTGTCGAGAAAGCGGCAGTACAATGAGGTTTTTAATACCTATTTGTTTGCTGTTTGGCAAAGAAATAACACTGACGGGTAGGGGTAAGCTTATGGAACGTCCTATGGACATTTATGAAAAACTGTGTAAAGAAAACGGATTTTTCTTTAAAAAGGACAAGGATTTCATAAAGGTTTCCGGAAAGCTTAGCGGCGGAGTATATGAGGTTGACGGCGGTGTCAGC
>JAZNQX010000146.1:0-7532 GCA_045590395.1 Acutalibacteraceae bacterium
AATACTTGTGGTAGATGCCTCTCAGGGTATTGAGGCGCAAACCCTTGCAAATACCTATCTTGCCGTTGACCACGGTCTTGAAATTTTACCCGTTGTAAATAAAATTGACCTGCCCTCTGCCGAGCCTGAGCGAATAATAAATGAAATTGAAGATGTTATAGGTATTCCGGCTCAGGATGCTCCGCGAATTTCGGCTAAAACAGGTATAAATGTAGAGGAAGTTTTAGAGCGTATTGTTACCGATATTCCTGCCCCCGAGGGCGACAGAAACGCGCCCCTTAAGGCCCTTATTTTTGACTCTTACTATGACGCCTATAAGGGTGTTATTGTATATTTCCGTGTGGTATCGGGTAAGATTAAAGCCGGTGATAAAATAAGAATGATGGCTACCGGTGCCGAGTTTGACGTTGTAGAGGTAGGCAGAAAGCAGGCAACCTGTCTGCTTCCCTGTGACTGTCTTGAAGCAGGTGAGGTTGGATATCTTGCCGCTTCCATAAAAACCGTTAAGGATGCCTGTGTGGGTGATACTATTACCTTGGCAGATGCCCCTGCAAGTAAAGCGCTTGAAGGATACAGAAAGGTAAACCCCGTTGTTTTCTGCGGTATTTATCCTGCGGACGGTGCAAGATACGGTGACCTTAGAGAAGCTCTTGAAAAGCTACAGCTAAACGATGCTTCATTGCTTTATGAGCCTGAAACCAGTAAAGCTTTGGGCTTTGGTTTCCGTTGCGGTTTTCTGGGACTTCTTCATATGGAAATTATTGAGGAACGACTGGAAAGGGAATACAACCTTGACATAATTACCACTGCCCCCAGCGTTGTTTACAGATTTACCTTAAATGACGGCAGTACCGTGGATGTAGATAATCCTACAAACTATCCCGACCCTGCCTCAATAGTTGAGGCTATGGAGCCTGTTGCCGATGTGCATATTTACAGCCCTAATGATTATGTTGGCGCTATTATGCAGCTTTGTGAGGAGCGCAGAGGTATATACACCGATATGAAGTATATGGGGGACAGAGTGGATATTCACTATATTATGCCTACGGGCGAAATAGTGTATGACTTTTTTGATGCTCTTAAATCCCGTACAAAAGGCTACGCTTCTTATGATTATGAGGCAAAGGGCTATGAGAAATCAAAGCTTATAAAGCTTGATGTTATGCTTGCAGGCGATGTGGTAGACGCCCTGTCCTTTATTGTTCATATTGATAATGCTAATACAAGGGCAAGAAGAATTGCTGAAAAGCTTAAAGAGTATATTCCGCGTCAGCTTTTTGAGGTGCCCGTTCAGGTGGCGGTAGGCGGTAAAATAATTGCCCGCGAAACCGTTAAGGCTATGCGTAAGGACGTACTTGCTAAGTGCTACGGCGGTGACATTACCCGAAAGAAGAAGCTTCTTGAAAAGCAGAAAGAGGGTAAAAAGAAAATGCGCCGTCTTGGTAAGGTGGAGGTTCCGCCCGACGCATTTATGGCTGTACTTAAGCTTGATGAATAGTATTTCTACCGACGGTAGAGTTGATTCTTTCAACCTCTACCGTCTTGTTTTTATCTGTAGAAATATAAAATGCTACGGTAGGTTGATATAAAACTGTTTATTACATAAAATAAGTTGGTAAAAAACAGAGAGGAAGCATTTTATGAAAAACAGAAAAATAGTAGCAGATTCGTCAAGTGATGTTTTGATTACAAAATTTGCGCCCTACAGCGCCGCGCCGCTTAAAATAATAGCAGGTGATAAAGAATTTACCGATAATGAAAAAATAGATGTTAAGGAAATGGTAGATTTTCTTGATACCTATAAGGGTAAATCTTCTACCTCTTGCCCCAATTTTTCAGATTGGCTTGATGCTTTCGGGGATGCAGAAGAAGTTTTCTGTGTTACAATTACGGGTACGCTGTCAGGAAGCTTTAATGCCGCGGTTATGGCAAAAAACAGCTATGAGCAGTCTTATAATAACAGAAAGGTATTTGTACTGAATTCTCTATCGGCAGGCCCCGAAATTGCTCTTATAATAGAAAAACTTGAGGAGCTTATAAACAGTGATTTAACCTTCGAGGAAATTTGTGAGATAATAAATGAGTACAAAGAAAACACAGCCCTTTTATTTATGCTTTCCTCAATGAAGAACCTAGCAAATAACGGCAGAGTAAGTCCTATTGTAGCAAAAATGGCAGGGCTTCTCGGTATAAGGGTTGTGGGTAAGGCGAGCAGTAAAGGCGACCTTGAACCCCTTAATAAATGCAGAGGCGCAGGTAAAGCAAAAGAGGCTATTTTTAAAAATATGTGCGATATGGGCTATAAGGGCGGTAAAGTAAATATTGCCCATTGCTTTAACGAGAGTGACGCTAAAGAGCTTTATAATAAAATAAAAACAGCTTACAATGAGGCAGAAATAAAGCTTTACGCATGCCGTGGTCTTTGCAGTTTCTATGCCGAAAAGGGCGGAATGTTAATAGGCTTTGAAAAATAAAAAACAGGTTTTCGTTTTTACGAAAACCTGTTTTTTGCTGTTATTTTATCATTGTCTGAACGCCGTCAACGAAATCGATAACGGCTTTTTCAAGCTTGTTTTTGCCTTTTGTAAGTTGTTTATTATTGTCTACTATCATTTTACCGGCAATAATTACTCCCATACCTGCTATCATACCCAGTGCCATACCTTCTAAAAAGCTTGCCATTTTGCTCATAAAAAAACCTCCTTTGGTAATATCTTTGCCAAAGGAGGTCAAGGTTATTCAAAATATTCTTTGTGCCAAACAAGGAAGGTATATACCGTCCAGATTTTTCTGCTGACATCAGCCTTGCCACTTTTATGAATATCAAGAAGCTTTAAAAGCTCTTTAGTGTTAAAATATTTATCAGCGGCGGCACTAAGGAAGGTTTCTTTAACGGTGTTATAGTATTTATCTTCCTTAAGCCATACTCTTATAGGTACGGGGAAGCCCAACTTATCTTTTTTAGCAGTAAGCTCAGGCAGAGTTTTTTCTGCCGCAAGGCGAAGGGCTAATTTTGTGGTTTTTGTGTTTACCCGGCACTTAAGGGGGATTTTCTCTGCAAGCTCCATAACCTTTTTATCAAGGAAAGGAACACGAAGCTCTAATGAATTTGCCATTGAGGTTTTATCCGCCTTTAAGAGAATATCACCCATAAGCCACATATTTATATCAAGATACTGCATTTTTGTTACAGTATCCTTATCACTTACCTCATCGTAAAACTTTTTACAAAGAAGCTGTGGCGTTGCGGCGTTTTTGGCTATTTCACTTTTAAGAATCCTATTTCGCTCTTTAAGAGAGAAAATATTTGCGTTACCGATAAAACGCTCCTCTATGGTCTTACCACGGCGCACAAGGTAGTTTATACCGTGCTTCTGGGGAAGATGCTCACAAATTTTAGAAATGACTCTGCGAACGGCAAAGGGAAGCTTATCATAAGCGGTAAGGGTAAGAGGCTCCTGATAAATGCGGTAGCCGCCGAAAAGCTCATCAGCGCCCTCGCCCGACATAACAACCTTAACATACTCTGAAGCAAGCTTTGAAACAAAGTAAAGGGCAATAGCGGCAGGGTCGGCAAGAGGCTCGTCCATAAAATACTGAATTTTAGGGAAGGTGCTCCAGTACTCCTCAGGGGTGATAATTTTGCTGATATTCTCAACACCGATAGTATCGGCAAATTTTTTAGCATAGTGAATTTCATTATAACGGTCGCCATCGGGACTTTCAAAGCCTACAGTAAAGGTCTTGTCCACATTGGCGGCTTCGGCAATATAGCTTGAGTCAATACCGCTACTAAGGAAAGAGCCAACCTCAACATCGGCACTCAGTTTATGTACCGATACAGATTCTCTGACCTGAGCGTCAACAAGGTCACTGTAGTATTCAAGAGCGCCGTCTTCCTCATTAAAATCGGGACGGAAATATCTGGTTTTCTTCATTTCGCCGTCTTTCAGAGTAAAGCTGTGCGCAGGGGGAAGCTTGAATACATTTTTAAAGAAGGTTTCTTCAGTTGGTGAATACTGGAATGAAAGATAATGTGCAAGGGCGTCCTCATTTAACTGCTTATTAAACTGAGGATGCAGTAAAAATGCCTTGATTTCAGAACCGAAAAGAAAATCCTCACCCATAAAGGTGTAGTAAAAAGGCTTTATACCGAACATATCGCGGGCACCAAAAAGAGAATTGTTCTTTTTATCGTAAATAACAAAGGCAAACATACCGCGAAGGCGGAGGACTAAATCCTCACCCCATTCCTCAAAACCGTGAATAAGGGTTTCGGTGTCAGAGTGGCTTGTTTTAAAGGTGTGACCTGCGGCTTCAAGCTCACGTCTTAAATCGGCGTGATTATAAATCTCACCGTTAAAAACTATTACCAGACTGCCGTCCTCATTAAACATAGGCTGGTCGCCGTCGGCAAGGTCAACAATGCTTAGTCTTCTAAAGCCAAGGGCAATATTATCGTCAACATATTTGCCACTGCTGTCGGGACCTCTGTGAACAATTTTGTCCATCATAGAGGTAAGCAGATTGCCGTCATCTTTAATGCTGTTTGTAAAGCCTACAAATCCGCACATTAAATATCAACTCCAAAATTTTGTAATCAACTTATTTATTATACTATATTACTGAATATTTTACCATACTTTTTTGAAAAAATAATTAAAAGAAGTCCGCTTATAAACCCTGTAACCGCGCCCGAGAGCATCATAACGGGAAGAAGCGCCGCAATTTTTATGGTACTTAAAAGCAAAGCGGCGGCAAGTATCTGGGCGAAATTGTGCATAACGGCGGCGACGGTGCTTACCCCGGCAAACGAGAAAATTTTACACCGCATAAGCAAAATAACAAAGAGTGTTGAGAGAATACCGCCTGCAAGAGAAAACAAAAAGGAATAAAAATTTCCAAAAAGAAGGGCGGACAGTAAAATTCTTGTCAGGTTTACGAGAATACCGCCCAAAGTTTGTTTTTTTGATATTAAAAACATAGAAACGGTGTTTGCAATGCCCATTTTAAACCCGAGTATAGGCATAAAGGCAAAGGCTATACCCTCAATATAAGAAACAACAAGGGCAAACAGAGTAAGAAGCGAATAAACAGTAATTTTTTTAGCCATTACTCCACCTCCAACACTGCTTTTGCAGGAAGACAGATAATAGTTTCGCCCTTTTTACTTATCTTTCCCTGATTTATGCAAACCTTGTCGGGACAGTGGGAAGATTTAACGAAGGCACAGCCGTTTTCTATTATAACGGTGTTTTCGGGAAGCTTTATTTGTCTGTCCTCGTTTAAAGAAACTGTCATATATTCTTCATTGTTAATGCTGATTTTAAGGGTATCACCTTTAGTTTCTGAAAAGGGTATAAAGCAAAGCGTAAGGGATACGGCAATAATAACTATAAGCAAAACTATATCCGCTTTTTTTATCATATAGCCACACCCTTTCTTTTTGTTAATAATATTATACCATACCTTTACAAAAAAGAAAATAGATTGTATAATGTTTTCTATGAGAAAATGTATTGCTTTACTACTTATCGTTATTTTGCTTTTCACCGCTTCCTGTAGCGGAAAAGTTTATAAAAGCAGTGAAACCTTTTTTATGATGGATACTGTTGTCACCATTTCGGCTGACTGTGACAGTGAAATTATAAAAGAGGCTTTCAGTCTTTGCAGTTTTTACGAAAATATGCTAAGCCGTACAAAAGAGGGCAGTGACATATATAAAATCAATAACAGTGACGTTTTTGTAGAGGTAAACGCCGAAACGGCGGAACTTATAAGCAGGGCGGTAGGATATTCAAGCCTCAGCGACGGTAAATTTGATATAACCGTTTGCCCCGTAAGCTCTCTTTATGATTTTAACGGCAATACCTTGCCTGACGATGCTAAGGTAAAAGAGGCACTTAAAAAAATAGACTATAAAAAAATTGTGGTTGATAAAAACAGGGTAAAATTACCTGACGGGCAGTTAGACCTTGGCGCTATTGCAAAGGGCTATATAACCGATAAGGTGGTTGAATTTTTAAAGAGCAAGGGTGTTAAAAGAGCCACCGTTAATATGGGTGGCAACCTATATTGTTACGGTGATAAAAACAACGATATCGGTATAAGAAAGCCTTTTAGCGATGATATTGCGGCAACTATTATTTACGGCGAGGGTACCTTTGTAACTTCGGGAATTTATCAGAGGTACATTGAACATCAGGGCAAAATATATCACCATATTATTGATTCAAAAACAGGTTATGGTGTAGAAAACGACCTGAGCTCTGTTACAATTATAGGCAAAAATTCTGCCGATGCTGATGCGCTGTCAACGGTATGTATGCTGCTTGGAAGCAGTAAGGCAACCCAGCTTATAGAAAGCCGTGAAAACGAGGAAGCAGTATTTATTTTGCGCGACGGCAGTATAAGGGTAACCTCGGGGCTTGCCATCAATAGTGGCATAATAAAGGCAAAATAGTTTACAAAATATTCTTTAATTTTAAGACTTCATAATGTATAATAGAAAAGAACAAAACTCTTAAGGAGATTATATAAATGGGTTTATTTCAAAAGGTTTTCGGTAATTACAGCGAAAAAGAAATAAAAAGAATAATGCCGCTTCAAAAAAAGGTGCTTGACCTTGAGGAAGAATATAAGGCTTTAAGTGACGAGCAGTTAAAGGGCAAAACTGCAGAATTCAAAGAGAGATATAATAACGGTGAAACCCTTGATATGCTGCTTCCTGAGGCGTTTGCCGCCTGTCGTGAAGCTGCCGCAAGAGTACTTTCTATGCGGCATTTTCCTGTGCAGATAATCGGCGGTATCGTGCTTCATCAGGGCAGAATAAGCGAAATGAAAACAGGTGAGGGTAAAACTCTGGTTGCAACCCTGCCTGCCTATCTTAATGCTATTTCGGGCAAGGGCGTTCATATTGTAACGGTTAACGATTACCTTGCAAAGCGTGACTCTGAATGGATGGGTAAAATCTATCGTTTTATGGGGCTGAGCGTCGGCCTTATAGTTCACGGAATGACGAATGACGAAAAGCGTGAGGCATATGCCGCAGATATTACCTACTGTACCAATAACGAACTGGGCTTTGATTATCTGAGAGTTAATATGGTTATATATGCCGAGAAGAGAGTTCAGCGCGGTCATAACTTTGCTATTGTTGACGAGGTTGACTCTATTCTTATAGATGAAGCAAGAACTCCTCTTATTATTTCGGGACAGGGTGATAAATCCACCGACCTATATGACAAAGCCAACCGTTTTGTCAGAAGCCTTAAAAAATGTGTTGTTAAGGAAATGAACGACAAAATCAGCGACGAGGAGGCTATGTATGATGGTGACTATGTTGTTGACGAAAAGGCAAGAACCGCTACCCTTACTCCCTCGGGCGTAGAAAAGGCAGAAGCCTATTTTGGTATTGATAACCTAAACGATGCCGAAAATATAACAATCTCCCACCATATTACTCAGGCCATTCGCGCCTTTGGTGTAATGAAAAGGGATGTTGATTATGTTGTTAAAGACGGCGAGGT